>CAIMUS010000104.1 GCA_903844665.1 uncultured Pseudomonadota bacterium
AGGCGTTTGACCAGCGCCCGTTTCCAGCGGTAGCGGCTCGGGTCGTCAGTCCGGGTCTCCAGCGCTTTGAGATGCGCCATCACTACCGTGGCAAAGGGATTGTCATTGGTTTCCAGGGCCGGCCAGTCCGCGCCGTAGTCCAGCAGTTTGACCACCGGAAAGTGCAGCCCGGCGCGGCACCCCAGCAGTTCATACTCATAACGGTCCGGTCGCCAGTGGGGTTGCTCGTCGCCCAACACCGCCAGGCTCGCCACCGGCTTGTGATAGCGGTCGAACAGGCGGTAATTGTAGATGTACATCCGTTCATTAAACTCCGCTTCCCATTGACTCTGAATCTCCACGTGGATCAGCACCAGCCCAACTTGGCCGTTGCGCAGCGTTACCCGGACCAGCTTGTCCACCCGCCGCCGGCCCAGTTCCGCATCCCGTACCACTTGGGCCAGTTCTTTGTCCAGAAATTCATAGCCCTGCGTCCAATCGATCTCGGCATGAGCTTGGGGAAAGAAGAACGCCATGAAGGGTTCAAAGTAACTTTCCAGCACGTTTTTCCAGGGGCTGTCGTAGTCGGTGGCCATATATACCCTGTGTTCAAGTCATTACGTTGGTCAGAAAGGCTTATCACCTATCAGTTGGTAGGGCGCAATAGCGTAGCGTATTGCGCCGTTATACTGCTGCCCCTCATACGGCGCATTACGCTCCGCTCCGCTCCGCTAATGCGCCCTACAATCTGTGATTCCAGGGTTGGAAGCAAACTGATAGGTGGTAAGGTCAGAAAGGTTAACTCACTTGTCATATTTTCGCTTGTAGCCTGTTGGCTCATTGACTCATTCCTCCATACACGGCCTGGGCGATCTGCCGTCCCAACTCGGCAGCGCCTTGGCCGGGTTTCATTTCGATATTTCCCGCCTTGACCGACGGCAAGGCAATGCCCGCTTCAAAACTTCGATTCAACCCGCCACTCGAAAGCAACCTGACAAGCTCGGTTTCCAAGGCATTCTGGAGGCGTGCCCGATCGGCATGCGATACAGCGATACCCTCCAACACCAGCCGCTCGATATGCAGATCGATATTCACGCCTTCGCCCCCACCGCCGCAACCATACGAAACTCGGCCTCGTTGATCGGCTTTTCCAGCTTGCGGAATTCGCTGCGGATCGCCTCGAAGAGCAGCGCCATCGTCACGGCGCTGCCCGCCTGCGCTGCCAGAAAAGCCGCACTGAGCGCCATATTGTGAATGCTGCCGCCGGTTACATTCAGCCGCGCCAGACGGTCGTAATCCAGCGCTTCGGTCGGCGTCTCCGCCGGAAAAACCCGCTGCCAGATCGCCCGCCGATACTCGCTGTCGGGAAACGGAAAGTTGACGATAAACCGCAATCGCCGCAGAAACGCCTGATCCAGCGCGCTCTTTAAATTCGTGGCCAGGACCGCCAGTCCACCATAACCTTCCATCCGCTGCAACAGATAGTTGATCTCGATATTGGCATAGCGGTCGTGACTGTCCTTCACCTCACTGCGCTTGCCGAACAGCGCATCGGCTTCGTCGAAAAACAGAATCGCTCCGCCATCTTCCGCCGCGTCGAACAGCCGCCGCAGGTTCTTCTCGGTCTCGCCAATATACTTGCTCACCACGGCGGAGAGATCGATGCGGTACAGGTTCAGGCGCAGCGCATTGGCGATCACCTCGGCGGCCAGCGTCTTGCCGGTGCCGCTTTCACCGGCAAACAGGGCGCTGATCCCCAACCCCCGGTTCATCTTCCGGCGGAAACCCCAATCATCATAAACCCGGCTGCGCCGCTCCACCTGAGTGGCGATCTGTTGCAGCAGCGTCAACTGCTCGACCGGCAACACCAGATCATCCCAGCTTGCTTTAGGTTCGAGCCGCTGGGCCAACGGCTCCAGCCGGGGACGGGTGTGGAGCAGACAGGCCTGCCAGGTACGGTCATAAACCGA
>CAIMUS010000105.1 GCA_903844665.1 uncultured Pseudomonadota bacterium
ATCCCGACAAAGACATTCCCACCGGCACCCTACGCAGTATTGAAAAGCAGGCTGGCTGGCGTTGAACAAGGTGAACATCATGCGATTCCCAATTGTGCTCCATACGGATGATGGCGTGCGCTACGGCGTGACTGTGCCGGACTTGCCTAGCTGCTTCTCGGCAGGGGACACGCTGGACGAGGCGCTGGAGAACGCGCACGAGGCGATCGATCTCCACTTCGAGGGCATGGCGGAGGACGGAGAGCCACTGCCCGAGCCGCGCCCATTGGCCGAACACCAAGCCAATCCGGACTATGCCTGCGGAGTATGGGCCGTGGTGGACGTGGATGTGTCGAGCTACGAGGGCAAGGCCGAAAAGATCAACATCACCCTGCCACGCAATCTGATCCGGCGCATCGATGAAGCCGCCAAGGCGCGCGGCTTCAGCCGGTCGGGGTTTCTTGCCGAAGCGGCGAGGCGTGCGTTGGGGCATGGGGAGGCCGAGCGATATTGAGCTCCATCCAGGCTACGCTGACTACCATTGGTATCACAAGAAAATTTACAGCTATGAAAAGTTACAGCAGGAAAGGGTTGAGAATGCTGATCCGACCGGCAATGACCTGTCCATGTTGCATATCTTCTGAGAATACGACAGGGCAACCGCGTTCCAGGGCAGTTGCCAGAATCAGGCAATCATAGTAACGGTAACCATACCGCTCCGCGAGTTGGATGGCGCTTTGCACTACGGATACCGTGAGTGGCGCGACAGCGCAGCGTTGGGTTAATTCCGCTACAATCGCGCTGATTTGCGGCCAAGTCAAACCGAACTTGCGCACCAAGGTCGCGGTGAGTTCGTTGAGGACTTGAATGCTGATCACGGCTGTTCCAGCATCAATCAGCCGATTGGCGGCTTCGAACTTGTCGGTTTCCTGGGCGGAGTAGGCATAAATGACAATATTGGTGTCCAGAAAAACCTCAACGTTCATTAGCCTCCTCGCGATCGAAGCGGAACCCACGGGTATCGAGCCGGGCCGCACTGAGGTAGTGGCACACGGGACGGTTTAATAATGCCCTGGCGCGGGTGATGGCTTGTGCACGGCATTCGTCATCGCCAACCTGCCCGTCTTCCTGCTTTGGCACGGTATCGTCAGCCAGCAGAATCACCCGCACTGCCTTACCCTGCCAAGCAGCCAGTTCCACAGGTAGACGGATAGTATCTTTTTCAATCAGGATATTGAATTCAATTGCCTGCATAATCTTCGACCACTTTAACGTTGCTGGATCATGTCTCAGCATAGCACAAGGAATCGCAGGAACAGGATCGGCCTCTAACGCAAGAAAGGTCGGTGCTGGACCGGCCCTTCTCCCATCTACTCTGCGTCCATTTTTGATTTAGCGGCGCTCTCCCACCGCCGACGCTGCTCAGCACGGTATTTGTTAGGGCGATCGGAATAAATCGAGCCTGGCCCCTTTTTTCAGAAAAGTTCCTTGCTGTAAATTTTCCAGTGACGAATATCAAACATGTTATACTATGTTAAAAGTATACACTTTTGTTTGAATTAAGAGGACATCGATATGGCAACGATTGAAATCATTATCCGAGATGATCATGGCAATACAATAGAAG
>CAIMUS010000106.1 GCA_903844665.1 uncultured Pseudomonadota bacterium
GACGGTAGTGTTCCAAAACCGTTGCTAATCATTTATAAGCAACTGTTTGAATAACTTAATTTTTTCATGCTAACACTTTCGTAACACCACCCGGTTATGATACCTCAGAATGGCCTTAAAGTGGCATAAATACTAATATAAATCAACCAGTTATATGAAAAGTTAGTGCCATTCTGGTCTGTCCCCTATTTCGGCCTTTGCCACTATTTCGGCCTTTGCCAAGTTAGGCTTGGGATTTGTCGTTGGCATACTTCAAGCCACCGACCTTGCGCGGTGGTAATGAAACCACACGCTCCGGGTGCATGGCTTGCTTTGCCATGAGGTCTTCAAAAATAGCATCAGCGTCATAGTTAAACTGACGTGCATATTCGTCTCTAAGGGAGCGCGTTTCGGCAACAATTGGATCTTGCCACATGTTTAATCCTCCGTAAGTTCGAGTGGGGTGCAGATAACGGGCGGCTCGTAGCCATGCGCTCTGCAGGTGGCTTCGATTTTAGGCCGCGTATGTGCGTTGGCAACATGCGTGCAATTCCATGTGAGCAAATACTCGACGCCGTTCACGACGGCAATGGCCACATGGTAGGCATCTGCCTCGGCTTTCGGGGGCAGTGCATGATTTTCGATGAGTGCTTGCGCCAAAACCCGGACTTCGGGAGAAATTTGGAGTAATGGCAGGTCGGCGATTGCTGCTAGCCGACGCTGTGCAGCTTCTGGATGGCCCTTGCCAGCTTCGGATATGACGAGATCGGATACAAAGACGCTGTAATTGGGCCGTTGTGTTTCCCACCACTCGGATGTCGCACTCTGGTTTGCTATGGCACGTAAATCATTGCTTGGTCGTGCCGTCAAATAGCTGAAAACCGACGTTTCAATATAAACGGATGCTTTCAAGGAAACTCCAGATTTTTACTCTGTAAAGTCAAAGTTAGACCGGATAGAATCCCGCAAGATCCAGCCATCATGCGGCGCAATACGCGAGTACGCTATTGCGCCCTACGCGGGCTTTTTTTCCAGGCTCAGCGCCTATCTCGTCCAAATTCAGGCGCTCGTCGCTGATGTCGAACAACCAGAATTCGTATTCCCGTTTTGATGGGCTTATAGATTACCGAGTACGGGTACGAGCGAAGAGGGTAGATCCTTCGGTCATCGCTCGTGGGTGTACCTACCCCTGGGTTACTGTCCAGGAACTCGGCAACGCGCTCAAATTCGGCGAGAAAACGCAGTGCAACTTTGTCGCTTCCTTGCTCTCGGTAGAAGCGGAAGGCACTTGCAAGGTCTCGCTCTGCCTCGCGATGAAGACTGTATGTCACCGAATTTCCGCTCTGAGGCGAGCGAGGACATCTTTTCCGTCTACCAGTGTAGACGTTCCGTCCTCAATCTCTGCGTCTCTGCGTGCGGCTTCCCTATCCCACGCTTTATCTATCGACTTGTCTTCGTCGAGACTGGCGATGAGGCGATCAAGCAGGCGGGAGCGATCTGCAGCAGGCAGGCGAAGTACCTGAATCTCAAGTGTTTCTAGCACCGTAGGCATAAGTTTCTCCAAGGCGCCCAAGGTCATTATGGGGTATAGCTTGCCACATCTGCTTGCTGTTTACCACTGCCGCCCAGTGGCATCTTTCCTATAATCGTGTCTGACCCCTTTTCTTCTTTCTTCCCAGAGTTCCCGCCAGATTCTTGCGTACGTCGGAGTTGGTGACACGCCTCTCGATCACCGCGGTTGCAGCGGTCATCCAGGTTGCCGCCAGATTCTTGCGTACGGCGGAGTTGGTGACACGCCTCTCGATCACCGCGGTTGCAGCGGTCCTGCAGGTTGCCGCCAGATTCTTGCGTACCTCGGAGTTGATGACACGCCTCTCGATCACCGCGGTTACAGCGGTCCTCCAGGTTCCCGCCAGATTCTTGCGTATGGCGGAGTTGGTGACACGCCTCTCGATCACCACGGTTACAGCGGTCCTCCAGGTTCCCGCCAGATTCTTGCGTATGTCGGAGTTGGTGACACGCCTCTCGATCACCATGGTTGCAGCGGTCCTCCAGGCTCTGTCCAATTGCCTGTGAACCTAGCAGGAGAAGGAAAAGAGTGGATAGGGCTATGAAACTGTGGATCTTACGAAGGCTAGACATCATGCTATTCTCCTATCAGACAAATTGGCTCAATAACCAGTGGTGCTAATACCCCTGCGCAAACCTTAGTACAGTTCCGCAGAAAAGTGTGTTCATGAGCTACTACTGGCCTGCTTAAAACCCTCGCCGAGCTGGTCTCACTCCATAACACCATCCCTACAAGTTCGTTGGATTTTGTTCCGTTGCTACGGGAAGCTTTGAACGCCCACGCTGGGCCCGTAGCCGGGGCCGTAGGGCACCCGCACGGATTTTACCAAACGCCGCCTGCCCTTTACAGGCAGGTTTTTTGAGGATGCCCCAAATCGTAGTTCGGTCCCACCCTATCCCCTGCATCTGGCGGGCTTCGTCATCTTGTGCTGAAATGATATAAAGCTACGACACATCGGAGTCAAAAATGAAATCGATGGAAAAGTGCGGAAAGGCGGCGATCGTACTCATCGCA
Organism: uncultured Pseudomonadota bacterium; assembly: GCA_903844665.1. Lineage (GTDB taxonomy): Bacteria > Pseudomonadota > Gammaproteobacteria > Competibacterales > Competibacteraceae > CAIMUS01. Next base: position 2,564 of record CAIMUS010000106.1, read on the forward strand.
CTGGCGGGCCAACTCGGCCTCTTCAGCGCGCGGCAGCGGACGCCGCGAAAACGGGCGCTGCGGATGCGGGCGTTGCTCACGGCGCTCGCCCTGATCCCGGCCGCAGCGGCGCTCGCTGCAGCGAAATGCAACCAGTCGATCGCCGATCTTTACGACAGCAAGTCACCAGCGGTGGTGCTCATCACGGCGCTCACCATCAATCCCTACCGTATGGACGACCGCGTTCAGCAGGAGACCGGGTCGGGGTTCATCATCGACGCCCAGGGTCTGGTGATGACGAACTCGCACGTCGTGTTCGGGGCCCAAGTACTCACCGTGACGCTCGATGACGGCACGGTGCTGTCGGCCAAGCTGCTCGGCGCCGATCCGATTTTCGATCTCGCGATTCTTCGGATTCCCAAGCCGGAGCATGGAAAGCTGCCGGTGCTGGTCTTCGGTGATTCGAACGGCGTGCGGCCGGGCGACGAAGTCGTCGCCATCGGTAATCCGCTGGGCCTCGATCAGACCATCACCAGCGGAATCGTCAGCGCCCTCAATCGCATCCTGCCCGAGCGGCCGCGGCTGCTCGCGTGGCCGATGATCCAGACGGATGCGGCGATCAATCCCGGCAACTCCGGCGGACCGATCCTCAACCGCTGCGGCGACGTGATCGGCATCGCGAGCGAAATTCTCGGCGATGCGCAAAACATCGGCTTTGCGATCCCGTCCAATCTCGCGCGCTCCGTCGTGACCCCGCTCGTCGAGAAGGGCCGGCTGATCCGACCGTGGCTCGGCGTTGACGGCAGCCTGATCGACGCTGGGCTGAGACAGATCTTCACCCTGCCGCTTACCGATGGCTTTCTCGTCGAAGCGGTCGAGCCGAACAGCCCGGCCGGTGTCGCCGGCATCGTCGGGGGCCGCCTGCCGGTAAAGGTCGGAACCCGGTCGCTGATCCTGGGTGGCGACGTCGTCGTCGCAATCAACGACATCGCGCTGAAGAACGACGAGAGTCTGCAGCGCGCGCTCGACACAATCCGCATTGGCACTCGGGCCCGGCTGAAGGTCTTCCGGCAGGGCAAGACCTTTACGACCGAGTTCGCGATCACCGAACGCCCGTTGCAGCCGGGCGACGTGCCGGAATCGTCGCAGAGCTTCTCCGCGCAGCAAGATCAGGGAAAAAACAACGACAAGATGCACTAGGAGTCTGTCTGACTTAGGGTATCCACTTAAGCCGAGACAGTTAGTAATTTCAATGGGTTAAATTTTGCAGGTGGGGTATCCACTTAAGCCGGGACACCTTAGTTATCACCTCGGACTTCAGGATCCAGGTGGCATTGCGATCGACTACAGGGTAGTGTCATAAAAATGTTGTTACAGCACATTAAGTCATTAAGTGTAACCGTTCACCGGGGTCAACAAGTTGTTGATTCTTCAAGTGATGATTTTTCAACCAACGATGACTGTGGTTGCTTAACCAATTGAAAAACTTAGACTTCATGATTAATCCCGGTGAACGGTTACCATTAAGTAAATTTAACTCAACTACTCACCATCTAAAGACGGTGGGTTGGCTGGC
>CAIMUS010000107.1 GCA_903844665.1 uncultured Pseudomonadota bacterium
CGTCCCCGCCGGCCTCAGGGCATTCGACGCCAGTCAACAGCCGGCAAAATGCCGGCGCTACTAGGGAATCCCCGTAGGGGCGGTTCGCGAACCGCCCCTACGGGCTCAGCCTGTAAAGCGTCCCGACTTAAGTGGATACCCGAGCGGAGCAAGGCGTTATGCTTGACGTCCTGCATAAATCCGCCTAGCATGCCGGCATGATCCTGAGCTTCCGAGACAAAGACACAGAGCGATTTTACCAGGGCGGGCGAGTGCCACGTTTTCAGGCCATTCAGCGACAGGCGGAAAAGCGACTGCGGATACTGGAAGCCGCCGCCAGCAAGCGGGATCTGATGCTGTTACCCAGCAACCGCTTCGAGGCCCTGAAAGGCAACCGTCAAGGACAATACAGCATCCGGATCAATGAGCAGTGGCGAATCTGTTTCGAATGGCCGGACGATGCTCCCGGCCCCTCTCAGGTGGAAATCACGGACTACCATTAACCGCATGAGTCAATCCGATGGCTAGAACCCCAATCCATCCCGGTGAAATCCTGGCAGATGAGCTTGTCGAAATCGGCATGACCGCGTCCGAATTGGCGCGTATTCTCCGCGTACCGCCGAACCGGATCACGCAAATCCTGGCCGGCAAGCGGGCCGTGACCGCCGATACCGCCTTACGCCTGGGGCAGTGGCTGGGCGTCAGCCCGGAGCTGTGGCTGAACCTGCAAAAGCTGTACGAGCTCGATTTGGCCCGGCAGGCGCTGACTGAGGAACTGAAAGCCATCCCGCGTCGGCAGGCGCCGGCGCCTGAGTTGGAAACGGCCTTAAAGTAACTCCACCCTGTCCCGCAGTTCATTCGGATTCTACCCACGCGAGTTGGCCGGGCATAGGCAAGGTAGGCAGGCAAGCTGCCCACCCTATGCAACTTACTCTGTGATCGGCAAACACAGGTAGCTGAACGTCGTTATTCGGCAAAATCGATCCCTTGCTGTTGCAGTAAAGCCCGCAGACGCGCCAACTCGGACTCGGCCGCTTCGGCCCGCTGTTTCGCGCTTTCAGCCCGCTGTTTCGCGCTTTCGATTCGCTGTTTCACACTTTCGGCCCGCTGTTCCGCGCTCTTGGCTCGTTGCAGGAACAGGATGAACGCCGGCGCTATGTTCTGGAGGCGTTGCGTAAGGTGTGCGCTGAGATGGGCTGGGAAGAGGAAGGGGAACCCGCACTTGCAGACGCCAGTCAGCCGGAAAGTGCAATTTTGGGTAGTGTAAATTTTCCAGTGATGAGAACATGTGAGCACTACATGTAGTGTTATCTTTGCTCTTACTACACAAAATAGTGTATCAGCTTGTCTCCATCACTGGAAAATTTACAGCAAGAAATCGTGTGCCGCGGTGACGACGATCGCCTCGACCTGGCGCTTGCCAATGTGCACGCCAGTCTCTGCCTCGATGTCTTTGATGACTTCTTCAAACGACTCCTTGGCCGCCTGGCGGGCGACCCGCTGCTGCAACCGATGCGAGTAGCCTTGTGCAGGCAGGTTCAATTGCGCATCCAGCGGAAACAGGCTGGTCACCCCGCGCTGACCATACCCGGTTCGCTCCACCTGAACTCGACCAAATACACTCTGATAACTCCGCTCCAGGTGATCGCGCTTAGGCGGGCGAACTACCCCGTCCGCACCGCAAACTGCTTCCCCAACCCGCCCGGAGCCACGGTTAGTCAAATGTTCTTGCAGCAGCAACCGCAGCAGTTCACGTCCGTCCTCCTCCAGATAAGCCTCGACGTCACTATGCGTTCCCGCCGACAACACCTCACCTTGGAGATGGTTCGTTATCTCGATAAACTTCTCGTAGGCCGAATGACACGGCTGGTCAAACGCTACCGCTTGTGCTTTCATAGTACAGGACCTCTCGTTGCAGAAGGGGGGTGAATAAGATCCTTATTTACCCCTTGAGAGGTCCTTTTTCAAATCCTACGCGCTATAACGTGTTGATTTTTGGCAACCCGGCGTCGTAGAAAAAGAGCCGCACCCTCGAGGCCCTGAAGGGCAACCGCCAAGGACAATACAGCATCCGGCTCGATGATCAGTGGCGAATCTGCTTCGAATGGCCGGACGACTGAGGAACGAACCCCAACATGTCCTGATCACGGGTGACGTTGGGGTTCCTTTCACCCCAACCTACGGCCCTGCCATGGGACTGCCATGCACAAATGAGGGTTGCATTTCTCGTCGTCGATAGGAGTCTCAGATGATTACGTCCGAGAAGAAACGCCGCCTGGCTTCTCTCGATCTGTTTCGAGGGCTGACTATCGCGGCGATGATCCTGGTCAACACGCCGGGCGATTCCGCGCACACCTATCGTCCATTGCTCCATGCACAATGGGACGCGATTACTCCGACGGACTTGGTGTTCCCCTTTTTCATATTCATCGTTGGCGTGGCGCTGGCTGCGGCGCTTCGTCCGTACCTCAGCCTGGCGCCTGACGACCAACCTAGACCGTGCACGTCGCATCTGTACATTCGGCTGGCGCGCCGAGCGGCAGTGCTGATATTGCTCGGCCTTGTGATCAATGCGTTTCCCGAGTTCGTCCTCGAAACATGGCGGATACCTGGTGTGCTGCAGCGTATCGGTATCTGTTTCTTTCTTGCGGCGATAGTCCTGCTTCACGTGCCCCAGCGTTGGCAGTGGAGTCTCGGTGCCGCGACCCTGGTCGGTTATGCCGCCGTGCTTCACTTCGTTGGCGCGCCAGGCGTGACGCCTGGCCAACTGGAGCCGACTGCCAATCTGCCTCGGTGGGTGGACATTGCGACGTTCACGCCCGCGCATGTGTTCAGCGTGTGGCCAACGGAGCCGGAAGGACTACTGAGCACACCGGCCGCTCTCGTCTCAACGCTCATCGGTTGCTGGGTCGGTCTAAAGCTGGTCGATAAGCCCGTGTCAAAGAGAGTCGGTCTGCTTCTGATTGCCGCGGGTGTCGCGGGTACGGTGATCGGGTGGGTGTGGGGTCTCGTCCTTCCCATGGTCAAGATGATCTGGACACCTTCCTTCGTGCTGTTCACCGGCGGCTGGGCGATGATCATGCTCGGCGCGTGCTACCTGTGCGCCGACGCGCGGCAGCCGGTGCGATGGGTATGGATTCTTGAAGTGTTCGGCCGCAACGCCATTCTTGCCTACATCCTCTCCGAGTTTGGCGCCGATCTCCTCCAGCAAGTCGAGATCGCTGGAACTCCATTTCCCAATTTCGCGACCGAGCGTATCGTAGGCCTTGGAGACGGTGTCCTGATATCTCCTGAACTTGGTTCCCTCTTGTACGCCTGCCTCTTCACGATGTTGATCTGGAGCCTCCTGTACATCCCTTACCGTCGTCGCTGGTTCATTCGGGTTTAGGAAGAGCGGTCCCGGGTTAAGCAAGTAGGGTGGGCAGCTTGTCTGCCCACCCTACTACTCTACCCCCCGAAAAAAAACGAAAAAACGGGAGCTTCGCTCTCGAAAAGAAGAAAAGGGAAAAAGATCAAAGATTTAAGGGAAAGTCCTGGCCAGGCGAAAACCCCCGTCCCCGTTCCAGAGGCGCGGGGCGGTCCAGAGGCGCGCAGCCCCGCGCACCCACAGCGGGCCGCCGTACCACGAGCCGCCCCGCAGCACACACGGGCCGCTCGTATTGGGTTCGGCACAGCGTTGTTCGCCCCCACCATAATCCTTGTCATAGACTGAACAGGTCCATTCCGAGACATTGCCATGAACGTCATACAGTCCCCAAGGATTGGCGGGAAACTGGCCCACCTCCACCGTTTCCTGCCGGTATGTTCCTTTAGGTCCATCATTGTAAGCGTAATTTCCGTTATAGGCGGCGAACCCATCAAAAACGATCCTGCCGGAATTATCACCATCATGGGACCCAAGGAGCCGTCTTTCAGCTTATCTTGGAATTCCCGGCCTGAAGCGGTAGGGATTGGTGCTGGCGGTGAAGATGGCGCAGGCGGCGTTGGCAACACTACCTCTGTTGTGATGGGTCGGGGTACCGAAGGCGGTGTTACTCTGGGAGCAGGCCACTCAGGCGGCATCTTGGTAGGCACGAAGAAAAAATTATCCCGCAGTGACGTCATCTCCCAGGGTTCTTGCTGGCCCTTAGTAATCTTCAAACCACCGCCAGAATCACCGCCAGCGGCAGCACCGCCAGCAACGTGCTGATGAGTATCGCTCCCGAGGCCAGCGGTTTATCGCCACCTAACTGACTGACCAGGATGTAAGAGACCGAGGCGGTCGGACAGGCCAGCAGAATCAGGGCAATCCGTGTACCCTGAACGCTCAGGCCGAACAGGTGGGCGACGGCGTAGCCCAACAGGGGCAACAGGCACAGCTTGGCGACGACCGCGCCGAGCGACCAGCTTAACTTGCCGCGCACCCGCATCGAGACCAGCGACCCGCCGATACACAGCAGCGCCAGCGGCAGGGACATCTGGCCGAGGGCGGTGAGGGTGCGTCCAACCAGCGGCGGCAGTTCCCAGTTCAGCGCGGCAAAGACCACGCCGGCCAGACAGGAAAGCAACAGCGGATTGATCTTGAGTTCCTCGAAGGCTTGGTTCAACGCCTGCCGGCTGAGGCGGGAGCGGCTGAGCAGCAAG
>CAIMUS010000108.1 GCA_903844665.1 uncultured Pseudomonadota bacterium
GCACGTCAGCGTTGCAGTGACGGGTAAAGCCGCTTGAGCTTGATCCGTGCATCCGCCGTCGTAAACCCGACTGATCACTGTGTACGCCGGTAGAGTTTGGCCCATTTATCTCGTCAAAGCAACGCTGACGGACCACTAGTGGTCGGACGCATTAATTTTGACAGGTCAGGCTCTCTTTGATAACCATTCAAATAAGATGGTCATGGTTGGAGCTTAGTAGCCGCGTACCCAGAAAGGTCGCAATCCCATCTGGCCTTTGCCAGCCAGAGTCAGCAAGGCCAACAGTTTATCCTTATCCTCGGGAAGCGTGCCGGCCAGCGCCAGCGCATTGGAAGCGTGATTGGAGCGAAATACCAGCGGCGCCGGCGGGTCCAGCCGTTGCAGCAGCCGGGTTTGCTCCTCCAGCATGCCGAAATCATCCTGCGGCAGGAAAGGCTCGCGGAATTTTTTGAAAAACTCCTCCCGGATCATCGGGTCCAGCCCCAGTTGCAGGGTGGACAGATAATCCAGCGCCACCTGATTGACCAGTTCAGCCGTGGCGTCGATATGCTCTTGCCAGTAATTTTGCCCGCCAAGCCCCAGAATCACGGTAGCGGAAATGCGCAGACCGGCCTCCTTGGCCTGGTTCAATCCCTCGATCATGGATGGCGGCGTCGCTCCCTTGGTGATCCGCTTCAATAACTCCGCCGAACCGGTTTCGATGCCATAGTAGATCAGGCTCAGCCGGTTCTCCCGCAATGACTGTAATTCGGCGACCGTTTTCTTACGCAAATTGTTGGGCAGGGCGTAACTGGCCACCCGCTCCAACCGGGGAAACGCGGCGTGCAGGGCCTGGAGCACGGTCAACAGATGGTCGGTAGGCGCCGCCAGCGCATCGCCGTCGGCCAAAAACACCCGCCTGATCGTCGGATAGTCCCGTCCGAGCCGCTTGATTTCCCCCAACACCTCTTCCAGGGGCCGCGCCGAGAACTCCTTGGTGCGATACATCGAGCAGAAGCTGCAGCGGTTGAAGCTGCAACCCAGGGTGACCTGGATAATCAGATTTTTCCCCTCGGACGGGGGACGATACAGGGGCAGATCGTAATTCGGCAGCATAATTTACTCCAGCTTCCGGTCGCATCAAACTCAGCCCAATTCCAGCCAATGGCGCATAAAACCCTAACCAAACCGACGCCATTGTTTCATCGGGCGCAGCGCATAGCACCCAGTAGGGTGAGCATAGCCCACCCTATCTTTCTGATTCTGTTAAAGAACTACAGCTACAGCTACAGCTACAGCTACAGCTACAGCTACTGGCCGCCGGCCTGCAACAGACCTGGGAATACATGGACCGTTGCGCCACGGACGAGGGGTGTTTGGTGATTTTCGACCGCACGCCGGGGAAATCCTGGGAGGAAAAATCTATCGGCGACTGGAACAGGTGCGGGGAAGAACTATCACGTGGGGTATGTAAAAGATCGTAGGGGCGCGATTAATCGCGCCCCTACTTTACGGCAAAACGGTTACGTTTTCGAGCTGGCAGGCGGCCTGCAACTGCCGATCCAGGGTGGCGAGCGGTAGTTCTTGATGCAACGCCAGTTCGAGATAGGCGGCGTCATAGCTCGTCAGGTTGTGCTTCTGGGCCAATGCCAGGATTCGGGTAAACGCTTGCTCACCCGTCTCCTGGTCCACTTCGATACTCAAAACACGCAGCTTCGCCACAATATCTTGTAATTCCTCGGCAGTGATTCGCCCCCGCCGCTGGGCAGCCAACAGGGCATTAGTTATTTCCAACGGCCAGATTGCCGGCGCCAGGGCATTATCCTCTATCAGGCTGTCGCAAAGGGCATCCAGCGCTGCGGTGGCCTCGTCAGGAAACACCCAGGCCAGGGCTACAGAGCAATCGAGTACGAATGGCATCAGTAGCGATGTCCTTCGTGGATCAGTTCATGAATGCTCAACCCAGCCAAGCTGTGAGTCTTACGAAACGCCCTGAGATCGGCAATCGCTTTACGGATTTTTTCAGGATCGCGCCGCGATACCGGCGCCAATTCTGCGACCGGCCGGCCATGCCGGGTAATCACGAAACGTTCGCCTTGTTCCACCCGCTCCAGCAGTTTCGGCAGATGGGTCTTGGCTTCATAAGCACCGACTTCAGGCATGGCTGCATCTCAACAATCAGACTGGTTGCAGACCAGTCTAAACTTAGAGAACAGATAAATCAATCTTTCTACGCCCGCTGCAAAAACGAAGCCCGCCGAAGCGGGCTTTGTCAGGTAAAGCGATTTGCTCAAGCCGCCGCCCGCACGCCCTTGCGGAACACCAGCTTATCCCGCTCCACCGCCACCTCGATGGCGTCACCCGGTCCGAACTCGCCGGCCAGAATCCGTTGCGCCAGCGGATTCTCCAATTGCTGCTGGATAGCGCGCTTCAACGGCCGCGCCCCGTAGACCGGATCGAAGCCGGCCTGGCCCAGATGATCCAGCGCCGCCTCGCCGACTTGCAACTCGATATCGCGCTCCGCCAGCCGCCGCCGCAGATACTCGATCTGAATACTGGCGATGGCCCGGATCTGCTCGCGCTGTAACGGATGGAACACCACCACCTCGTCGATCCGGTTGATAAACTCGGGTCGGAACTGCGTGCCGACGATCTCCATCACCGCCCGCTTCATCTGTTCATAGTGCTCCTCACCGGCCAGTTCCTGGATTAGTTGCGAACCCAGGTTGGAGGTCATGGCGATGACCGTGTTGCGGAAGTCCACCGTGCGGCCATGACCGTCGGTCAGACGGCCGTCGTCCAGCACCTGCAACAGGATGTTGAACACGTCCGGATGCGCCTTTTCCACCTCGTCCAGCAGGATGACCGAATAGGGCCGGCGCCGCACCGCCTCGGTCAGATAACCGCCTTCCTCGTAACCGATATAGCCAGGGGGAGCGCCAATCAGCCGCGACACCGAATGCCTCTCCATAAACTCGGACATGTCGATCCGCACCATCGCCTCCTGGGTGTCGAACAGGAACTCCGCCAGCGCCTTGCACAGTTCGGTCTTGCCCACTCCGGTAGGACCCAGGAACAGGAAGGAACCGCTCGGGCGGTTGGGATCGGCCAATCCGGCGCGGGAGCGGCGGATAGCGTCGCTGACCGCCTTGATCGCCTCGTCCTGGCCGACCACCCGCTGGTGCAGCGCCGCTTCCATCTGCAACAGCTTCTCGCGCTCGCCTTCCAGCATCTTGGCCACCGGAATGCCGGTCCACTTGGAGACCACTTCGGCGATTTCCTCATCGGTCACCTTATTGCGCAGTAACTGGAAGCCTTGCTTCTCCGTCTGCATGGCCTGGGTCAGTCGTTTCTCCAGGTCCGGAATCCGGCCATATTGCAGCTCCGACATGCGCGCCAGATCGCCGGCCCGGCGGGCGGTGTCCATCTCCAGCCGGGCGCGCTCCAGTTCCTCCTTGATATGCGCTTCACCTTGCAGAGTCGCCTTTTCCGCCTTCCAAATTTCTTCCAGATCGGCGAATTCTTTCCCCAGTTTGCCAATCTCCTGCTCCAGGTGCTCCAGCCGCTTGCGGGAGGCCTCATCGGTCTCCTTTTTGACCGCCTCGCGCTCGATTTTCAATTGAATCAGCCGCCGCTCCAGCCGGTCCATTTCCTCCGGCTTGGAGTCGATCTCCATCCGGATCCGGCTGGCCGCCTCGTCCATCAGGTCGATGGCCTTGTCGGGCAGATTGCGGTCGGTGATATAGCGATGCGACAGCAGGGTGGCGGCGACCAGGGCCGGATCGGTGATCTCCACTCCATGATGCACTTCGTAGCGCTGCTTCAGGCCGCGCAGGATGGCGATGGTGTCCTCCACGCCGGGCTCGTTCACCAGCACCTTCTGGAAGCGCCGCTCCAGCGCCGCGTCTTTCTCGAGGTACTGGCGGTATTCATCCAGGGTGGTGGCGCCGATGCAATGCAATTCGCCGCGCGCCAGCGCCGGTTTGAGCATATTGCCGGCGTCCATCGCCCCTTCGGCCTTGCCGGCGCCGACCATGGTGTGCAGTTCGTCGATAAACAGGATGATCCGCCCTTCCTGCTTGGCCAGATCGTTCAACACGGCTTTGAGCCGCTCCTCGAATTCACCCCGGAATTTGGCGCCGGCAATCAAGGCGCCCATATCCAGCGACAGCAGCCGCTTGTCCTTGAGTCCTTCCGGCACCTCGCCGTTGATGATCCGTTGCGCCAGCCCCTCGACGATGGCGGTCTTACCCACGCCGGCCTCGCCGATCAGCACCGGGTTGTTCTTGGTGCGCCGTTGCAGCACCTGAATGGTGCGGCGAATCTCGTCGTCGCGGCCGATCACCGGGTCGAGTTTGCCCTGTTCGGCCCGCTCGGTCAGATCGATGGTGTATTTCTCCAACGCTTGGCGCTGTTCCTCGGCGTTGGGGTCCTCCACCCGCTGGCCGCCGCGCATGGACTCGATTGCCTGCTCGATGGCGCCTTTGGCGGCGCCGGCCTTGCGCAACAGATTGCCCAGTTCGCCTTTGTCCTCCAAGGCGGCCAGCACGAACAATTCGGAGGAGATATAGGCGTCTTTACGCTGTTGCGCCAGCTTGTCGGTGAGGTTCAGCAGCCGGCTCAAAGCATTGGAGATCTGCACGTCGCCGCCGGCGCCTTCCACCTTGGGCAGCCGGTCCAGGGCTTCACCCAACTGGGAGCGCAACAGGTTGACGTTGACATCCGCCTTGGCCAGCAGCGGGCGCACGGCGCCGCCCTGCTGATCCAGCAGGGCGGTCATCACGTGCACCGGCTCGATAAACTGGTTGTCATGGCCCACCGCCAGACTCTGCGCATCGGAGAGGGCCATCTGAAACTTACTGGTTAATTTATCCATTCGCATGGTTGAGAGTTCCCCCGCGGTTGTAAAGCTGTACTGACCTTATTAATAGAGATATTTTGGGGTAGTTCAAGGGCTGGCGGGGAAATTTAGTCGAGGCGTGGTGAAATATTTCAGTTATAATTTGTGCCCCGCTTTGTAGGCATTTTTTGGATGAGCGATGTCAGCCATCGATGTATTTACTGTCCGTGATCTGCGCCAGCGCTCTGGTGAACTGTTACGGCACGCCGAGTCCGGTACCCTGGCGGTGATCACTAAACACGGCCGACCGGCGCTGCTGGCTATTCCCTTCGATCAGCATTTACTGGAACACGGCGTCCATCGCGCCTTAGCGCTGCATCTGCTGAAAGCCGGTCAGGTGAGCCTCGTACAGGCGGCAAAGCTGGCGGATATGGCGCTGGAGGATTTTCTGGATTTAATGAGCACCGCCGGCATCGTGGCGGTAGACTACCCGCCCGAAGACCTTGAGCAGGAAATCAAAATCGCCTTGTCATGATCATCGTCGCTGACACCGGTCCACTCATCGCCCTGGCCCGGATACAGCGCCTGTCCCTGCTCCAGCAACTGTACGGCGAGTTGCTCATTCCACCGGCAGTTCAGCACGAGTTGCAATTGAGCAGTCATCGACCCGGCGCACAGGTGCTCATGCAAGCCATTGGCGCCGGCTGGCTTCGTGTTCAAGCGGTGCGCGATACGACTGAACTCACTCTGTTGAGCCGGCTAATCGACACAGGCGAAGCCGAGGCCATTGTGCTCGCTGAGCAAGTAACCTGCCAGTTTCTACTCATCGATGATTGGCAAGGCAGAACAGTGGCCAAACAGCGAGGTTTACCCGTCATTGGTGTTGCCGGAGTCTTGTTGGCGGCCAAACAGCGAGCATTAGTAGCCGAAATCAGCCCACTATTGGCTGAGCTTGCAGCGGTTGGTTACCGTTTATCAGCCAAGCTGGTGGCAGAGGTTACACGGCTCGCCGAAGAACAGCCGAAACAGTAGGTGCGTCGCTCCTGGTAGTTTCGCTGTAGCTGAATTCGCCAATTCGTCTGCTACCATTAGTCATATAAATGAGGGAAATAGATAGGGGGCGTCATGACCAAGATTTTTATCAGTTACAACCACCAACAAGGCAAGTGGGTCTGGGAACGGCTGGCGCCGTGCCTAAAAGCGGGCGGCGCCGAGGTGCTGATCGACCGCGAGCGGTTTGAGGTCGGCAAGGCCGTGGTCGGGCAGATGGACGCTTTGCAGGGTCAGGCCGATAAGCACGTGTTGGTGCTCTCGGAAGATTATCTGAAAAGCGACTATTGCCGCCACGAGATGGACCGGGCCGTCGACCTGGACCCGGATTTTCAGCTGGGCACCGTTATGCCGGTGCTGCGGAGCGCCTGCGAATTACCGCATGCCATTACTAGACCGAATCCACTCTATGCCGATCTGCGCGACGACCAACAGCCTGACCCTTGGGCCAATGTGCTTCGGTCATGCAACGCTGATCTGGGAACAACGGCACCCACCTGGCTAACGGCGCGGGATGTCCTTGTCGACTATTTAGGGCGTAACCAATCCGTTAACCTGATTGTACAGAAAGGCGTGAATTGGCAGAAATTGATTAACCATATTACCAAGGATTATTTTGCCGATTTAGCGCTGGTGGATCTAGAAGATCCCGACACCATGTCCCGCAAGGGCCTGTTGGCGACCATCAGCATGGCGCTCGGCGCTCGGGTGGCGCTGCCGGAAAAGCCGCGGGGGGATCTGGCAGCTTTCAAAGCATTCCTGGGTGCACGTCCCTCAGTGGCGCGGGTTGCGTTGACCCATTTCGATTTAGCGCCTCGCCGACGCTACTACGATGTTGATTTGTTCGCCGCGTTACGCTATTTCATCGAGCGTAATAAGTTAGTGTTATTGGTGCAGTCGCACACTCCGTTTGGAGCGCTCCTCCCCAAGGATCACCTACTCTCTAACATCAACATCCTGAATGTTGAATTGGAGGTGCAACCATGACGCCGTTGCCTTTGAGTCGGGTTGGCTTGCACTGGCAACAGCATGCCTCGGCGCTGTGGTGGCTCGGTTTGGCCTATCGCTGGCCATACCATTTTGTGCAACACCTGCAGCAGCTGCCACGTCGTAATGCGTTGGTAATCAGCGCTTTACTTTGGTTCCATGCACTTCCTTATGTGCTTCTTATTTGCTTCCTGGCACGCGTAGTCTTGTTTGATTTTGGTCTAGTAGACGCCGTTATACTACCAAACGATTCTACCGGATTTACTTTCCATAGTAGAGATATTATCCACGGCATCGTGTTTGGTATTGTCTTCGGCATCACTGGCGGAATTGCTTTCGGGCGAATTGCCGGATTCTTTGGAGGAATTGCTTTTGGGATCATTAGTGGGATTTTTTTTGAAATCGCCGTTGGAATTTGTGGTGGAATCATTCTTGGAATGGCTTTTAAAATTGCTTTTGGTATCGCCATAGGAATGTTTATTGGAAATTATTTTAAAATTACCTATGGCACTATAGGAGGAATAATCGGGGGAACTATTATCGGAAAAATTTGTGGAATAACAATTAATATAATCAGTGGAACTGCTTTTGGAATTGCTAGTGGGTTTGCTTACGGAATTGCCATCGGTATTGCTATTGGAAACGCAGTTAAAATTTCTGCCAGTATCTCTATTGGAATGGTTGGCGGGATTTTTGTCGGCATGGCTTTTGGAATCCCAGCCGGGATGTCTTTTGGAGTAGCTTTTGGAATCGTTGCATTACGTGCCTTTTATCATATTGCGCATCCCTTTTTCATCTGGCCAAGGTTACGCAGCTTATGGTATCCCTATCATCCCATAGCCTGGGATAACCTGTGTTCGCTACCGTTTCCTGGTCTGTGGCGATTGCTGGCTGCTTATGCCGAACAGAATACTGATGGGGAACAGGAAATTGAGCGGCTGAGCAAGGACTATCCCAGCCAGCGCATGGCGGCGCGATGGGCCAGGACTCATTTGATCGCCCACGAGGCCGCCCAGGAAAAATCTTTATCCCAATTGAATATTATCATAGCTAAGTTGCCCTTGGATGGCGAGAGCTTCCGGGACTGGATACTTGAGGTAAGAGTTTTGGTGAGCGAGATTGTCCAGCTACAACGCTGGCTCGATACCCTGGGACAGCCTTATCAGCGAGAACGTATAGCGGAGCGGCTCTGTAAGCAAATCCAGGAATTCCACGAACGGGCGAGCCAATTTTCGCCTCCTTTAAACGAATTTCGACAAGCTGCATGCAAGTGGTTAACGCTTGCCAAAAAACAGCATAGTAAGGCCAAAACTGATCTAGCACGAGGACTAATGCCCCAAGTATTCCGGACCGGTTATCCGGTAGATCAGAGACTGGAAGCTTTTGTTTCGCGTGATATGGTGCTAAGCGAATTGGAATATCAGGCTACGCTTAGCACAGCTTGTCCAGGTCTGATCCTGTATGGTCAGCGGCGTACAGGCAAATCCACCTTACTAAAAAATCTGTACGGTTTTTTGCCTGCTAGAATACATATCATTACAGTATCCATGCGACCAGTCAGGGCATTTACCTCATTGGAATCGCTACTTGACTTAATTATGCAGGCGGTCAGGAATGTCTGGTCGGAACCGGAAAAGCCGGTAGTCAAACCGGTGAATTTGCCCCTTTTTCTTAATTTTCTAAATGATTGCAATCACCGACTCGAGACCAAAGGGGAACGATTGCTCCTCGCTCTGGACGAATACGACATATTAGATAATAAACTGGGCGAAGGGGTATTTACTGAAGACTTGCTGAAGACCCTGCGCGAATCGATTCAATCTCATCATCAGATTATCTGGGTATTCGCCGGCAGGCATGCACTGACAGAACTCACCCATGCTCCCTGGTCATTCTATCTAACCAGCGCCCGAACGCTGATAATGCCATTATTCACTGAGGAAGAAACCCGTTCGGTGTTAACCAAACCACTCAAACATTCCCTGCTGTGGGATAGCAATGACCCGAAACGCCCCTGTTTCGACCCGGCATTCTGGGGTGATGGAGGAATTGAAAGTATCCATACCGAAGCAGGGGGCTGGCCTCATTTTGTGCAACTACTGGCCGAAATTACCGTGAATCTCTGTAATGCCAGCGGGCAGCGTCACACTGATGCTGCCTTATTAGAGAAGGCCATGAGTAAGGCAGTTGAGGTAGATGATGTGCTGTTACAAGAGCTTTTACTGCCAGAGGATGCATCACCAGAGGAGTGGGCCTATCTGCGTGGTTTCCGCACCCGTGACACGCAACCGCCACCTGATGACGAGGCCGTATCTCAAGCCTTGCGTCGGCGTTGGCTGGTGGAACCGGTCAACGGTGAGTGGCGTTTACGGGCGCCGTTGATGCAGCGCTGGTTACGGGAACGCAATATCGATCATCAGCCACGTCCACGAGGGGCCGCACTACGAGCTGAGATAAAATTAATCGCACGCGAGGCTGCTAAGGAAAAGCGGTTGAGCCAGTTGGACACCATCGTAGCTAAGTTGCCCTCAGATGAAGGCTTCCAGGCATGGATACCTAAGATAAAAGTTTTAGTTGGCGAAATCACCCAACTACAACGTCAGATCGATACCCTGACACGGCCATATTTCAAAGAGCCAAAGGCAGAGTTGCTCTGTGCAAAAATCGAAAATTTCCAACATGTGATGAATGATTTTCCCACGCCTTTAAGGGAGGAATTTCAGCAGGCAGCGCGCCAGTGGCGGATATTAGCTGAGCAACAGTATCGTGAGACTCAGGTAGTGTTGGCGCGGGAGCCATTTCTGGCTGGCAACGCAATAGACCGAACAAAAAATGCTTTTGTCCAGCGTGACCACGTGTTGAGCGAACTGGCTCATCAATCAAACCTCAGTAGCGGCTGTCCCGGCCTGATTTTGTATGGCCGCCGGCGCATAGGCAAATCCACTCTGCTGTACAATCTAGACGGCTTTCTACCGACTTCAGTGCGCACGATTACACTGTCCATGCAGGATCCGGACGCTTTCATGTCACTCGCCAGTTTTCTCAACCTAATAGCGCAACGACTGCAACGCGTATGGCCGGAACTCAAACTACCCGCGGATGAGGTGACGCTGAAATCGTTTTTTCAACTGCTTACCACCTGCAACGCACGCCTGGAGGATGCCGACCAACGTCTGCTGCTAGCCATCGACGAATACGAAAATCTAGACCGCAAGCTGGGCGAAGGGCTGTTCACTGAGGACCTGCTGGTCACCGTGCGCGAATCGATACAAACTCACAGGCGGCTGACCTGGATCTTCGCTGGCAATCACACCATCGATGAATTGCCCCATGCGCCTTGGTCGTCTTATCTGGTTAGCGCCCGGACGCTGGAAATTGAACCCTTTTCCGCCGCCGAAACTCGGCTACTATTGACTGAACCGCTGCGTGACTCTCCCTTATGGGATAGCAATGATCCCGAACGCCCTCATTTCGATCCCCAGTTCTGGGGGCCGGATGGGATCGAGCGCATCCACCAGGAAACCGGCGGCTGGCCATATCTAGTGCAGATGTTAGCGGAAACTGCAGTGGGCTTGCGCAACAATCGTGTACAGAACCAGATCGATACGACGCTGCTCGACGAAGCTATCAAGAAATGCATTGTTTCGGGGGACAGCGCGTTAAGAGAGCTGATGAATCCCAACGAGGCCACGCCTGCCGAGCGGGCCTATTTGCGCGGTTTCCGTACCCGCGACACACAGCCACCACCCGACGATGAAACCGTGTATCAGGCCCTGCGCCGGCGCCTGCTAGTGGAGCTGGTCAATGGCCAGTGGCGCTTGCGGGTGCCGTTAATGCAGCGCTGGCTGCGGGAACGGGGCTGAATCAGAAGCGGGTTGGATGTGTTGGCAGATTGATCGGTATTCGCATGAGCACACGCAAAAAAAAGCCCGAAATCAAAAGTCTCTACTACATCACCCATATCGAGAATCTGCCCTCCATTTTCTCGCAGGGCATTCTCTCGCATCGCCAGGTGATAGATCGCGGTGTGGACTATAGTGCGATCTACGATGCTGCAATCGTCGGCAATCGCAAGCTCAAAACCACTCCGGATGGCCGCAGCCTCTGGGACTTCGCCAATGTCTATTTCCAGCCTCGCAATCCGATGCTGTTCCGGGTCGTCCAGGAAAAGGGCGCTAAAGAAATCGTGGTGCTTGGACTGCAACCGCGCGTGCTGGAAACGCCAGAGGCATATATTACCGACGGCAATGCGGCCAACAACACAACCCGATTTTTCGATTACAAAGACGGTATCGAAGCCGTGTCGGCGATCTGGGACACGATCAATAGCGAATGGTGGAACTCGGTCGATGGCTCGAAAAGAAAGATCATGGCTGAATGCCTTGTGCCAGGCTCTATCCCGCCGGATCTCATACACAGTGTGTACGTGGCTAATCACCATGTTGCCGACCAAGTGAGAGCCATCATTTCTCCAGGAGATCTTCCCGTCATTCCAGAGCCGAATCTGTTTTTCATTCCGGCAAGACGATATCGCATCACGCCGGATTTGTTCCTCGCGGAAGGCGATATGTTCTTTTCCAACATGCAGACGTTGACAGTCAGCGTCAACACCGTCGGGATTATGGGGAAAGGACTGGCCTCCCGCGCGAAATACCAGTTTCCCGATGTTTACGTGGTTTATCAGGATGCGTGTCGAAAGAAATGGCTAAAGATGGGCAAGCCGTATCTCTATAAACGGGAGGCGTCTTTCGATGATGAACTGATCGATGAGCCTGGAACCATTGTGACTCCGAACAGTATAAAATGGTTTCTGCTCTTTGCAACGAAGCATCACTGGCGTGAAAATTCAGATATCGATGGAATCGAGGAGGGTTTGCGCTGGATTGCAGCGAATTACAAATCCGAAGGGATAAAGTCTATTGCTATGCCGGCTTTAGGCTGCGGCCTTGGCAACCTGGATTGGAAAGATGTTGGTCCAATCATGTGCCGGTACTTGGTCCAGCTTGAAATACCAGTGGCCATTTATCTTCCCAGAGAAAGGGAAATTCCCCCGGAGTTTCTTAAGCGGGAATATCTGCTGGCGGAGAGAGCAGGCTGATCCGGCAATACTTCATTAAGCACCGGCCAGCCAGATCAAACTCGCCATCCGTCCGGTCCGGCCATCGCGGCGATAGGAAAAGAAGCGTTCCCACTCGCTGAAAGTACACCAGCCGCCGCCGTAAATCGCACTGATGCCCAAGGCGCGCAATTGCCGGCGGGCCAATTCGTAAATATCCGCCAGCCAGCGGCCGGCCGGAGACGATTGGAAACAGGCTGCATTGCCGGAATCCAGTTCCAGAAACGCCTGGCGCACTTCGGCGCCGACCTCGAAGGCCGCCGGGCCGATAGCCGGCCCCAACCA
>CAIMUS010000109.1 GCA_903844665.1 uncultured Pseudomonadota bacterium
GTGGCCGGCGGTTTGCCGGAGATGTCGTACACCACCCGCGCCACTCCGCCCACTTCATTGATGATGCGGCGCGCGACCAGATCCAGCAATTCATAGGGCAACGGCGCCCACCGGGCGGTCATAAAATCGGCGGTTTCCACGACCCGCAGGGTAATGACCTGTTCATACTAACGCCGTATGATCTTAAAAATGGGCGGCGTCCTGGTAAGCGGCCTCGTTTAAACAACCCTTGCGGGCGAATTTATTGAAGTCGTTAGGTAATATGCCGACGTTATAGGCTTCCTGCCGGTTGACGCAGCCATCGCCGTTGGCGTCGGCCTCGGCAAAGGTCGGCATGGCCGGACCCACGGGCGCCTGCACCTGTTTGGCGCCGGTTATCCGACCATCGGTTATCTCGATCTCCGTTCTTTGCTGGGCCAGCGCCAGAGAACCGTAAGCTAAAGTGATGACTAACAACCCCATCATGCGTTTCATGCTTCACCTCTGTAATGAATAGATGCCACTATCGAAGGCGCGCGCCTGGCGCCGGCCTCCTGTTGCTGAACGTCGCTCCAGATGACCCGGATCGACGACTCTTTTACTATAAGACAGATTCTTTGACAAATTTTCCAGCATCGTCGTCGGCGCTACCATGAATATATTCATCGAATCCCCGCCTGCCTGACCCGCGGCTTCAGTGCGACCGCACCGCCTTAATCCCGCCTACTGGTTTATCGCGCCGGCGCTGGCGCTGATCGCCGTATTCTTCTTCCTGCCGGTGGCGGGCGCCCTCCTGCTCAGTTTTACCGACTTCGACATCTATGCGCTCGGCAATCTGGATAATCTCCGCTTTGAGAGTAGGACCTGATTCCCATAACCCCGATTCGAGTGTCCCCGGCAGATGAAAATGACGTTGAAGAGCCTGCTTATCCTGGCGGTCTTGCTGGTTGTGTGGCATGGCGCCAAGGCGATGGCTGAAGATCGGGTATTGGATGAGTTCGAGGAATTGCTAAGGAATGTTGGGGTTCGTTCCTCACTCCAACCTACGAGCTAACGATCTAAGCTCAGCCGCCGGCGTAGCACAGTCGGCTGGAGCGCTTGGTTAGGCATTTTCACAGGTCTTCTGGTTTGAGGCCAGTACGTTTTGCAATGCGCCCCAACATGCGCGGTCCGATTTCCTCGCTATCGTGGAAAGCAAACACCACATCAGGCCAACCGAGACGAGCAAGAATACGATGCGAACCGCTGGCTTCACGTTTGACCGTCCAGCCACTGCGTAGCAGTGCAGCCAGAACACGTTTGGCTTTCGTCGCTGGCCACTGGCTCATGCGGCAATTGAGAAAATGGTATCCAGCTCAGGAACACTCTCTCCGTGTTCGAGCCGATCTGCCAGCACACGCAAGGCTAATGCTTGGGCACGCGCAATTACATCTTCGCGACTTTGTCCATAAACCATAACCCCAGGAAGCTCCGATACCTCACCTATCCAGCGACCATCCTCTTCCCGTTCAATCTCGATAATCATCGCTTCTTACTCTCAACGTGCGAGTGCCTAACGGTGAATCTCAGCCGTACCGCGTCAGCGGCATCAGCTGGAGCGATTGGTTAGGTCAAGGCTAAATGCATATCATCAACTATGCAAGCCTGACCCCATCATCATGACCCCATCATGCGCTCGGCAATCTGGATAATCTCCGCTTTGTCGGTCTGGCGAATTATGGCCGGCTGCTTATGCGAAGCTCCTGCCCAATATGAAAAAGATCGAAACGCCGCTGCGTGCTACACTGCGATAACCCTCGTGTTCAGAACAAGCATTCGTGATGAAGACCGATCACCTGTTTTACCGGCTGTTTCAGGAACACTCGGAAGTGGTGTTCGAACTTACGGGTTGGCCGCTGCCACCAACAGCGGGCTACACCCTGCACGCGGAAGAGGTCAAACAGACCAGTTTTCGGCTGGATGGCGTGCTGATGCCCGCGGAAACCGCCCTCGACGAACCGCTGGTGTTTCTCGAAGCCCAGTCTCTACAAATTCCCCAATGTGACCCGTGAGAGGATTCAAGCCATGCTGCACCTGCCCGATGTCGATCTGAAACAAACCCTTGTCTACCAGGAAGCCCTTGCTGAGGGCCGGCAGGAAGGCCGGCAAGAGGGCCGGCAGGAAGGCCGGCAACTGGGGGAAACGGTGCTGGTACTGCGGCAACTGCACCGCCGTTTCGGCGCTCTAGACCTGGCACAGGAGGTGCGCATCCAAGCGCTCTCCGTGACCGATTTGGAAGCCTTGGGAGAAGCCCTGCTGGATTTTCAGACAGCGGTGGACCTGACCGCCTGGCTTCAGCAACAGTCATGACAACCGCCTGGGGTCACAGGTTGTAATAGTTGTCAGCCGGGAACA
>CAIMUS010000110.1 GCA_903844665.1 uncultured Pseudomonadota bacterium
ATCAAAAGACGTTGCTATGGGATTTTCAATGTCGGTCACTTATTCCAGCGCCTCTTTATCGATCTGACAGGCTATGAAAAATTTGCTAAATTATCAATAGCTTAAGGCCAATAATCGGCAACGCGAATTACCAGAGAGCCGGTAATCTCCTGCAGGTGTTGTCTGATTTTCTTCAAATCCGGCGATAAGATGCGCGCGTATCTGGGACCCAGGCGCTGCTGTAACAACGCTTCATTATAACGAACTTCGGTGTGCTGCCTCAGGTCGAGAATAGCCGGTTCATTATCGACAACGAGAAAGTAGTGTGTTCGTCCCTCGCCTTCAAGCAAACTTCGAATTTTTTCTCGTAATGCCTGCTTTTTCTGTTCCAGATATTCCAGCTCTTTTTCAATCATACGGTATTCAGTTAAAATCGCTTGCAATTCTTCTTTGGTATTCATCATAATCATCCGCCGGTAAGGCGACCTCCGCATATGGTGCAATAGGTTATGCTCTATTTTACTCTTTTACCCAGGCTACGCTCGCTTTTCCCCTCTCCATGACGAGTTGCAGCTGGGTTTCGCCAGCATCCCGATAGGCCTCACTTCGCTTCACATAAGGAGCCAGTTCTTCCAGGCGGCCAAGGCGACGTGCAAGCGCCACTAATGATAGTCGACGCAAAACATCTGTAGTGATAGGGCGCTTGGAATCCGGGAACACCAGTGACCGCAGGAATCGTTGGCACGCATCGGAATTCAGCAAATCTGCGATAAGACACGCCTCCTCTTTCGACCCGCAAGCAATGGAATAGCAGGTGTCATCGAGCATCACCGGGCGTCCCGCCTCTGGCGACACCACAACGAATCGAAACGTATTATAGAGACCCGAAATGGCTACTTTCCAAGGAGCAAAAGAATAGGCTCCGATTCCAAAGATGCCGAAGCGAGGGCGGTTTCGATAAATCGAGCTTCTCCGGGAATCCAGCTTGTCCGCGTGTGCTTTCAGGTAAGCCCATGTTTTCGGTGCGACATCCCTGATCACTTCGGTCTCCTCTGCCGTCGATTGCTGCGTAACCAGCACAAACTTCCGAGGGATGGTTCGTCCATTACCTATGTCGGAAGATTTGAGAAGGGGAAAAACATAATTAGATTCAATAGTTACGGGTTGATTGAGACCATTGATGTAGTGACCATTTGCCGGTGTGAGTTCCATTATGTCCGCCGCATCGTGCTTCAAGCCAGACCGCCACGTATAGGGTGAACCTCCATCCAGATCACGCAGCGCCTTATAACTGTTGCCGTCCGAGACGAGATTGCCCTCGACGAAACCGAATTCCGAGAGTTTCTTGTGAGTATCGAGGGTAGCGTAAACAGTCGCCGTTTGCTCGGCGCAGTGCCTGCCTCGAAGGAAAAAGAGACAGGCATCTACGGATACGTCAAACTGTCTTTTCGCGTCGATGAGGAATAGGCCAGCCTGCTTTCGACCGCCGTCGGTCTTCCAGAAGTGACGCAGCACCTTTCTGGCCGTCATCGTCTTGCAAAGCATAGCCATGGCGCCAGAAGAAGGAAGCGCTTCAATCAGCCGAATGAGCATCCACTCTGCGATGTCGAAATTGGCTTTCCCGGTGTTGGCGTCGAAGCCACGGAGCCTTTGAAAATTGGTCTTTTTGGGTAGATTCCTGCTTCCAAGACTGCCGAGTTCGGCATTTGTTACCCAGGGGGGGTTCCCCACAACCAACACCTTTTCGCTGCCTGCAACAGATAAGATACCGCGCCAATCCGCCTCGAAGAAATCCTGCTGCCCGATGAAGATGCCTCTTTCCGACAAGCGGGAATTGGCATCTCTCACGTAGGTGGTATTGATTTCGTAGCCGTTATAAACGGAGCCAACGCCCCACTTTTCCTCTGCAGCTTCAAGGAATGCCCCAAGACCGGCAGTTGGCTCAACTACCCTTGCAGGCGTCCCGATCAGGGAATCAACCAAACCGATGACCTCCCTCGCCAGAGGCAAGGGGGTCTGAAAATCTCCAAACTCCTTCTTCGCGCTCATAATCTCTCAATGCCGGGAGTTGTTCCAGTCTGCTGGATGACGCGACTGTATTGAAGTCGCCATTGTAGGGCATTCGAGATGGTCAAATTCTCGATAGAGGTCGTCTGTTGCATAAGTTTCTACAGTTATCAGAAAATTGTGGCCTGTCTCCTATTTTCGTGCGGAGCAACACTCATAGTCGAATGGGTGCTCCACGCTCCAAGTTCAGCCACCCGTATTTTAGCCGGTCGGCTGGAGCGCCTCGTTAGGCCGGTTGATCTGCCGTGACGACATCAGGCATGAGATTCTCGACGCCCCAAGCCTTCCGCGATGAAGGCCAGTACCAAGGTATTCAGGCTCACACCCTCCTGTTTGGCTCGGGCGGCCAGCTTGGCGTGCAGTGATTTGGGTAGCCGCTGAACGAATTTGCCGGGTTCGCCGCCGCTGTTCGGCAGCGGAACCGGGCGCCCATCCTCGATATGAGCGAGCATCCAGCAACGGAATGCGTCCCGGCCTTCCCGGATCGCCTCTTCCGGAGTTTCCCCGTCCGACATGCAACCTGGCAAATCCGGGAATGTGATCAGAAACCCGCCACTGTCTTCCTCGGACAAAGGGCGGATTTCAAAGGGATAATCATCGAAATCAGGAATGTTCATCGCTCTGCCTCACGCCTCGATCAATTCGATCAAACGCCGTACGTAGACTGGTTTGATAGGCTTATGTGCCGGTACGCTCACCTCAAGGGCGACTCCCTGTTTTTGAAAGATGGCGTGACTGCCGCCAGGCTTCCGAACCGTCAGTCCATGGCGTCTTGCCACAACCTCCAGGTCTTCGATTCGCCAATCGTGCGGACCGGTGCGCATCTTGTCGAGGGTTTTATCGGCCTTACTCGTGAATTGGATGATATTGTATTTAATATCATGCCGCAAGGAGGTGGTAGAAAGCTGAACCTGATTTCTGTGCCTCTTGCCGTAGGAACGCCGGTTATCCAGCGCTCCCCACACAGATCCGGACATGCAGTATTCCTGCGCCCAGCGCTGGTTGGCCGCGCAGAATGTGGCGGACCTAATCGAAGTCGTACCCGGCGGGCTGGAGCATTAATTGATTAGGAATCTGTCTGACACAGCCGGGTAGGGTACGCATTGCGTACCTTTTCCGGGCGATGCGGCAAATGATGGTACGCTGTGCATACCCTACGACAACTCGTCTTCGGCAAGACCATCCCGACGATCCCGCTTTGCGCGCGTAACCTTTCTCACGAGGTATAGTTTCGCTGATGGTTATCCAGACATTCGTTGCCGCTGGCGCCCTGGGAGCGCCGCACCCCAGTGCGGCCCTCAAATGCCGCACTGGGGTGCGGCGTTCCCAGGGATATCGCTGCATAGGTCCGGTTCTCAATTAGCCGAACTATATGGCGCCTCGACTGGCCAGGGCAGGAAAACGACTGAAGTCACGGTCGACTGTCCATCACTCCCGAGCGCTGGGGTTTTTGGAGAGTAGGAGAAAAAACATCGATAGTGCGGAACAGCTTGTTCCTTAGATTTCCTTCTCACCTCAAATGAGCGCCACGGAATCGAGACAGGTATTGCCTCCTCGGAACGCTGGGTCTATCCTGTTTGTTGAAACTTTCAACAATGGAGATAACCCATGGCTACCCTCAATTTCAGCGTGCCCGACGACGTGAAGGAAGCGTTCAACGCGACCTTCAAGGGCCAAAACAAGAGCGCCATCATCGCCGACCTGATGCGCGAGGCGGTCGGACGGGAGTTGCGCCGGCAGCGCAACCATGAGGCCGTCGCCAGCATGCTGGCGCGACGGACTACGACGAAGCCCGTCAGCGCCGCGGCAATCCAGGCGGCGCGCGATGAGTTGCGGGAATGGTAACCCGTGTCGTGGCCGACGCCAGTGTCGCCATCAAGTGGTTGTTGCCGCTGCAACCCGATGAAGCTGACGTGGAACATGCCCTCAGACTCAATAATTGCAAGTCGGCCGCTTCCTGTCGCTTTAGTTTGGTTCTGATTTGCTCGAAAGATCTAACCGTCTCCTGTGAGTAATAACGCTCTCCACAGCGGAGACATACCTCAGCAGATACATGTACCACGGCAGTATTTATTCCTCCACGCAAGAGTTTATCAACTTCCTTTTCCACTAAATCGTCGCCACAAATCGGGCATTTTTCAAATGGCTTCATGATTTCTTTCTCTGCTTGGCGTACCATCTTGCCCTACGCAGTACATGCAGTTCATTGCTGTCTCCTCGGTTACTCGTCTTCGATTCCCAACTGTCTCCGAATTAGTTCGCAAAGACTTTCTCTGATCTCAGGATGACGTGGTACGGGAGCCTGTTTACCATTAGTTGGGTTCGCGTAGATATCATGCCGTTTGCCGTGACGTTTCAAGTAACATCCCGCATCGATCAGTTCACGAATGAAATTGCCTCGCTTCACGCTACATTCACCATAATGTATTTAGTCCTTGTTTCTGAACGAGTAACTGAATGTTCCTCTTGCATCATCAGCGTGTAAGCATCTTTTATATTTTCTTCAAGTTCATCAAGTGATTCACCCTGGCTGAATATACCTGGAACCTCCTTTAATTTTCCTACATACCAGCCATCATCAATCCAATATTCAAGGGTAAATTGACGTTGCATTTCACTATCCTACTTTAATTAACAATCGGATTTCAGGATGCGATTGCTTAATATGAATCGGCCAAGTTGGGCAACAGGCAACATCCTGTCGCCCAACCCTCAGTATTTATCTTTGCGCGGCAGCCAGGCAGCCCGCACCAGTTGCTTCAGATCCGCCTCCAGATCGGTGAAATGACTGCCCTGAATCCGCGATACCGTGCCCTTGAAGCAGAGCTCGACTACCTCATCGTGCAGGCCGACGATCTCGAACAGTTGCGCGCCGCGATAGCTGTTGATGGTGGAAATTCCCATCTTGGAGATGATCTTGTACAGCCCCTTGTCGATACCCTTGCGGTAGTTCTCCGCCAGCTTGGCGTCGTCCTTGATTCTGCTCTCGCCGCTGATGTGAAGCTCGTTGCCAGGTTCGTGAGTGGTCAAAAGGTGGAAACAGTCGGTGAAGATTTGCCGGCGCTCGGTGAGGCGCATCGGGCAAATAATGACAGGTTCTTGGCGCCTCCCATAGAGAACAGTACAAGAGCCGATGGAGGTATCGGGGTCGCTTTTGCGGACCTTGTAGCACTTCTTACCGAGAAAAGGGCACTGCTGCGCTTGAACGAGCCGGCTCCAGTCGCGTCGCTTCTTCTCCGCTGAATGACCGAACAGTTCTACGACGGCGCTCATAAAAGCGTCGCGCATCTTTCTTGTGCGAGTTCCAGGTAATGCCGCGAGAGATCGATTCCCACGGACTTACGACCAAGGTCACGTGCTGCAAGCAGTGTGGTACCTGTCCCACAGAAGGGGTCGAGCACTACACCATCTTCAGGGCACGTGGCCAGAATCGGAATCCGACACAAGTCGACAGGATAGGGGGCAAAGTGCGCCCCTCTGTTCTGCGTGTCCTCTGGCATGATGTCCCATACGTCGCTGGGCTTGCTACCGCCGGGATGGTATCGAAGGAAGTAGAAGCCTTTGTCGCGCAACTCCTTCGCACGACCTGAGACTCTCTCACTATCGGAGTGTGTCGCGCGCTGTTGGCCGCGGATGATCATTCGGAAATCCGAGATGCGGCCAGCCGCAATGTCTGCCAGCATCCTATCGAGAGCTTGGAAAGCTGCACGCTTTTCCCCATCGCTCAGTGCAGTCGAAAGCTCGATCTGACGCTTGTAGCGGACCCCGGAAACACCCGTCGCTGACACGACAGCACCGTTCACGATCTTCGCTTTGCGGGGCTTTGAGCGGATGGCGTCGGTGTTGTAGTAATACCTTGGGTGCTTGACGAAATGGAAAACGCTTTCGTGAACATTGCCGAGGCGGTCTTTGGTGTTATCCATACCGCTCTTGACCTTGTTCCAGATGACACTGTTCCTCAGTATCCAGCCTTGGCGATCCATGAGTTCAAAGGCGACGCGCCATGGAATACCGACAAGGCCCTTGTCTTGGTAAGTGTCACCGATGTTGAGCCAGAACGAACCCGCTGGCTTTAAAACGCGCTTCAGTTCGAGAAAGATAGCCGCCAAGTGGCGCACAAAGTCGCGATAATCCGGCTCAAGGCCAATGCCGCCGCCTTCGTACTCGCGCTTTCCCCAATAAGGCGGCGATGTCATTGCAAAATCAATGCAGGAATCTGGTAGCCGGCTCAGCACTTCACCAGCATCGCCGAGCAGCAGAA
This sequence comes from uncultured Pseudomonadota bacterium, assembly GCA_903844665.1. Classification (GTDB taxonomy): domain Bacteria; phylum Pseudomonadota; class Gammaproteobacteria; order Competibacterales; family Competibacteraceae; genus CAIMUS01. The sequence goes on from CAIMUS010000110.1 coordinate 6,308, forward strand.
GAGGTTGAAGACGGCCTTCGCGAAGATAGAAATCGAACCGCGCCCGGTATTCACACTGAACAATCGGATCCGAACCACCTACGGACCTGGATGGCCCACCAGCAGATATTTGCTCGATAGAAGTCGTCTGTTGCATAAATTTCTACAGTTATCAGAAAATTGTGGTCTGTCTCCTATTTTCGTGCGGAGCAACACTCATAGCCGAATGGGTGCTCCACGCTCCAAGTTCAGCCACCCGTATTAGCCGGTCGGCTGGAGCGCCTCGTTAGGCCAGTTGATCTGCCGTGACGACATCAGGCATGGGATTCTCGACGCCCCAAGCCTTCCGCGATGAAGGCCAGTACCAAGGTATTCAGGCTCACACCCTCCTGTTTGGCTCGGGCGGCCAGCTTAGCGTGCAGTGATTTGGGTAGCCGCTGAACGAATTTGCCGGGTTCACCGCCGCTGTTCGGCAGCGGAACCGGGCGCCCATCCTCGATATGAGCGAGCATCCAGCAACAGAATGCGTCCCGGCCTTCCCGGATCGCCTCTTCTGGAGTTTCTCCGTCCGACATGCAACCTGGCAAATCCGGAAATGTGATCAGAAACCCGCCACCGTCCTCCTCGGACAAAGGGCGGATTTCAAAGGGATAATCATTGAAATCAGGCATGTTCATCGCTCTGCCTCACGCATCGATCAATTCGATCAAACGCCGTACGTAGACTGGTTTGATAGGCTTATGTGCCGGTACGCTCACCTCAAGGGCGACTCCCTGTTTTTGAAAGATGACGTGACTGCCGCCAAGCTTCCGAACCGTCAGTCCATGGCGTCTTGCCACAACCTCCAGGTCTTCGATTCGCCAATCGCGCGGACCGGTGCGCATCTTATCGAGGGTTTTATCGGCCTTACTCATGGGGTAGATGATATTGTATTTAATATCATGCTGCAAGGAGGTGGTAGAAAGATGAACCTGATTTCTGTGCATCTTGCCGTAGGAACGCCGGTTATCCAGTGCCCCCCACACAGATCCGGACGTGCAGTATTCCTGCATCCAGTTCCTCGGTTGTACTCGCTTGCGGGCAGACTGCAAGAGTTCAATAAAATTGTGGTCTGTCCCCTATTTTTACGATCATGTTGATTTATATTAGTATTTATGCCACTTTGAGGCCATTTTGAGGTATCATAACCGGGTGGTGTTACGAAAATGTTGGCATGAAAAAATTAAGTTATTCAAACAGTTGCTTATAAATGATTAGCAACAGTTTTGGAACACTACCGTCAATTTAAAGCCAAGCTGGTGGCCTAAAAAATAGCGGAATCAATAGGTTATGTGAAAAGTTAGTGCCATTCTGGTCTGTCCCCTATTTCTCCAAAGAACTCCATGTTCCCAAAGAGGAGGAAGTCAAAGCCGTGGTGACCTTACGACCTTCAGTGTCTGGCGACGACAGTACAGCCGCGCTGGAAACAGCGGAGCGAGGACTACTGGCGGCGGTTCGTGGCTCCGGTGGGTTAATGTGATGGGTTCTGCTTCGCTCCACCCATCCTACCCGATCGCGGCTTCCTGCCAGGCACTAAATTAGGTTGAGCGATTATGCTACTCACTGAAAGTGCGATTGAATCAAAAATTGATAGTCTGAAGAGTTCGCCAGGTAAATTCCAGCGCTTAGTGGAATGCTATGCCTGTCTTACCTATCCGCACCGTTTCAAGAATCTCGTCCCCCAAGGCCGGAATTCCAGTGACGTGACTGTCAAAGGGTGGCCGGACATTTATTCACTTTCTCCAGATGGTCGAATGGATGTGGTGGAGGTTACCCACAGTCCAGCTTGGTCCAGTCATTTGGAAGAAGATCTGAAAAAAGCGGAAGCATTAGGAAAAGGACGATTGGCCGGGTTTCTGCTCGTGGCTTGGGATAACGAACCAAGTCCCTTAACCGATAGAAAGAAAACAAACCTGCGCTATGAAAAGTTGATGAACTACCGTGGTCGCCTTACTGCACTTGATATTCCACCAGATAGAATTGATTTTGTCTTCAAAAAACAACTCGTTCACGAACTCAGACAGCCACGCTTCGCCAGCGTGCTGAAGGAAATTTTAGGATTACCCTGTCACAGCCTCCCATTCAGGTTGATTAGCCAGGAATCAGGGATTTTCGGTTTAGCAGATGGTCTCAGTGCCTTTGCTCCCGCCAAAGAGGAATATCAAAACGGTTTAGTTCACCGTGCAGCTATTACAGATAAAATCGAAAAGTTTCTCGCACATCGCGGTTGGGCATGGATAAATGGGCGTGGCGCAGCAGGAAAAACCGTTCTGGCCATTCAAATCGGACTGGATTACCAGTCTGACTCACATCCGGCTTACTACCTTGCTTTAGCTGGAACGGCTGCCAGCGCATCTGAAGCACTTGATGTTATTACCACGCTCGCAGATGAGCAAGTGCTCTTCATCATTGATAACGTCCATCTGGATGAGAGTTTCGCCCGAGACGTTTTCGATCACTGGCAGAATGCTGCGGTGGGCAGCCGTCTTCTCTTGCTTGGTCGCGATGTTTCCATCTCCGATCCGCGAGGGGCGGCCAGACCACTTGACGAACTTAGAAAAGAGGCGCTGACATTGGAGGTAAGACCTGATGACCTTGCAGGAGTCTTTCTCCGTCTTGCGCGTAGATATCTTTCCTCCCCCGATTATTCTTTCAAACCTCCTCAAGAAATGCTGCAATGTTGGCATGATCTTTTTGGTGGAGATTTAATCGCCTTCAGCGCGGCGGCGGTGCAGCGGATCAAGCAACTGACGCGAAGCGACTGGCAGCTTCAGGCACAGGACGCCGAGGAATACGTGCGGGAAACTTATCTCGAAGGAATTAACGAGGCGGAGCGACTTAACCTGTTACGGATGGCTGTGCTTGCACAACTGGAAGTGGATGTGTCGAAAGAAGCAATTGAACTGGCCAGCATCAGGCCATTTTTACGTAACGGCTTGGTCCATCGCTTAAGGCGTGGACGCGACGTACAGTACGAGCTGTATCGTTTAGTACACCCCGGTCTTGGCGATTTGCTCCTGACGGCTGCTGGTTACTTAGCCGAAGAGTTGAATCAATTCGTCTCGGATCAGTTTCGCTACGTCGCCCAGCGAAATCCATTTATCGGTATGCAAATCGCGATCAGACTTAAATTTGCCAACCGTGAGCAAGAGGCAATTCCATTCTTAAAAGACATCGTTGCATCAGATCAAAGGTTAGTGAGTTTCTTAACTGCGCCAGGTCTTCAATATTTACGATTTAAATCCGAACAATTAGTTCGTTTAAAGTTACTACCAGAGTCGGAAATAGACCAGAGGCTTGCCAAAGGACATTTGGCAATATGTCAATCTGGGCTGCGTACTCCACTGCATTTCCTGGCTTCGTTCCTCGAATACGCTGAAGATAAACTGCCTGAGGTGTACGCTGCCTTGGCTAAGGCGCTCACCCAACCAGAGAACCGCCAGACACTGAGTAAGACAGCACTAGTGGTCCGTCAGCGTTGCTTTGACGAGATAAATGGGCCAAACTCTACCGGCGTACACAGTGATCAGTCGGGTTTACGACGGCGGATGCACGGATCAAGCTCAAGCGGCTTTACCCGTCACTGCAACGCTGACGTGC
>CAIMUS010000111.1 GCA_903844665.1 uncultured Pseudomonadota bacterium
CTGGGGGCTGGGGGCTGGTGGCTGGTGGCTGGTGGCTGGTGGCTGGTGGCTGGTGGCTGGTGGCTGGTGGCTGGTGGCTGGTGGCTGGTGGCTGGTGGCTGGTGGCTGGTGGCTGGTGGCTGGTGGCTGGTGGCATGCCCGGTCCGTAACCGTTTAGCATCCTCTCCTCTGCTTGCAGGGCTGACAAGGGTAGGTATTGCTGGTTTCCCCTCCTTTTCAAGGAGGGGTGGCGCGTAAGCGCCGGGGTGGTTACCCCGGCCCTGCCAAGAAAAGGTAACTGCGAATGACCCATCCGGTATGCTGGAAACCCTCGGTCACCGTGGCCACCGTGGTGGAACGGCAAGGGCGGTTTCTGTTGGTGGAAGAATATGCCGGCGGCGAACTGGTCTACAACCAGCCCGCCGGCCATCTGGACGATAACGAGACGATTGCGGCGGCAGCCATCCGCGAGACCCTGGAGGAAACCGCCTGGGAAGTCACGCTGGATGGTCTCGTCGGGATTTACCACTGGCGCCATGCCGCCAGCGGCCTCACCTTTATCCGGTTTTGCTTCGCCGCCAGCGCCGGCCGGCATGATCCCGACCGTCCCCTGGATACCGGCATCCAGCGGGCGGTCTGGCTAAGCCGCGCGGAAGTCGCCGCCATGCAGAATCGCCTGCGCAGTCCGATGGTGTTGCGCTGTATCGACGATTATCTCGCCGGGCAGCGTTACCCGCTGAGCCTGGTCAGTTGGCTGTAGTGCGTCTGGCCAAAAATAATGCAAGCAATTAACCAAGTGCTCCGGTCTCGACGGTGGCGCCGAAGAGCGCCCACAGGCGGGGTAAAAATTCGGCCAGTTCCCCGGTCATCAGGGCAAACTCGGCGTCGAACAACTGCTCGGCGGTCTCGGTCTCGTCCAATTGTTCCCGCACTACGTCCAGAAAGCGCAGCCGCCGGATGCTCAGGTCTTCGGCCAGTACAAAGGCAAGACGCTGCCGCCAGATGAGGGCGACCCGGGTTACCTGTTTGCCCGCCTGGAGATGGGCCAGGATTTCGGCGCTGTTCAGATCCTGCCCCTTGCAGCGCACGATGCCGCCGGCTTCATCCCGATCTTGCAGTTCACATTCATCCGCCAGGGCGAAATCGGCATCCAGGGCGCCGTCCGCCAGCCAGGCTGTCATCGCCATGGCCGGGACGTTGGCCACTCGTGGCGGGGTGATCGGCAGGCTGCCCAAGGTGGCGCGCAAGCTGTGAGTGAGCCGCTCCACCGCTTTGCGGTTGACGCTATCGATGATCAGCCAGCCCTGGCGGGTATCGATATAGGCATAATTGAGCTGGCTACGGCTCAGCGCCCTGGGCAGCAGCTCCTGCAGCACTTCGGTGCGTAACTGTTCCCGTTCCTGCCGGCGCACCCTCCGGTTTTCCCGTTCCCCCAACGCCGCCACCCGGTCGGCCACGATCTCGTTGATGACCCCCGCCGGCAACAGCTTTTCCTCGGATTTCAGGCAGATAAGCAGATAACCACCGGTTGCATGCACCAGATCGGTCGCTCTGCGACCGAGGGGTGGCGCCCAACCATGGCTGTTCATGAGATGGGTGGCGCAAGGCTGAAAAACCGCCTGGGCCAGTTTCCCGGCCAACATCTCGGCAGTGGGGGTAAAGGGCTCCGCGAAGCGAAACAGCGTCAGGTTTCTGAACCACATGGGGAATATCCTGCGAAGAGAGAGGGACTATGCCTGCAACGTGGCGGTGCGCCAAGCGTCCGGCTGGTTTGAAGTACAATTGAAAGTGTTTTCCGGCGGCGCTCAATGCACCTCCGCCCAACGGGTTATCTCCGCTCCCCCCCCCTTGCGCACCAGATCGGCCTTGAGCTGGTCGGCGCTCAGGGGCTTGCTGATCAGATAACCCTGGGCATAATCGATGGAATACTCATGCAGCTTGGCCAGCACCGCCTCCGTTTCCACAAACTCGGCGATGGTCTTCTTGCCGAACTGCACCGCGACCTGGCTCATCGCCTGGACGATGGTCTGATCATCCAGACTGTCCGCCAATTGCCTGATGAATGAACCGTCGATTTTAAGATAATCCACCGGCAGGTGTTTCAAATAATAAAAGGACGAGAAACCGATGCCGAAATCGTCCAAAGCAAACCGGCAACCCAGTTCCTTGATAGCCAGCATCAGGCTGTTGGCCACGGCAAAATCCGATACCGCCGCCGTTTCCGTAATCTCGAAGATGATCTTGGAGGTGTCTACCCGATGGCTTTGCAGTTCCTGTTGCAAATGAGGGAGAAGCTGGGGATCGTTAAAGGCGTAGCCCGACAGGTTGATGGCGAAGGCGACATTATGCCCATAACGATTCAACTCAGCCAGGAAACGCACGGCCTTGCTGACCACCATGCGATCCAGCGCATTGATCATGCCGCCGCGCTCGGCGGCATCGACAAAGTGAGCCGGGCCGATAATACCGCCGTCGTCATCGCGCATGCGCAGCAGGACCTCGTAGTGCGAGACCCGCCGGTTACGGATTTCCATAATGGGCTGAAAATGGAGCAGAAATCGGTCTTCCGCCAGCGCCTTGGAGACCTTATCCCGCCAATAGACCCGGTTACGCAGGCGTTCGCGGGTGGCGTCATCTTTGGAGAACAGATGACAATGGCCACGGCCCTCCTCCTTGGCCTGAAACATGGCGAGATCGGCGCTCGCTATCAGGTCGCCGACGGTATCGGCATGGAGCGGAAACAAAACGATGCCGATGCTGGCGGAGATCTGCAGCGCCTGATTGCCGGCCATGAAGCTCAGATTATGCAAGGCCTGCTCGATGTCGGCGGCGGCCTGTACCGCGCCCTCGGGGTCGGTATCCCGCACCAGGATTGCAAACTCGTCACCGTCCAGGCGCGCCACCACATCGGCGGCTTCGATATTGTTGGAGAGCACCTTGCCCACCGCCTTAAGTAAGGCGTCGCCGGTATGATGGCCGCTGGTATCGTTGATATATTTGAAATGATCCAAATCGATGAACAGCAAAGCGCCTGTCTTGTTATGCCTGCGTGCCGCGGTAACAATCAGTTCCAACTCTTCCTGAAAGCGGCGCCGGTTCAGCAGGCCGGTCAGGGTATCATGATCGGACAGCCAGGCAAGCCGCGATTCAACCCCCAGCCGCTCGGTGATATCCAGTCCAACCGATAATACCTCGGGGTCTTCGGGCGCATCCGCCGCCAGGCGGGAATGAAACCAGGTAATATTACGGATGTCGCCGTTCTTGCAGGTGATCAGCGATTCGTGACGCAAATGACTATGCTTATCGGCAGCCAGTTCCTCCCTGATCCGTTGGGGGTCCGCCGCGCCCTCGGCGAACAGGGCGGTAAAGAAATCACGACCCGCCAGCTCGGGTTCCCGGTAACCGGTAACCGTCTGGGCATAGGCATTGACCATGATGATCCGTCCCCGGCGGTCCTGGGTAACGATCATGACCTGGGCCAGGTCCAGCAGGCTGGCGATAAAATCCCGTTCCCTGGCCAATTCATTCATCCGTCGCGCCAGGGCCTTGGTGCGTTCTGCGACCTGGTCTTCCAGTTCTTCCAGGCGGTCGGCCAGCGTTACCGTGGTCGTGTTCAGAATATCCGTTTCATCGTCCAGAACATGGCGGCGGGACTGTTCGACGATAGCGGTTCGGACCCGCTGGAACTGCCGCTGGGCCAGCAGGGGCAGATTGGCCGCGGTCTGGCGTAATCTGGACATCGGCATCCACAAGATGAACAGTAACAGCAATTCCGATAATAGCCATCCCGTTACGCCCCCGATGACAATCTCCTTGGTCGCCTGTCGGATTTCCTGCAGTCTGTCGGTAATATCCGCGATAATAGCCAGATAAGCGGGAGAGCTGCCGACCAGCCCTGGCAAAGGGAGTACCCTCACTTCATAGCTGCGCCCATTCAAGGTGGTGCGGACAGCGTCGGCGGCGATATCCGGCGGATGCCGTGCCTCCAGGCTTTGCAGTACCGGAAAATTCTGTTCGGCATTGGTCAGGGCGAGGACCTGGGCATTCCAGGAAGGCAGCCAGCGCCCTGGATTTCCGCCGGTAGGCTCGATATTGCCGACAAGCAGACCGATATCGGTGCCGGAAAGCCGACGAAAACTGCGCACGACATCGGCGAGTGAATTCCCAATCAGCAGCGCGCCGACGCTGCGGCCTTCCGCCAGAACCGGCACCACCGCATACTGGATACAATCGGCTGGATCGCAATTAAGCGCGGTTACCGGCAATTCGGTTCGATTGACCTGTCTGACCCAATCCAAAATCTGAGGATTGAGACCCTGATTCCAGTTCATGGCTTCCCAGGTGGCCAGCAATTCCCCGGTCGTGGTATAAAAGGCGACTACATTGATGCCCAGATCCAATTGCAACACGGGCCATTGCGGCTCGAAAGCCGCCTGGATATCGGTCAGGTTGCCGCTCGCCAGACCCTGCTGTAGTTTCGGCAGGGAGGGCATCATGCTTCCCAGTTCGCGCAGGCGATTCAAGGATTGCTCGACCAGGGCTTGGATGTCCCTTTCATAGCGGGCATGGTCGGCGCGACGATAGCGATCGAACTGCGCGTTCAAATTGATGTAACCACGCAGGGAAATAGCCATGGTGACCGCCACGAGCACCAGACTCGTAAATAACAGCGCTTTCCACTTAAGGCTGAAGAAAGGGCGCTGATTGGGCAGTAACGGGAGACTTCCCATGGTTTTGCTATTTCCGGGACCCTGATTTAAACCTTAAAATTTTAGCGGTTTGATATTCCCACGGTTGGGAACCCTGGTAAATATGGTCTGTCTTTCCTGGAGGATTTACCTATCTGGTGTCTGGCCGAAAACCCTACAAAGTTGGCGCTCCCGAAAGAAGTTTTCGGTCAGACACTATCTATACTAGAAGCGCTGGCATCATATCAAGCTTTACTCGTAAGACGCCAATGACCCCATCTCGGTCAGATTGATCTACCACAGGAATTCTCCTTAAATATAATGAGCAAGCTACGGGTGATCGTCGGTATGTCCGGAGGCGTGGACTCGGCTGTTGCCGCCCTGTTGCTGGTGGAACAAGGCTATGAGGTCCACGGCGTGTTTATGAAGAACTGGGAAGATTCCTTTGAACCCGGTTATTGCGCCGCCGGCGAGGATCTGGAAGATGCCTGCGAGGTCTGTGAGGCGTTGAGCATCCCTTTTCACCCGGTCAATTTCAGCCAAGCCTACTGGGAACGGGTGTTTACCCATTTCCTGGACGAATACCGCCTGGGGCGCACGCCCAACCCCGATATCCTGTGCAACCGGGAAATCAAATTCGATGTATTTCTGGAGTACGCCCGTACCCTGGGAGCCGATTATATCGCCACCGGTCATTATGCGCGCCACCTGGAACACGAAGGCAGACGGCGCCTGCTCAAGGGAGCGGATGCCGCCAAGGATCAGAGTTACTTTTTATATACCCTCGACCAGACCCGGCTAAGCAAAATCCTGTTTCCAGTAGGCGATTTGCAGAAGCAGCAGGTACGCGAGTTGGCGGCGGCGGCGGGACTGAGCAACCATGCCAAGAAAGACAGTACCGGTATCTGCTTTATCGGCGAGCGGCGGTTTCGGGAATTCCTGGGCCGTTATCTGCCGGCCCGGCCGGGTGAGATCTACACCGCCACTGGTGAACGGCTCGGTAACCATCCGGGTTTGATGTTTTATACGCTGGGCCAACGCCAGGGGTTGGGCATCGGTGGGAGACCGGGCGATTCCGGCGAGCCCTGGTATGTGGTGGACAAGGATCTGACCACTAACCGGCTGATCGTTGCTCAGGGCAACCAGCATCCGCTGCTATTCCACCAGCGCTTGCGGGCTTCGCAGTTGCATTGGGTCGGGGGCGAGCCGCCGCGGGCGCCTTACCAATGTTACGCCAAAACCCGGTATCGTCAGCCCGATCAGCGCTGTATGATCGAAACGCTGGATACGGCAGGCTGCCAGGTCTGCTTTGCCATGCCGCAGCGGGCGCTTACCCCAGGTCAGTCGGTGGTTTTCTATGCCGCCGATGATTGCCTGGGGGGTGGTATTATCGAGCTCGCCTTCGACCAAGCAGCACGCGATTAAGGTATTTACCCCATGTCTCGAGCCGACCATGATCGGGTTATTGCACTGGCTGCTTTGCTGCAGGCGAGCAGCCTGGTGCGTGGTATTGCCCAGACCGGACAAGTGGATCCGGATGCTTTCGCCGCCTGTGTCGTCAGCCTGCTTAAAATCGATGCCGACAGCAGTGAGGCCGTCTACGGTGGCATGAGCAATCTGCGCCTGGGCTTGCGCCTGCTGTGCGAGCACCTGCGACGTCCTCACGATATGGAGATCACCCGTTATGTCATCAGTTTGCTGGTGTTGGAGCGCAAGCTTGCCAGGCGGCCGGATCTGTTGCGGCAAATCCGCGCCGGCATCGAAACCAGCCTGGCGAGGCTGAGACAGGTTCCCGGCGCCGATGCTACCCTGATGGCCGATTTTACCGGGTTGGATACTCTGGCGGCTGGTTTTGCCGAATTGTATACCGCCACGATCAGCACCCTGACGCCGCGTATTCTGGTGAACGGCAAGCCGCTGTATCTCACCAACCCGGCCAATCAGAGTCGTATCCGCGCCTTGCTGCTGGCCGGTATCCGGGCGGCGGTGCTCTGGCGGCAGAAAGGGGGCGGTCGGCTGACCCTGCTGTTCAGGCGCACCGCTCTCCTGGCGGAAGGCCGACGGTTACTGGCCATGTTACCGTGAAAGTCAGTCCTGACTCACCCTGATGCGGTCCAGTTCCAGCCGCAACGCGGCCAGATCCGGCGGTTGCAGGGCGCCGATTTCGGCCAATACCGGGCGATAGCCTGCCGCCGCGGCGCCGCCCCACCAACAGCACGACCCTCTCGGAAAGCTGGCGCCGCAGGGGCGGCCGCGATTGCCGCAAGCTGCTCCTCGCGCGGCTGACCCGACGTGGCCACATCGGGCGTCGCTTGGCGATAGTTATAGATGTCACTGACTGACGCAGACATGGGTATGCCACCTAACGGTTAAGCTCAGCCGCCGCGCCGTCAGGCGCGGTCGGCTGCAACGTTTTGTTAGGCATAACGCGCGATACCAGAGGAAATCGTTCAGGATGTTCAATAGATTCTATCGCGAGGTCAATATCGAGATCGGGCCAATACAAATGGTGTGGACTAGGCTGCTCAACAGCAACTAACTGTGTAATTGTTGCTTCCTTGAACCACGGAAATTCAGAAAACGGTACAAATAATTCTCTATCTTTGAGTAATAGCCAAAACCCGTGTTTTGAAACGTTAGTAATTTCAACTTCCAAAGTGTTTGTACCAAGCGGAGCGGATTTCATCAGCATGTTCCTCAATGAGATTTTGAACAGTACGCAGGTCTTTGTCCGATAAACCGAAATTCTGTGCTAATTCTATTTTGGGTTCCATCCAGAATTTTGCCTCACCATTCCCAGCGTAAACGTGGACATGCATCCGTGGCTCCTCACGCGAGAAGAAGTAAAACCTGAATCCACGTTCCCGGAATATGGTAGGGCTCATACTTGAATGCTTACTGTGAGAAGCCTAACGGTTAAGCTCAGCCGTGCCGCGCCAGCGGCATCGGCTGGAGCGATTGGTTAGGTCAAGGCTACATTACGGCTGGCGGAGCAAAATATTAGTGTCTACCAGATAGATCACAGTTAAGGATGTTCCTCATAGATAGCCGTCCGACTTATTGCCGCATCCGATAATACAGGTGTCTCCGATGACATGCCTGCTGCTAATGTGGCGGCAAATTGATCTATTAATACCTCGAATTCGTCATCACGTAGCAAATCGGGGGGTTGCTGGAGCCAAGCCTCCACTGTCGGTCCCAGAGCCTCTGTCAACAGTTGATACACTCGTTCTTTGTCATGGCGGGCAAGCCTGTCTTGTAGCTTTGCCCGAATCCCGGGGGACAACTCAAGCTTAATAACCAGTGCCATAATTGCTCGACTTTATAATCACCAGGACGGTCCTTAAGTGCGTAGGGCGGATGCCCGCAGGGCAATCCGCCGTATCAAACCAAGACATTCGGCGGAACTACGAGCTACGAGCTACTCGGCGATCCTCAAATCCCCAAATACGCCTTCTTCACATAATCATTCGTTATCAATTCGCGGCAAGGCCCTTCCAGCGTAATCCGGCCGTTTTCCAATACATAGGCCCGATCGGCGATTTGCAGGGTCTGGGTTACGTTCTGCTCGACGATCAGCACGGTGACGCCCTGCTCGCGCACCTGCCTCACCACCTCGAAAATCTGCTTGACCACGATCGGCGCCAGACCCAGCGAAGGCTCGTCGAACATCAACAGCTTCGGTTTGGACATCAGCCCCCGACCGATCGCCAGCATCTGCTGTTCGCCACCCGATAAGGTGCCGGCCAACTGCCGAGCCCGTTCCGCCAACCGGGGAAAGGTGTGAAAAACCTGCTCCAGCGATTGCTCCCGCTGTTCGCGGGCGCCTTTTTTCAAGGAGCCCATGATCAGATTCTCCCTGACCGTCATATCGGAAAACAGCCGCCGCGCCTCCGGCACATGGGCGACGCCATGCTCGATGATGCGGTAGCCGGGCGTCTGGTGCAGGGGCTGCTGACGTAGCATGATCTCTCCCCGCCGTAGCGGCGCCAGCCCGGAAATCGCCCGGAGCGTGGTGCTCTTGCCGGCGCCATTGGCGCCGACCAGCGCCACCACCTCGCCTTGATGCACTTCAAAGCTCAAGCCCCAGAGCACCTGCACATCCCCATAAAAAACATCGATGTCTTTAACCTGCAGCATATTTCTCTCCCAGATACGCTTCGACCACCTGCGGACTGCTCACCACCTGCTGCGGCGTGCCTTCGCTGATCTTCTGGCCGTGATGCAGCACCACGATCCGATGGGAAATGGACATGATTACCTTCATGTGATGTTCGATAATGATGATGGTAATGCCCAGGTCCTGATTGATCTTACGAATGATGTCGATAGCCTCGTTCAATTCGCTGGGGTTGAGTCCCGCGCAGGTCTCGTCCAGCAGCAGCAGTTTCGGCTCGGTGGCCAGGGCGCGGGCGATTTCCAGCCGCTTGCGCTGCCCGAGCGGCAGGCTTCTGCCGAGAGTATCCTGATAGGCCAGCAGATCGGTGTAATCCAGGCACCAGCGCGCTTTCTCCCGCGCCTCCTCGGCCTTGGGGTAGCGCAAAAACGCCGAGGTCATGATATTTTCCAGCACCGACATCCGCCGGAACGGTTTGACGACCTGGAAGGTGCGGGCGATTCCCCGTTTGCAAATCTCATGGGTCGGTAGTCCCGTGATCTTCTCGCCCTGAAACACGATATCGCCACTGGTCGGGGAAAAATAATTGTTGATCAGGTTGAAGATGGTGGTCTTGCCGGCGCCGTTGGGACCGATCAGGCCGACGATTTCCCCCTGGTTGACCTGAAAGGAAACGTTGCTGACGGCGGCCAGACCACCGAAAAAGCGGGTGACATCGACGGTTTCCAGAGTGGCCATCAGGGTTTCTCCGCGGTCATGGGGCCTGGCGCCCTGGAAACCGGCCTGCGCAAGAACCCGAAAAGCTTATGCGTATCGCCCACCACGCCGTTCGGCATATAGATGATGATCACAATCAGCAGAATGCCGAAAAACGTCAGGTGCGCTGTCCCCGCCCACGGCAGCCTCCGGAAAAGTTCTCCGATCAGGATCATGATCAAGGCGCCTACCGGCGGCCCCCAGAAGGTCGCCACCCCGCCCACCATCGCCACCATGATGGTGATGATGGAGATATCGTGCAGGGCATAGACCACATGAGGATCGATATAGCCCATATAGACCATATAGAAAGCCCCCGCCATGGCCATGAAGAAGGCCGAAAAGTACAGCGAGAGCCGTTTGTAACGGGCGGTCGGGATACCCATCGCTTCGGCGGCGTCCTGATCCTCGCGAATAGCGACGAAGTAATACCCCAACTTGCTCGCGATCACCGCCCGGATGACCAGATAAGTCACGGCGGCCAGGGTGAGCACGATGTAGTAGTACGGCAGCTTGGTGGTAAAGGTCCGCTGCACCTGGATCCCCATCGGGCCGTTGGTGAAATCGACCCAGTTATTGGCGACCAGCCGCATGATTTCCGCCAGCGCCAGCGTGGCCAGGGCGAAATACGGCCCGCGCAGGCGGAAGCAAATCCAGCCGATCACCGCTCCGAGCGCCACCGCGACGAACCCGCCCAATAACAGCCCATACCAGGCGGAAATGCCCAGTTTGAACGCCAGCAGTCCGCCGGTATAGGCGCCGGTTCCGAAAAAAGCCGCATGACCGAAGGAGACCTGGCCGGTAAAGCCGCCCAGCAGATTCCAGGCCATGCCCATGATCGACCACATCAAGGTCAGGATGATCAGGTGATAGATATAATCGTTCAGCAAAAAGCCACCGACCACCGGTAGCAGGGCCAGCACCGCCACGACGATCCAGAAAGCCGGTCCCAACTCCTTGAGAAAATCCATCAGCTTGTTCGCACTCACGGCTGCATTAGGCTCGCTCATGTTTTGGTCCCCAGTTGTCTGGCGATGCGCCGGTTGGCCGAGCGGCGCTGGTAAGTGCCGACGATGCCCGCCGGTATGAAGATCAACACCAGTACGAAGATGACGTAACCGACCGCATCCCGATAGCCCATCGAGATATAGGTGGCTCCCATCGATTCGGCGATTCCCAGGATGATGCCGCCGAAGATCGCGCCCAGGGTACTGCCCAGGCCCCCCAGGATGGTGATGATGAAAGCCTTGAGGGTGAACTGGCCGCCGATATTGGGATACAGGTAATAGATCGGCATCAGCATGGTGCCGGCGGCGCCCGCCAGGGCCGCTCCCAGGCCATAGGTAATCACCGTGATCCGCTCCACATGGATGCCCATCAGGATGGCGGCGTCCCGATCCTGGGCCGTGGCGCGGATGCTACGGCCCAGATCGGTGCGGGTCATGAACAGCCACAGGGCGACGGTGATCCCGACGGCGATCAGAAAATCGACGGCATAGGGTACGCCGATGGACAGATCCAGGGAGAAAGACGGGAGATAATCCTGAAGATAGAGGCTGTCCGAGGTATAGCTCACCGGGACCGAGCGGTAATTGCTGGTGAAGAACACCGTGGCCAGGTTGGTCAACACCATGCCGATGCCGACGGTAAGGATCACCTGATTTTCCGGCAGGATCGAATCGACCCGCAGTACCGGGTTGATCAAGACCCGCTGGATCAGCAGACCCAGCAAAAACAGCAGGGGAACGCTTAGCAGCAGGGACAGGTAGGGATCGATCCCCAACAGCGTGAACGCCCAGAAGGTGATATACATGGCCACCATCATCAACTCGCCGTGAGCCAGGTTGATGATGCCCATCACCCCCATGATCAGGGTCATGCCCATGCCGATGATGGCGTACAGACCCCCCAGGAGAAAGCCCTGGATCAGCGTTTGCAAAAAAGTTTCCATAGCGCCCGTCACCCCGCTGGCTGGTTGTGGATTGTCGGGTTAGGGTGTCAGTCGAAGCGCCGCTGAATCAGTGGCGGTCCTTCCAACGGGGCACGGGAAATACATACGGGGCGGAGGCGTATTCCTTGGGCCAGACGGTCTGCGGCTGTCCTTTAAGCCATTGCAGCACGAAGGAGGGTAGCTTGTTCTGGTTGGTGTATTTGCCGAAGGAGATGAACTTGACCGGACCGTAGGGCGTCATCAGATCGGTGGTCGCCATGGCGTCGCGGATGTCCTTGGGCGTCAGCGACTTGGCCCGCTTGAGCGCATCGGCCAGCACGTAGGCCGCCGCGTAAGCCTGGACACCATGGTAATCGGACTCGCCGCCATAAAGCTTCTTGTAATTCTCGGCATATTGCCTGGCGCCGGGGTATTTGACTTCGGGCGCCCACAGCGTCACCGAAATCACGTACTCGGCCGCATCCTTGGCGTTGATCTGAAATTCGGGCAGGGTAAAGCCGGCGCCGCCGCCGACGAAGAGCTTAGGCTCGACCCGCAGCGCCTTGGCGTCGTTCATCAGTTTCGCTGCGTCCATCACATAGGAGACCATGTACAGCACATCGGGATTGGCGGACTTGACCTTCTGCAGCAAGGGCTTGAAATCCAGGGCGCCCTTCTCATAACCCTCATTGATAAGCACCTGCCAGCCATTCTGTTCCGCCACCTTGGCGAAGGACTTGGAACTGCTGGTGCCGAAATCGGTGTTCTCGTACAGAATGGCGACCGTCTTGGGCTTGACGACCTCGTTAAGAAACGTAATCAGGCCCTCCGGGTACATTTCGGTCGTATGGTTCAGGCGGAAGACATAATCGTAGCCCTGCTGGGTGATATCGTCGGCCGAACCGGTCACGACCAGATAAGGTATTTTCTTCTCCTGGGCCACGGCGGCGACCTGCTTGCTCTCGCTGGAACTGTAAGCGCCGACCACGACGGGATATTTCTTGACGTCGATGAAGTTTTCAACGATCGAGCGCGCGACTTCAGGCTTGCCCTGGGAATCCTGGATATCCAGTTCCAGCTTCCTGCCTTTGACGCCGCCGGCTTTATTGATCTCATCCAGGGCCATCAGATAGGAGTTTTTTTCCATCTCCCCGAATTTGGCCTGATCGCCGGTCAGGGGCAGGGGAACGCCGACCACGATGCTGTCTTCGGCCCAGAGCGGACGGACCAGAGCAAGCATGGCGGCGGCCACGAGACATAAGGCGGATAGCCTTTTCATAGATTGACCTCCGGTGATTGAGGAAATATGCGAGCTCAGCCCGCTGTTGGCAGAGGTAGAACCTGCTCGTTGTTATGGCTGTTCAGGTCGATTGCTTCAGGTCCTTAAAATGCTTGAGGTAGGGTCCGGCAAGACAATGCCTGTTCTATACTGTTGTACTGAAATCCCGAAGCAACGGCGTACAATGGTAAAGCATTCGTGAATGTTTCCTCAAGATGACAATCGCTTTGGAGTGAAATTAAAAATGCGAGGCGCCGTCCTCGTGGCCACTGAACCTGGGAGCGCCGGCGTCCCCGCCGGCCAGTTAAAAATGCGAGGCGCCGTCCTCGTGGCCACTGAACCTGGGAGCGCCGGCGTCCCCGCCGGCCAGTTTCCCCCAATTTCCAAAGGAGATCTCTAATGGCTTACCAGGACATTCTTATCCATCTGGACGAAAGCCGGAACTGTCCGGCCCGGCTGACGGCGGCCGTGAACCTCGCCCAGACCTTAGGCGCGCGCCTGACGGGTCTTTCCATCATGCCTTCGCCCGAGTTGCTGGCGAAAACCTCTGTCTCCGTTACGCCGGAGACCATCCTGGCGGAGCGCCAGGCCGCCAAGGACAGGACTGAACAGCAACAGGAGATTTTCAAGCAGGCGGTGGCGGCGATACGGCTGAACTCGGAGTGGCGTTGCGTCACCGGCGACCCCAGCCATCAGGTGAATTACCATGCCCGCTTTCATGATCTGGTCGTCATCGGCCAAACCGATCACCAGGACCCTGATTCCCTCGGCGGCGGGTTTGTCAATCATGTGGTGCTGGGAGCGGGGCGACCGGTGCTGATGATTCCCTACATCGGCCCCCGTCCGACCCTCGGTCAGCGCGTGCTGGTGGCCTGGAACGGCTCAAAGGAAGCGGCGCGGGCCGTCTATGATGCGTTGCCCCTGTTGGATAAGGCGCAGCAGGTGACGCTGCTGACCATCGCCACTGAAAGCGGCACCGAAGCCGAAACGTCCGGCGGGGAACTGTGCAATTATCTGGTCCGGCGCGGTATCGCCACCAGCGCGCTCCATCTCCCCGCCGGCGATATCGAGGTCGGCGATCTCCTGCTGGACCGGGCGGCGGATGAGGATTTCGATCTGATCGTCATGGGCGCCTACGGTCATGCGCGGTTGCGGGAGATCATCCTGGGCGGCGCCACCCGGCATCTGCTGGAGCACATGACCGTGCCGGTGCTGCTGTCGCATTGACACTATCGGCAATAGCGTAACCTTGTAGGTCGGGCACAGGACGTGTCCGACAGCATACCCGGCGGCTAATCACACCTTGCATAGAGAAGGACGCAGTGATGCAGATACACACCCAAAAAGTCATGGTCTCCGCTCAGCACGAGCTCAGGGTCAAGTTGCCCGACGATTTTCCGACCGGCGAGGCGGAGGTCGTCGTCCGCTCCTCCACGCCATTGGTTACCGCCAGCCACCTGTCCTTCGATGATTGGCTGGCGCAACTCCTGAACCTTCTGCCTCCAGCGCCGGCCATCCCCCTCGAAGCGCTGCGTCGTGAAAACCTCTACGAAGACCGATGAGAACGCTCTTTATCGATGAAATATCGTGTCTGACCCCTTTTTCTCCCTTTTTCTCCGCCTTTTTCTCCGCAACACATCATTCAGCGTGGCAACAACCGGCAGGTAATCTTTGCCGCGGATGCGGATTATCAATTTTTTCGCGATGCCTTGGTTGAAGCGGCAGAGAAGCATGGTCTTACGATCCACGCCTATGTCTGGATGACCAACCATATCCATCTGCTGGCGACACCTGAATTCGACCACAGCATCAGCAAAGTCCTCCAGTCCGTAGGCAGGCGTTATGTGCAGTACTTCAATTTCACCTACCGGCGCAGCGGCACGCTTTGGGAAGGGCGCTACCGGGCGACGGTAGTGAGCAGCGAGCAATACCTGCTGACGC
>CAIMUS010000112.1 GCA_903844665.1 uncultured Pseudomonadota bacterium
ATAAGCAACTGTTTGAATAACTTAATTTTTTCATGCCAACACTTTCGTAACACCACCCGGTTATGATACCTCAAAATGGCCTCAAAGTGGCATAAATACTAATATAAATCAACAAGTTATATGAAAAGTTAGTGCCATTCGGTATAGACCCAGAGGGTGAGACCTATGCCGGCGGGCGCATCGACGACATCGACAAGGCGCTGTCGGTCGGCTCGGTCACCGACACCGCGCTGAGCGAATTATGGCGACTCGCTGTGCGCGCGGTTCGTGAGCGCGTATTACCCCGCTTCCCAAACTGCGCGCAGTGCGATCCGCGTCGGAGGTGGGAGACCTGGGGCGCTCAGCTTGCGCGTGGCCCGACCCGATCCCGCCACCTCTACTGATCGCGCCTGGGTCATGCCACAATGCCGCAATCTTTGCGCACAGTGCTGATCCATACGCCCTGCTACGAGTTGCAGGATGACCGTCTGGAACCCCCGCTCGGCCTCCTCTACATAGCAACCTGGCTCAACTGCCACGGCTTCATTACCCAAATCGTCGATCTGTCATCGACGGCTGCCCCCAATTGGATGAGTCAAATCCCGCCCGCGGATGTATACGGGTTCTCCACCTATACCCCGACATACCACCGTACGCTGGACATCAAGGCCCAGTTGCACCAGATCTATCCAGGGGCTCGGTTCGTCGCTGGAGGCCCCCACGCAACTGCGCTGCCAACGGCGGTATCAAGGGACTTCGACCATGTGGTCGTCGGCGAGGGAGAGGCTTCCATGCTCATGCTCTTGCTCTTGCTCTTGCGCACCCTGGCCCGCGGGAGCACGCCACCCCCTACACTCACCGCCCCCCTGATTGAGGATTTGGATACACTCCCCTACTCGGACTACGCGCTGGTCGATGTTCCCAGCTACCACCGAATCGTCGACGGCAACCCATCATTGAGCATCTTGTCCTCGCGTGGGTGTCCACATCAGTGCGTATTCTGCAACAGCCTGGTGATGGGGCGTGCTCAGAAGGTCCGCTACAGATCGGCGCGCCATGTTGTCGGCGAGATCGTGGCCCTAAAGGAACAAAGGAGGATCAATGCCTTCCGCTTCCAGGACGACACATTCACTCTTAACCGCCCGCGTCTGCGCGAGATCGCCCGCTTGCTTAAGCCTCAGGGTATTACTTATCGTTGCTTTGGGCGGGTCGGGCAATGTACAAGCGAGATCACCGACCTCCTCTACGCCAGTGGATGCCGACACATCTCCTTCGGCGTCGAATCCGGATCACCCCGCCTCCTTGCGCGGATGGTGAAGCACCAGGCCGTCGAACAAATCCGTCGAGGCATCGGCAACGCAAAGGCGTCAGGGCTTGCAGTACGGGTCTTTCTCTTAGTCGGATTCCCCGGCGAGACCTGGCAAACCATCCAGGAGACGATTGATCTGATGCTCGATTTACGACCCGATGAATATTCGGTTTATCCCGTGATTCCCTATCCGGGAACACCGCTTTACAACGACCCAACCAAGTTCGGCATTACCCGTATCGATACCGACTTCTCCCGTTATTTCCAGGTCGCCAGAGGCCGTACTACCGGCTATGTATTCCGAACCGACGCGCTGAGCGAAATGGACATTGCAGCAATGCGAGAGATCCTCATAGCGCGACTGGCCCCCGTTATCCAGTGGGCTGGTGACTCCACCAGGAATCGCTAGGTACAAAGCATGTCTACACTAACGCCCTTCTTCACGCCGGCCCCGGATGTCGCCGTGGATATCACCAACCGGTGCAATCTGCACTGTCGGCATTGCTACAATTTCTCCGGCGAGAAACCGGTCCAGGAGTTGGCTATTGCCGACGCAACCCGCTTGATCGCCGAGCTGCGGGACCTCGGACAAGAGCGGCTGCGGCTTTCCGGGGGGGAGCCCACGCTGCACCCACAATTCGGCGCCATTGTACGAGAAGCGACCGGCCGGGGCATGGTGGTCGCCATCAGCACCAATGGGGTCTTTGGGCGTACGGGGCGCCAACGCCTCAAGGCACTGAGTCTCGGCTCCGTCTCCGTCAGCCTGGATGGCATGCGCATTGCTAATGATCAGGTGCGCGGGCCGGGGGTTTTCGATGAGGTCATGCGCTCGATCCGATTCCTGAAAGACATCTGCCCTCACGTCCTTATCTCCACCCACCTCTTTCGCTCTAACCTGGCCGACGTGACCCCACTCATAGAGCTTGCCCAAGAGCTGGCCGTGGGCATCAAGTTCGCCCCGTTGCGCCCCATCGGCAGGGCAAACCTGCACATGCGAGACCAGATCCCGAGTCCTGCCGAATACCGTGGCGCGGTCGAAACCATTGGTCGCCTCCGGGCACAGTACCCTGCTATCGACGTCAGAACCGACTTCGACGTCCTGAGTCCGCAGAAGCCATCCTCAGCGCTGCCGGCTCCGTCCAGGGCAGTGTGCCCGGCTGGGCGGTCACGGCTTAATGTCAGCTATGACGGCCGCATCTACCCCTGCGCCTTCTTGGCAACACCCGAACGCGAATTCGCCATCGGGCGGCTCGGCGAGATTCCTTTACTGGACCTTTGGAATCGCTCGCCCGTGTTGACGCAATTTCGCAACATCCGCAAGGACAACCGATGTCAGGGCTGTAATGCCTATGGCAATGAATGTGTCGGTGGTTGCGTAGCTATGGCCTATTTTGCGACAGGCCATCTGGACGGGCAGGACCCGGTGTGCTTTGTCTCGCAACCCACCAGCGACACCCCGGCGCAACCCCATCGGCGCACCAGATCGCCCGTTCCACCCGTCAGCAGTGTTCCCAACGCACCGGTCGACATCGCGGCACTGATCCGCGCGATACGCGATCTGCGCAGCTACACCGACGCAGAATGGCGGGAATGGCTTGGCTACTTTTCGATCGATGTCAATCAGGCTGCGCTCGCCGACCAGACGCAGGGCCAAGGACCGGATCTGTTGAGCCGAATTATCACCCGTAAGGGGATAGTGACCGGGAACACCCGTCCCGACCTGCCCAAACTGGTTCCATCCGACCGCTTGCCAACCTTTCGCGCCCGGGGCCAATGCAAGATCGGCATGGTATCCGGGTGCTTCGACCTCCTCCACCTTGGACACCTGCGCGGGATGCGTTACGCAAAGCGGTTCCTCGCCGACCTGGGGGGCGACCTCTTTGCCGTGACGCAGGCCGATCAAGACATACGGGCAAAGAAGGGGTCTGACCGCCCGATCATGAACCTCGCCGAGCGCCTGACGTTGCTTAGCGCTGTGCGATACGTGGACCATGTGGCCGTGCTGACGCAACCGAACTGTCTTGCCGTGATCCGTACCCTCAAGCCGGATTATTACTTCAAATCCAAGGCTGATCGCGCGCAGGCCGTCGTCGTCGAGGAAATGGAACTGGTCGAATCCCTGGGCGGCCAAGTCGTGCTCTTTCCGGACGAGGAATCCCGGTGGAAGGGAACCACCCGAATCATTGAGGAGCTGCGGATCACTGGACAGGAGGGCATACGATGACATCTGATGATGCCTTTTTCGAAGCAGTCGGTTTCCCGAGTCCCGAGGCTTTCCGATTCCCGACCATCGTGAACGTCGAAGTGTACCGCTCACGCTGCCCGTGCCGATGCACGCACTGTCCGCTGGGGCGCACACCGCCGCGACAACGCAAGGCGCGCTTCGGCGAAATGGGCATGCCGCTATCGCTGTATGACAAAATCGCCGATGAGGTCGCACGATACCCCGGATCCCTGCTGCGGGTCCATTCGGTGGGCGAGCCGTTACTTTGGCGCGATCTCGCCTCGGCATTGCGCTCGACCCGCCGCAAGGGCGTACCAACGTGGATCTTCTCGTCGGCCGTGACGACCAACCTGGGTCTCTTGGAAACCGTCGCCAGACACACCGATATCATCGAGATCTCCGTCAACAGCACGAATCGGGCCGACTATCGCGCGACCAAGGGCGTCGATGCCTTCGACCTGGTGGTGGCCAACTTGGAATTCCTTCGCTCCGCCATTCCCCGGGGAACCACAACCCGCCTGATCGCCAGCCGGGTCCAGTCCAAGGACCGCCGCGCCGATAACGCCTTCGTGAATCACTGGAAGGGCTGTGGGTTGGTAGACGATGCTTTCGTGCGCACCTACCACACCTACAATAACCTGCTTGCCGAGCTTTCGACAGAGCCTGCCGATGCTACACCCTGCCACGCACCCTGCTTGGTCCACTGGGCCCGATTCAATATCGGGGTGAAGGGAGACGCGGTGGTCTGCTTCAACGAACTGTTCAAGGAACATCTCGATGCGTCCAGCATCCTCGGCGATGTGACTCGCCAATCCATCGCCGAGATCTGGCGGGGGTCCGCTCTGTCGGCCCTGCGCCGGGCCGAGCTCAGTGGCGACTACTCGCAGCTCCCATTCGCCGATTCCCTGCCCTGCGTTCATTGTCGCTCGTGCCAACCGCTGCGCGGGTCAAGGCCGACCAGCGAGGTCCAGGTCAAACACCTGCGCAAGGAGTAATGGCATGCTTCGGATCCATCGCGAGCACCCCGACCACGGCCAGTATACGCAGGTCGACAGCGCGAGCGGGCGCTTGGGCGACATCACCGAATCCGATTACCTGGCTGCCCTTCCGAAGGATTGTACCGAGAGCACCAAAGGCATTCAGGCGATCACGGGAGACGAGGCGACCATCTTTACCGGCGAGACGCCTGCGACCCATACCCGGTTTCCCCGCCGGATCTACTTCCAAATTACGCGCAATTGCAATCTCGCTTGTGACTACTGCTTTATCAAGGCAGGCGCAGGGCTTGCCCATGTGCCGGTGTCCGCGGCGATGGAGATGGCGCGTTTCCTTGCCCGGCACGGTTTGATCGAGGTTCGGCTGACGGGGGGCGAGCCCACCACCCACCCGCATTTCTTCGATATCCTCCACCAGTTCCGCGACGAGGGCGTTTACGTTTCGGTGGCCACCAACGGCCTGATGAGTCGGCGGACCCTCGAGCGGATCGCGGAGATAGACCACCTCTGGGTCATTTGCTCGATCGACGGTGATCGCGACACGCACAACCGTTACCGCCCCGGCACATTCGACAAAGTCGTGGCCAATCTGCGCTACCTGAAGCAGAGCAACTCCAGCATACGTATTCGCCTGACCACCGTGTTGACCCGACATAACAAGGGGCAAATGTTCGAGCTGGCGGGGATCTGCAAGTCACTCGACGCGGAAAGCATCACCGTCATTCCGCTGCGCCCGCAAGTGCGCAGTGCGGGAATGGTCGGCGATATGGTGACCGCCGCAGAGTTCAAGACCGTCATTGAAGACCTCGTTGCCGCCAAGCATCGGCTTGGTATCCAATTCACGACGACCATCGAAACGGAGCACGCGGGCGACGTACTACCCGACCCCGTATTCCGAAAGCGCTGGGCCTGCGCGGCCGGGCGCGAGGGCGCCAACCTCGACTACGACGCGGCTACCGGCCGTTTCCTGGTTTACGGCTGTGCCTACTCCCCCGCCGTCGATTCGACGGTGCCCGACAAGATCCGCGCCCCATTCCTGGCCGGTGAGTTCGCCCTCGACAATCCCGTCGGCTTTCTGGACATCTGGCGGGACGATGCCGCCTGGACGATCTTTCGTGACCTTTCGCTCAAGTGGGACGCCTGCCACGATTGCAATTGGTATCTGAGCCACCGCTGCGTCGGTTCCTGCCCCATACAGAACCTGGACTACTCCAAGATCAATGCCGAAGACAACGTCCTGGCCCAACTCCGCCATCGCATCTCCCGCACCAGCGAGTGGTATTGCTATCGGGCGATCATGAGTGCAGACCGATCAAACCCCGTTGGCAGCAGAGGCGGGTAGCCAGTGGACCGGTATATGGGTAGATCCTGGCCCCTTCCGAGCCCGGATAGCGTCGGGCTCCCTAACCAAGAGAGGATAATAAGATGTCAAAGAAACAACCGCTCGATATCATCCTGTGGGCGCACTCCGATCAGGCGGGCGGCACGGAGATCCCCTGTGTCCTCGCCTCGGCCTTTCTGCGCCGCACCGGTTTCAAGATTCGCTGCGGTATCGTCACTCCATTTCCCGATGCCGCCGTAGAGTTTTTTCGCTTGGAGGGTGGATTCAAGCACTGCATCGAGGTCATCGAGCAGCCACAAGAAGATCTTCTTCTCCTTCGCCTTGAGAAGTCGAAGGACGGACGGGTTGAACCAACCGGAACGCGCGACACCGTCAACAAGCTCATCACTGGCAAGGCCAACTTAGCACCCACCAGCGAGATGGTAAGTCTGGCCTTTCATCGCATCATTGAAAAATGCAAGAAGCTCGTGGAGGGAAAGATAGACAACAAGACACTCTTCGTTTCTTGCGGCGAAGCCTTCGCGGTCGCAGTCGCGAAGGAACTGAACTGTCGGTCGGTCATTGTGACCGACCACCTCACGACACAGAGCGTTCGAGCGGTTTGCAAGGAGCTGACCGGCGAGCTCCCCTTGTACCTCAATAATTTTCTCGGCAAGGTCGAGCACGAGGAAAAACAGGCCAATGCCGTCTACCTGCTTCCTCCCGAGTTCGGCGTCCGCGAGTATCGTGACTATTTCGAAGGACCTAAAGTCCTCGAGACCTCCGGTTTGCTCTACGATCCCATTCCCGAGCATGAACTCGCGGCGGCGCCGCACTACACCGAGTTGCGCGATATCAACAAGAAACACCCGCTCGTGATCGTCTTTGGTGGAGGCGGCAAGGTTTGGGACGACTTCATTGTCAAGCTCCACAACGCTGCGAGCAACGCGCTTATTAAAAGCAGGGGTAAAAGTATTTCTCTGCTCATCAAGGACGTCTTCAAGAATGAGAAAGGCGAATTGAAGATTTCTAAAAGGACATGGCGGCTCTATATTCCGGGCGAACCATCTCGCAAGCTGGCGGACCCGGGGGCCCTGATGTACTGGTACGCGGCTTGCACTCTCCTGGTCGGACGTGGTGGGCTCGCGGCGCAACAAATCATGGCGTCCGTACTCGCTCGGCCGCAAGACCCACCTGGGATGCTATTCGTTAATGAGGAGCGCCATCCTCAAATTAAAGCTGAATGGGAGCAACTCAAGAAAATGGGGCTTGTCCACGCGATCAGCTACCAGGATTTTTGCTCCAGCCTAGATTCTCCAAACGGTGCGTTAAATCTCATCTCCAATTATCTTAAGGAGGCTTCGGATCGACTGGAGTTTCGCCGTCGGGCGACAATCCGCTACTGTGTGGGGGCTGTGGACCGACTCGCGGACTCGATCCTTGGGTGGCACTGGCACGAATCCAGGCGTGGGGGCGCCCGCACCGGAAGCGTGAGACGCTTCGACGATGGACGCGAGTTTCTGGAGATTCTCGGCGACTCTATCCATTTCGATGACTTGCAGAAGAAACCACGTCCGTTGCAGCTTGAAGTCATCCTCTCTGAAGACCCAGGGGATGCACATCTGAACGGCCTCAAAGCGATCATCATCGCCTTCAAGCAAAGTATTCGGACTGTGGTGTTCTCGGGATCTGTGGACGAAAACCACCACCCCGCCAGACCAAAGAACGATCCCCTCAATTTCAAGGGCATAAGCGACCTGATCAAGACCGTCCGGGAAGGAACCAATGTCAATATTGGGATAGTCTCGCCGCTATGGTGTGACGATCAGAACGTGTATACGGCATTGGTCAACGACGCCAGCCCAGGCGACTACGTCAATGTATTGCTCGATGCCGGTACGCAGAGTACCTATGATAAGCGTTATATGGTGGATGAAAAACGGTGTTGGACCCAGGTTGGAAACAACCTGGACCGACTGGTCTCGGCCAAGAGGGATATTGCCGTCCAATTGCTCTACGGAATCGCCGCGGACAACCACAATAAGGATGATATCGAGGGGGCAGTCAAACTGGCAAACGAAAAGAAGGTCGCCCTCATCTTCTCATACGATGGCAGCCTACCATCAAAAGTGAAAACGCTTCGTGCCGACCCTTTGATCGAGGTCATCGAGCGACGGAGTTGGGTTAAATCGGACTTTCTCAACTGCGTGGCACGATTGTTCTATCCGACTCTGGTTGTCACCGGAGACGAGGTCAAATTCTTCGCCTGCCCTGAGACGGCTCGGAAGCAAATTAATGATGCCCGAATTGTGCTTAAGGAAAAGCTTGACCGCTACAAACAATGGAGCGAATCGGCATCATGGCAGCAAAAACCGAGTACGTTATTGGACGCCTGTTGTCGTCAATGCAGCCAGAGGCACGGTGCGATCAATGTGTTGGCCGATGGAATGTTCACGCGTTTCCGGGTGAATGGATGAATCGGCGATCCCGTTGGGGTGTCGACTGCAACGATCACTGATCGTGATCTAAAGTGAGGGCCATTGCCAAGCCGCTGCGAGTCGAGTCTTCCAGTGCGTTCTATCACGTCATGGCACGCGGAGATCGGCGCGGATCGATCTCCGCGGATGACGAGGATCGCATACGGTTTCTGGATCTTTTTGGCGAGGGGGTGGACAGCTTCGAATAGTGCTGTCATGCCTACTGCTTGATGACGAGGGTAATAAGGACAGACCACATTTTTAAGAGCATTTTATGCGAAGCTCCTGCCCAATATGAAAAAGATCGAAACGCCGCTGCGTGCTACACTGCGATAACCCTCGTGTTCAGAACAAGCATTCGTGATGAAGACCGATCACCTGTTTTATCGGCTGTTTCAGGAACACCCGGAAGTGGTGTTCGAACTCACCGGTTGGCCGCTGCCACCAACAGCGGGTTACACCCTGCACGCGGAAGAGGTCAAACAGACCGGCTTTCGGCTGGATGGCATCCTGATGCCCGCGGAAACCGCCCCCAATGAACCGCTGGTGTTTCTCGAAGCTCAGTCTCAGCCGGACGACAACTTCTACCCGCGCTGGTTCACCTCGCTGTTCCTGTTCCTGTATCGCCAGGGCCGTGACCGCGACTGGCGGGCAGTAGTGATCTACCCCAACCGGGCGACGGAGAAACCGCCGCCACGGGCGTTTGCAGCGCTGCTCGACCTGCCGGGAGTCTACCGGATTTACCTGGAAGACATCGCCGACCACCCGGCCACTACGCTGGGTATGCAACTGGCGCAACTGATCATCGCCGAACCCGCGACAGCAGTGGCTAAAACCAACGCGCTGGCCGACAGCTACCGGGACCGGCTGGATGATCTCCAAATACGGCAATTCTTCGACTTCGTCGAAACTATCCTGATCTACAAATTCCCCAACGTGACCCGTGAGAGGATTCAAGCCATGCTGCACCTGCCCGATGTCGATCTGAAACAAACCCTCGTCTACCAGGAAGCCCGTGCCGAGGGCCGGCAGGAAGGCTGGCAGGAGGGCCGGCAGGAAGGCTGGCAGGAGGGCCGGCAGGAAGGCCGGCAACTGGGGGAAAAGGCGCTGGTGCTGCGGCAACTGCGCCGCCGTTTCGGCACGCTGACACCAGCCCAGGAAACCCGTATTCAGGCGCTCTCCGTGACCGATTTGGAAGCCTTGGGAGAAGCCCTGCTGGATTTTCAGACAGCGGTGGACCTGACCGCCTGGCTTCAGCAACAGTCATGACAACCGCCTGGGGTCACAGGTTGTAATAGTTGTCAGCCGGGAACA
>CAIMUS010000113.1 GCA_903844665.1 uncultured Pseudomonadota bacterium
ATAAAGGGGTTGTTTAAGGAGTATTTTGTGGTGAGTTGGGACACCGTATGGTTAGCGATTATTTATGGACATAAGGGTGGTGTGTTGCAACCAGATACCTCATAATCCTCGGTAGAATCCATAGTTGTTTTGATGAATGAGAGTGTTGAAAGAAAGTGGTTAAAATGAGAGCGGTTCATTATGGCTTCCGAGGAAGTCAGGGGTAGTTTTTGTCGTTATGATTCTTGTGTAATTACTGATCAATTAGCTACTGACGCCGGTGCATTAGAGCGGGAATTGCTGAAGATGACTATTTTGATCGGCAGCTTGGGCCGATACATTTGATCAAATATGTTTACCTGGCGGATCTCGCGTTTGCCAGACGGAACCGCGGCGAAACCTATACCGGCGTAGATTGGCGCTTCTACAAGTTCGGTCCCTGGTCCCAAACAGTCAACGCCCGCATCGAACCGGCGCTAAGAGTTCTTCAGGCCGATTGCAAAGTCTTCGAAAGCGACTATGAGGAAAGAAACGACTGGGTCCGCTGGAATAAGCGGGATTCTCGCCAGTTGGGAGAAATAGAAAAACGGATTCCTTCGTGCATTACTGTCGACTTGAGGCAAAATGTTCATAAATTCCTAAAAGATACCCCGGCTCTACTAGATTTCGTCTATAAAACGAAACCGATGCTCTCAGCTGCGCCCAATGAAGTCCTGGATTTCTCCTTGGCGATAGAGGAACCCTTAAAAGAGCAGCAGAAGCCACAGCCACTGCGAATGGAAACCTTGTCTGCGAAAAAGCAGAAAAAATTCCAGGAGCGAATGAGGGTGATCCGCGAGAAAAGCCAAAACAGGGGGCCTAGAAGAACTAGGTTGGTCAGACCTGCTAATAGCTCAAGATATGACGAAGTCTACAGGCAGGGCATGAAGTGGCTTGATAGCCTGGCTGGACCTGAGTTGTCCCCCGGCGAAAAGGTCGCAGAATTCTCGGATGAGGTGTGGAAATCTTCGACTAGAAAGGGCGAAGATGTATCCTGACGATTGTGTTCAGCTCGTGTAGGGCGCAATAGCGTTAGCGTATTGCGTCGAATGAAAGCCGGGTAAAATGGGTATGCCCAACCTGTCCCGTGAATCCTGGCGTGAAGTGGTAACCCAATGGGAAAGTATGGCAAAGTACGTCAGAAGATTTTGAGTGGAACCGCAGATGAAAATATTTCTTTCTCTGACCTACGTCAGCTTCTCATCCGTCTTGGATTCAATGAGCGTATCAGAGGAGATCACTCTATTTTCACAAAGGAGGGTATCGAAGAAATCATCAACCTGCAACCTAAAGGAGCAAAGGCTAAAGCGTATCAGATCAAACAGGTAAGGGGCATTATGCTTAAGTATCGATTGGGAGAACAGCATGTCGATTAAGTATGAAATGATTATTTATTGGAGTCATGAGGATAATGCTTTTATCGTCGAAGTTCCCGAATTACCCGGTTGTATGGCGGACGGCCAAACCTATCAGGAAGCAGTGGCTAATGCAGAGATGGTAATTCAAGAATGGATTGATACTGCCAGAGAACTTGGGCGGTCGATACCCGAACCCCGTGGGCGGCTGATGTTCGCCTAACCAATGATCTATTATTAATGACGATCTACCGTCACTACAGGCAACAGTGACGGTCCTTTTCGATGAATTGGGAGGGGGTGTCATGAGCAATTGTAGATACTATCTTGGAAAGGGCGAAATCCGTCTCCAGGATGCCGAGCGCCTCCTCAAGGAGACAATGTGATGGCTACCAGAAAATCACCGCTGCGCCAGCGGCAACCTGGCGACGAGCCAGCGCGCATAGAGTATTTGCACGTGGAGAACTACCGTGCTCTCAAGACTGTAGAATTGAAGGGTATTACGCCGCTCACAGTCTTGCTCGGCCCAAATGGTAGCGGTAAATCAACGATCTTCGATGTGTTCAATTTCCTCTCCGAATGTTTCCAGTTTGGCTTAAGGTATGCTTGGGATCGGCGCGGACGAGCGAAGGAACTCAAGACCCGAGGGCAGGACACACCCATCGTCATTGAACTTAAATACCGGGAACGCCAGAAGTACCCCATCATTACCTACCATCTCGCCATTGACGAGCGATCGAAAGGGCCGGTGGTAGTTGAAGAGTGGCTTCAGTGGCGCCGTGGCTCTACTGGCAAACCGTTTCGCTTTCTGGATTACAAAGAGGGGCAGGGCAGGGCTGCCAGTGGTGAGATGCCGGACGAGCAGGATAAGCGGATCGAGATTCTCTTGCGCTCCCCGGACTTTATCGCCGTCAACACGTTAGGCCAGTTCGCCGAACATCCTCGCGTGGCGGCGCTGCGCGAGTTTATAACTGATTGGTATGTCTCTTACCTCTCGATCGATGACACCCGCGGTCAGCCCGAAGCTGGTCCCCAGGAGCGATTGAGTAAAACGGGAGACAACTTACCCAATGTCATTCAGTATCTCAAAGAACAATATCCAGAGTGCCTGGACTCTATCATCGAGATACTACGGCGGCGTGTCCCCCGCATCGAAAAAGTATTGGCAGACCCGATGCCGGACGGAAGGTTACTGCTTCAGATTAAAGATGCACCCTTCGAGCGACCCGTGCTTTCGCGGTTTGCTTCTGATGGCACTCTCAAGATGCTTGCTTACCTGACAGTGCTCCACGGTCCCGAGCCTCCACAATTCGTCGGTATCGAAGAACCGGAAAATTTTCTGCATCCCAGACTCCTCCCCGAGCTTGCCGAGGAGTGTCGCTCCGCCACCGCGCGGTCACAACTTCTGGTTACCACGCATTCTCCCTTTTTCCTCAACGCCATAAGACCTGAAGAAGTACGCGTCCTTTACCGCGATGAACAGGGCTACACCCAGGTCGTTCGCGCTTCGGAAATAACAGGAATACCGGATTTTGTAAAAGCGGGCGCGTCCATGGGCCACCTGTGGCTTGAAGGAAGACTCGGAGTCGGTGATCCACTCGTTAACGCGGGAGCGCCGCAAAATAGGGGGCTGGCACGATGATCGTCCAACACATCGAGGTACTGGTCGAAGAACCGTCGATGGAACAGGCGTTGCATCTGCTATTGCCAAAGATTCTTTCGCAGGATATATCGTTCTCCATCTACCCACATCAGTGTAAACATGAGCTTTTGCAACGGCTACCGGAACGCTTGCGCGGCTATGCAACGTGGTTACCGGGGGATTGGCGTATTTTGGTGGTTATCGACCGGGACGATGACGACTGTATTGCTCTAAAGACAGGACTTGAGAACTTCACCAGGCAGGCTGGCCTATTAAGCAGATCGCAAGCCAGAAATCAACCTTATAGTATTGTAAATCGGCTTGCAATTGAGGAGTTGGAAGCATGGTTTTTTGGGGACTGGGAGGCGGTACGCAAGGCATATCCAAAAGCACCCCGGCAGATACCTTTGCAAGCCAAATATCGAGATCCAGATGCGATCCTCGGCGGAACCTGGGAAGCATTTGAACGAGTTCTGCAGAAGGTGGGCTACTTCAAAGGTGGGCTGCGCAAGATTGAGGCTGCACGGGCTGTAGCGCAGCATATGAATCCCGGCTGCAACCGGTCAGGAAGCTTCCAGACGCTCCGCAACGTGTTGCTGGAAATGCAAACAGCGTGATTAGCTCATCCGCGCTGCAACCGGACTGGTGCAGGTACCGATGTGGCCGGTGCATACCTGGTTGCCGGACGCCCATGTGGAGGCGCCGACCGGATCTCAGCTATCGCCTGTCCCAATTGACCTTGCTGGGCGCCGCCGTGCTGACGCTGCTCTCCTATACGCAGGAATCGGTGATCACCTTTCACGGCCATTTCGTACGCGACACCCTCGGGGATATCCTTAAACTGGGGATTTATTTCTGTGTGGCGCTGGTGTTCCTGTATTCACGACAGTATCTGCGGGACCGCGATTTGTTCAAGGGCGAGTTCTATACCCTGGGACTGTTCGGCGTACTGGGCATGATGGTCCTGGTGTCGGCCAACAGTTTCCTGATGGTGTATCTGGGGCTGGAATTGATGTCGTTGTCCCTCTATGCCATGGTGGCCCTCGACCGGGATTCGCCGGTGGCGTCGGAAGCGGCGATCAAGTACTTTGTCCTGGGCGCGCTGGCTTCCGGCATGCTGCTGTACGGCATTTCGATGATCTACGGCGCCACAGGTAGTTTGGATCTGCAAACCGTCACCGCGGCGACAGCGGCCCTGTCCTTGCAGAAGCCCGGCGATCTGGTGCTGGTGTTCGGGCTGGTGTTTCTGGTGGTGGGCGTGGCCTTCAAGCTCGGCGCGGTGCCTTTTCACATGTGGCTGCCGGATGTCTACCAGGGCGCGCCGACCGCGGTGACGACTTATATCGCCTCCGCGACCAAGCTGGCCGGTTTCGCCATGGCGATACGGGTGCTGGTGGGTGGAATGAGCCCCTTGCAGGCGGATTGGCAGCAGATGCTGACGGTGCTGGCCGTATTGTCCATCGGTCTGGGCAATCTGGTGGCCGTCGTCCAGTACAACCTCAAGCGCCTGCTGGCCTATTCCTCGATTTCCCATATCGGC
>CAIMUS010000114.1 GCA_903844665.1 uncultured Pseudomonadota bacterium
GCCGTACTTTCCTGCGAGGCTTTAGCGAAGGAACGTTGTGTGTCTGCATGGACAAACCACCCCGGCGCTACGCGCCACCCCTCCTTAGCCAAGGAGGGGAAAACCCAATATCTCCCCCTATTTGCGCAAGCGGGGAAGAGGAGGCTAAACGGTTACCGGGCCACTGATCACCCTGGCTTACGCCGGCCGGTTGGACTTACTGCAACCACCACCAGCTGATAACGTCATACCATGAAAATCCTGCTTTATAAGCAGGATTTTCATGGAGGAAGGTTTATACACAAGTTTTCACTCGCGGGAAGCCCGCGTAGAGCACAATAGCGTTAGCGTATTGCGCTGCATGCAAAAATCCCGCCCCTTCACGGCATCACCTCGACCTTGATCTGAATCCGCCGGTTCTGTTGCTCCTGCGACTGGCCATAGCGCAATAAGCCGCTGCTCTGGGATTGGCTGCTCTGATTCACGCCACCAATCTCCAGCCATTGGCCCAGACGCCCGGAAACCATTGTAGACAGGTTTTGCGTCTCGATCACTCCGCGGCCTCCCAGGCTCTCCCGCTGCCGCTGGGGAGCGATTTCCAGGGTGACCTGATCGCCGCTCAGACGGGGACGGACATAGAAACCGGTGGTCACCGGCTGGTAATAATTCGAACGGTATTCCTGCCTGACTCCACCGTATTGGGTGATATAGCCTTCCGTCCGGGGAATCTCCTGGCCGGTCTGAATATAGGCCTCGCCGCCATCCAGCACCTGAATCTGCTGGATCACATTGTCGTTGTGGCGGGTATTGCCCTGTTCCGCTCGAACATCCACCCCACCGCGGGTATTGCCTTGATCGCCCACGATTACCGACCCGGAGGCGCCCAGCCGGGTACGATTGCCTTCATCCGTGCCCGCCTGTCGGACGCTGATCAACAGATTCTTGGGCGCGGTATCCAACTGTCCCAGCAATTGCCGAATTTGCGCGATCTTGTCCGGCGTGGCCCGGACGATCAATTGATTGTTGCGTCCGGTGATCGCCCCCTCCGAACCGACCACCGGTTGTAGCAGCGGAATAAGGTCCTCGGCGAAACGATTGCGCAGATCGATGACTTCGATGTGATCCTGCTGGCCGTATGCCGGGACGAGCAGGAACAGCATCAGTGCGATAGAGAGAAGTGGTTTCATAGGGTGAATCCGATTGAATTCGCTTAACCCGTATTCCGCAATCCCGCCGCCAGGGCGTTGATGGAACGTAACAGCGGCTGCAACCAGTCCTGCGCCTCGGTCTCACTTTTGGCCAGCGTCTGCCGATAACGTTTCAACAGGGTAACCTGAATATGATTGACCGAGTCCAGATAGGGGTCGCGCCGCTCCAGCGACAGGGCCAGGCTCGGGTTATCTTCCAGCAGTTCCTGCATCTCGGTAATTTCCAGCAGTTGCGCCACCGTCTGCTGGTATTCCTGCAGAAACCGCTGGTAGATGCTTTCCTCCACCTGGGGATCTTTGCACAGCCGCGCATACTCACGGGCAACGCCGCTATCGGCCTTGCTCAACGACATCTGGGTATTGCTGAGCAGGGAGCGGAAAAACGGCCATTCCCGATACATCCGCTTTAACACCGCCAGCTTCTTCGGATTATCCTTCCGCCAGGCGGCCAGCGCGCTGCCGATGCCGTACCAGCCGGATAGGGTGTGTCGTGACTGACCCCAGGCGAACATCCAGGGGATGGCCCGCACCGAGTAGCGGGAACGGTCGGTCTGGTTGCGATGGGTGGGCCGGGAACCGATGTTGAGCTGGCCGATTTCGTTGACCGGCGTGGCTTCGTAGAAGTAATCGTTGAAGCCGGGCGTGCGGTCGGCCAGTTCCCGATAGGACTCCTCACCCAGCCGGGCCAGTTCCGCCATTACGTCCAGATAAGGCTCGGGGTCCGGCTCCACCGGCTGAATCAGACAGCGGCTGGCTTTGAGCAGGCCGGTAATCGCCAGGGTGAGCTCGTAGACCGCCGTTTCCACGTTGCTGTACTTGAAGGACAGAACTTCACCCTGTTCGGTGATTTTGATCCCGCCCCGCATCGTCCCCGGCGGCTGGGCCAGCAGGGCTTCGTGAGTGGGACCGCCGCCCCGGCCCACGGTGCCGCCGCGACCGTGAAACAGCCGGTAGTCGATCCCCCGCTGGGTGGCGATGGCGGCGATTTTCTGATGCGCCCGATACAGATTCCAGCCGGACGCCAGCACGCCGCCGTCCTTGGAGGAATCGGAATAGCCCAGCATGATCTCCTGGACATTGCCCGCGGCGGCAAGCAGTTCCCGATAGG
Organism: uncultured Pseudomonadota bacterium; assembly: GCA_903844665.1. Lineage (GTDB taxonomy): Bacteria > Pseudomonadota > Gammaproteobacteria > Competibacterales > Competibacteraceae > CAIMUS01. Next base: position 2,296 of record CAIMUS010000114.1, read on the forward strand.
CGGGCTGGTCCAGCAATTGCGCCAGCACGATTTCCAGCCGGCTTAAGTCCTCGATAGTTTCGAACAAGGGCGCCACCCGGAACGCGCAATGCCACTGCCCCTCGGGGGTACGCCCCGCCAGCCCGGCGAAGCTGGCCAGAAACAGCACTTCCATAATATGGCTGGCCCGATGGGTCATGGAAATGACATAGCTGTCGATGGCTCGCGGGCTGATCTCCCGATGCAGCGCGGCGATGACCCGAAACACCTCCAACGTTTCCTGCGTGGCCGGACTGAACTGCTGGCAGTAGAGCAGGGGAGTGCCGGGATGGGACAGCAACTCGTCCAGCGTCGCCAGCCTTTCCTCCTCGGACAGGGCGTTATAGTCGGGCAGGTTGGGGGCATTGGCGAACAACTCGGCGACCGCCTGGGTATGCCGGCCCGATTCCTGGCGGATATCCAGTGAAGCCAGATAGAAGCCGAAGGTTTCGGCCAGTCGGACCAGATCCTGCAACTCGGCCCCGGCGATATTGCCGTCACCATGCGCGTTCAAAGAGTCGCGGATCAGATACAGATCGTCGAGAAATTCCTGTTCCGAGGGATAGCCCCAGAAGGGCTGGGGTTCGGGACAGCCGGCGATGCGGGCCTGCACACAGGTGAGATTGGCCAGCAGGCGCTGTTTCATCAGGTAAAGCTTGCGCCGATAGGGTTCCTGGGCATATTGGTTTCCCGGCGCTTCGCGCAGCGCCTGCTGGACGAAGTCGGGGGCGACTTCCAGGCTGGCGAGAAAATCGGGCGAGGCTGTGACCAGGGAACTGGAATAGGTCAGGAATTGGAGCAGGGCATCGACCTGACGGATGTATTCCTCCAGAATCTCGGCGCACTGTAGGCGCAGGGCCTGGACGGTGGTGGCCGGGGTGACGAAGGGATTGCCGTCGCGGTCGCCGCCGATCCAGGAGCCGAACCGCAAAAAGGTCGGAATCCGGATGGCCGCCTTGCCGCCTTCCTCCTGATAGACGGCATTCAGGGCGCGATCCAGATTGCGGTACAGGATGGGCGCCGCCTTGAAGATCGATTCCCGGAAATAATACAGGCCGTTTCTGACCTCGTCGCGCACCTCGGGTTTGTTGCTGCGTACTTCGTCGGTCTTCCAAAGGATTTGAATCTGATTGCGCAACTGTTCGATTTCCTCGGCCTGCTGGTACTTGTTGAGCCGGGCGGTATCCAGGCGATCGACGGCCAGGAAAATCCGCCGCAGCGCCCCCATCACCACCCGGCGCTTGGCCTCGGTGGGATGGGCGGTGAATACCGGCTTCAGGCACAGATGATCGAACAGGGTTTGCAACTGGGCGGCATCGATGCCGGCGGCGTGAAAACCGCGCAGGGTGTCATCGAACGAACCCAACCACAGCGGCGTGCCCCGGCTTACCTGAGAGCGGCGTTCCTGATGCTTGTATTGCTCTTCGGCGATATTGGCCAAGCTGAAATAGATACTGAAGGCCCGCAGTACGTGGGTCACGGTTTCCGGGTTGAGCGCCTCGATCAGGCGTAGCAGTTGCTCGCGGTTATGGGGCGATGCGTCCTCCCGATGCAGGTCGATGAATCCTTTGCGCAATGTTTCCACGGCGTCCAGGACCTTGCCGCCCTCCTGCTCCCGCACGATATCACCCAGCAATTGCCCAAGCAGCCTGACACGGCTGCGTAACTGTTTGTCATCGACCGGTTTCACTATGGTATTCATCGCGGCTTACACTGGCTCCCAGGGGGTTACGCTCTGCCCGAGCCGGGCAGCGGTTGTTGTTCGCTGTTGTCGAAGGGTTCAAGGCGGGTATTTTAAGGTCCTCCTGCATCGATGCTGCCGGCGGTCGATGGTTGGACACCCGAAACGGCGGGATAAGTTCAGCAGTAAACCCCAGGCTATCGAGCCGCTCAAGTAAAGAGGAAAAAATGAATCATCCAATTTATCGAATCCGTTCATTCGAGAAGGTTGCGCCCTATATCCTGCGGATTGAGTTCGATGACGCGACTGAGCGCACCATCGATTTCCGTCCGGTCCTGGCAGGTGAGTTATACCGGCCGTTACGCGACCCAATCTTGTTCGATCAGGTGCAAATCGACCCCGAAGTACGGACACTGGTCTGGCCCACCGGCGCCGATTTCGATCCTGCCACGCTGCACGATTGGCCCCAATATCGTGAAGCGTTTATTGCCCGTGCACGGCGGTGGGAGTCTCTTGCAGAGAAGGAGCGGGAGCGGGCGTAGGCTCGCGCATATCGACAAGCCACCTTGCCAACCTTTAAAGTAAGCGCTTGCTGTAAGGGATGATCCTCACAGCGCCGCCGGTTCGGGCGGAGGTTTTTTGCATCGAGCCATCAACAAACTATTCCGCAAGGAACAAGCCCCTATGCCTACGCCTATCGATCTGCCCGCATGGCAGAAATTAAAGACCCATCATGCCGAGGTCGCCAACCTGCATCTGCGCGATCTGTTCGCCGCCGACCCGGAGCGGTTCAACCGGTTCTCCCGGCAGTTCGGCGATACCCTGATCGATTTTTCCAAGCACCGCATCACCCCGGAAACCTTCGACCTGCTGCTCGAACTGGCCGGTCAGGCCGAGGCGCCGGCCTGGACGAAGCGTACCTTCAGCGGTGAGATTATCAACCATACCGAGAAACGGGCGGTGCTGCATGTCGCCCTGCGCAACCGCAGCAACACCCCGATTCTGGTGGACGGCAAGGATGTCATGCCCGGCGTCAACGCCGTGCTGGACCAGATCCGGCAGTTCTCCGAACAGGTCCGCAGCGGCGCCTGGCGGGGCTATACCGGGGAGCGGATCTGCGATGTCGTCAATATCGGCATCGGTGGTTCCGATCTGGGACCCAAGATGGTGTGCGAGGCGCTCGCGCCCTATGGCGATCCCAATCTGCGGATGCATTTCGTCTCCAATGTGGACGGCTCCCATATCGTCGATGTACTGGCGAAATGCCAGCCGGAGACCACGCTGTTTATCATCGCCTCCAAGACCTTTACCACCCAGGAGACGATGACCAACGCCCATACTGCCCGCAACTGGCTGCTGGGGACTTTACAGTACGAATCGGCCGTCGCCCGCCATTTCGTGGCGGTATCCACCAACGTTCCCAAGGTGAAAGCGTTCGGTATCGACACCGCCAATATGTTCGAGTTCTGGGACTGGGTCGGGGGCCGCTATTCGCTCTGGTCCGCCATCGGCCTGCCGATCGCCCTGTACGTCGGTATGGATAATTTCATCGGCCTGCTGGAGGGCGCCCATGCCATGGACCGGCATTTCCACGACACGCCGCTGAATGACAATCTGCCGGTCATTCTGGCCATGCTGGGAATCTGGTATGACAATTTCTTCGAAGCCGACAGCCAGGTGATGCTGGTCTACGATGAATATCTGCGGTCGCTGGCGAATTATCTGCAGCAACTGGACATGGAAAGCAATGGCAAGTCGGTGGACCGGCAGAGTCATCCGGTGAACTATGACACCGGTCCGATTATCTGGGGCGGCCCGGGCAATAACGGCCAGCATGCCTTCTATCAACTGCTGCATCAGGGCACCCGGCTGATTCCCGCCGATTTTCTGGCGCCGGTGCACAGCCAGAGTCCCATCGGCGAGCATCAGCCGATCTTGTTATCGAACTGCCTGGCCCAGGCGGAAGCGTTAATGATGGGCAAGACCGAGGCGCAGGCTCGCGCCGAGTTGCAGGCGCAGGGTTTGAGCGGCGATGCGTTGGAGAAGCTGTTGCCCAACAAGGTGTTCGCCGGCAACCGACCCAGCACCACCATTCTGTATAAACGGCTGACACCCACCACTCTGGGCAGCCTGATCGCCCTATACGAGCACAAGGTATTCGTCCAAGGCGTGGTCTGGAATATCAATTCCTTCGACCAGTGGGGGGTGGAACTGGGCAAGCAACTGGCCAACGTGCTGCTGCCGGAAATCCGGGGCGACAGGCCGATCGGGGTGCATGACGCCTCGACGGTGGGGTTGTTGCAGTATTGTCGGGGTTGATTGATCGTTAGCGCCTCCTGCATGGCCGTGGGGCGATGCAGGAGGGCTGTGAAACCGCCATGATGGATGAACCGCCGCAGGATCAGATGCCCCCGCTGGGACCACAAGCCAAAGTTGCGCTCCTCCTCCAGGCTCGAACCTATCCCGAAGCGCCGTCGCGAATCGAACTGGTGGAGACCCATATGTCCTGGGTGTTCCTGGCCGGGTGTTATGCCTACAAGCTCAAAAAGCCGGTGCGCCATGATTTTCTGGACTTCAGCACGCTGGTGGCCCGTCACCGTAACTGCCTGGAAGAGGTGAGACTCAATCGGCGGCTGGCCTGGGATGTGTATTTGGATATTGTATCGCTTGCTGTGGATTTCGCCGGCCATGTCCGGTTGGAAGGCGCTGGCGAGGTGATCGACTGGCTGGTCAAGATGCGCCGGTTGCCGGCGGACCGGATGTTGGATTTTCAGATCAGACAGCATACCGTCAAAAGCGATGATATCCAGCGCCTGGCGTTACGGTTATGCGCCTTTTACCGGCAGGCTCCTGCCGCCGCTATCAGTTCCGAAGATTACCGGCGGCAGTTCGCCGAGGATATTCGGCTCAACTGGCGGAAATTGCGCGATCCCCTGCATGAATTGCCTGAGCCGCTGCTTGCTGCAATCCACCAGGGCCAGTTGAACTTGCTGAGCTGGGAGCCGGCGTTATTCGACCGGCGCGTGGCGGAGCGGAGAATCGTCGAAGCGCATGGCGATTTGCGACCGGAGCATATCTGCCTGGAAGCGGAGCCGGTGATTTTCGACTGTCTGGAATTCAACCGCCGCTTTCGAACGCTGGATGTGGTAGATGAACTGGGATTTCTGGGTATGGAATGCGAACGTCTGGATGCGGCCTTTATCGACCGTTCGATTTTGGATACTTATCGGCGGGAGTGCCAGGATAATCCGCCGCAGCGACTGCTCGCTTTTTACAAGTCGTATCGTGCCTGTCTGCGGGCCAGGCTGGCGATCTGGCATATCCATGAATTGGACCGGGCGGAGTGGCCCAAATGGCAAAGGCTGGCCCGGCAGTATTTGCATCTGGCTGAGCGTTACAGTCGCTTGTTCGATGGGCTGGGTTGATACTTATTCACGTGGGTGGACAGCTTGTCTTCCTACCTGTCCTGTGCCCGGAAAACCCGCGTGGGCAGACAAACCGTTCACCCTACTGCTGTCACGCAAATTTCACCAGAATTTAAGATCGGCGCAATGCAATTCACCTATCTTCAGGGCATGAATCATTACCCTGGAGGTAGTCGTGAGTACATCAGCGCAGCGGGCTGTTGCCGTATCTCAGTGCAAACGTTCCCTCGATGTCGGTTTTGCCAGTTCGTTTGCAGAAATCCGTGAAGCCCAACGCCTGCGTTATCAGGTATTTGCCGGGGAAATGGGAGCCCACCTGCATACGCCTATGCCCGGCCTGGACTATGATCAGTTCGATGCCTATTGCCGGCATCTGCTGGTGCGGGACAGCGCCACCGGCCAGGTGGTCGGTTATACCCGCCTGCTGACGGCTGAACAGACACAACAGGCGGGCGGTTTTTATTCGCAAACCGAATTCGACATCAGTCCGATATTGCAGTTACCCGGCCGTTTTATGGAAGTCGGCCGTACCTGCATCCATCCCGATTATCGCACCGGCGCCACCATAGCCACTCTGTGGTCGGGCGTGGCGGCTTTTATCGTCGAGCAGGGATTCGATTACCTGATCGGCTGCCCCAGCATTCCCCTCGGCGAGAATTATCGGGAAGCCCATGCCATCTACGCCAGCCTGGCCTCGCGCCATCTGATTGCCGCCGCCTGGCAAGTACAGCCTCACATTCCGATCCCCCCGACCGACGTGGTGACTTACCCGGAAAAAGTATCTCTACCGCCCTTGCTCAAGGCCTATCTGCGGCTGGGTGCGAAAATTTGCGGCGAGCCTTACCTGGACAGTGATTTCCAGGTAGCCGACTTGTTCATTCTACTGCCCACCCGTGAGATCGATCACCGCTATGCCCGTCATTTTCTGGGACAGACAGCATGAGCCTGGTGCTTAATGGCCGGCGCATCCTGCGCCTGACTCTCGTTACCCTGCATGTCATGGTCGGAATCATAGTGGCCTGGCTGGCGTTGACGCCACGCGTGGGGAGGGTGGTATCCACCCGGCCGATGGTCATCTGGAGCCGGCTGCTGTGCCGGATTCTGGGCGTGCGGCTGGTGGTGCACGGTACGCCGCATAGTGGGACCACCCTGTTCGTGGCCAATCATATCTCCTGGCTGGATATTTACTGTATCGCCGCGGTCTGTCCCACGCATTTCCTGGCGAAAAGCGAGGTGGCCGCCTGGCCGCTGTTCGGCTGGCTCAGCCGTCGTGTCGGGACCGCTTTTATCCGCCGCGGTGGCGACAACGGCGCCGGCGAAGCCGCCGAACAGCTCACCTGGCGGCTGCGTCAGAGGAGCCGGATAGTAATTTTCCCGGAAGGAACCTCGACCACGGGTGAAACCGTGAGAAGGTTCTATCCCCGCCTGCTGCAATCGGCCATCCACGTCTGCTGTCCGGTGCAAGCCATCGCCTTGCGCTATCCCAAAGGGACAGGCATCAACCCGGTAGTGCCCTTCGTGGGCGATGACGATCTCCTGGGCCATCTCTGGCGGTTGACGGGGGAGCGTCGGACGATTGCCGAACTGACGTTCTGCGAACCGCTGCAGGCAGGGGGGCAATCGCGCAATTCACTCGCCTTACAGACCCATGCCCAGATCAGCGCGGTGTTGCAACCAGCCGACGCCGCTACAGCAGCGCCGCCGTGGCGACACCGGCAGGCCAGCGGGCATCAGCACTAGATAGAGGGCAGTCCGGAAAGTTCATCAATTCTTCAACATTATCACCACGCTTGTTAACGAGAGTTTAATGTTGCTATTGCAAAGTTTCGCCGACCTAAAGAGGGCAGAGCAATGCAACAGTCCCATTTCAGAACGGTTTGGATTTCCGATATTCACTTGGGCTTGAAGGATTGTAAAGCGAAATTTTTGCTGAACTTTCTGGAATCCACCCACTGCGACACCCTGTATCTGGTAGGCGATCTGGTGGATTTCTGGAGCCTGCGCCGGGGCGGGTACTGGTCGGAGTCCCACAGTCGGGTGCTGCAGGCCATCCTGGCCAAATCTATCCAGGGGGTACGGATTATCTACGTGCCAGGTAATCATGACGAGGTGGCGCGTGATTATATCGGTCTGTCAGTGGGAGGGATCGAGATTACCCACGAGGTTATCCACGAAACAGCCGATGGCCGCCATTTCCTGGTTACCCATGGTGATGAGTGTGACCGGGCGGTGAAGTGCGGCAATCCTCTCAAGCACCGTCTTGGGGATTGGCTGTATGACCTGCTGTTGTGGGCCAACCGCTGGACGAATTTTACCCGCCGTTGCTTCAATTACCCCTACTGGTCACTGGCTAACGCGCTGAAACAGCGCATCGGCAGGGCCACCCGCTACATAGCCCGCTTCGAAGCGGCCGCCGCCCATGAAGCGGTGCGCCGGACTCTGGACGGGGTAATCTGCGGCCATATCCACAAGGCGAGGATTACCCAGATCAACGGCGTGTTGTACTGTAATGACGGCGATTGGGTGGAAAGCTGTACCGCCCTGGTCGAGCATCATGACGGTGCTCTGGAAATTCTATACTGGGCGGACGAGACTGTGGTGGTGTTACAGGAGCACAGGAATCGTTCGCTAAAACAGCCATTGCCGGGAGATGCCAAAGTCGGTTAGCAGCAAGGCCTTTACCCTTGCACTCCGGTCTGGCCGATGAATAGGAAATAACTCCACAATCCTCCATAAGCGTGATTTATTTCAAGCTTCAATGATCGGAACGAAGACTGCAACCTGGGCAATAAATGGCCATCCATTCTCACATGATTCATACCCATCCAACGCTTAAACCAATCAAAGTCTGAGTCATTGAAATCAACCACGGCAATCAAGCCTCCCGGCTTTAAATCCTGTCGGGCATATTCAATCACACTCTCCCAATTTTTGTGCATCATCGACAGGGAATAGGAAAACAAGATAAGATCGAATGCCGGATTTGCTTTTATGGGTCGATCATAGGTTCGATGTAAAAGCTCAACCCGGCTGTGATAGGCAGCGAGATTCTTGCGCGCCTGTCTGAGCATGTCCTCGGAAATGTCCAGGCCGACCAACCTGGCTTGGGGTAAATGATGACATAAATCAGCCAGATTTTTACCGGTCCCACAACCAATTTCCAGGATGGGGGAGGGTACAGAGCGGCTGATAATTTTCTGGATCAGTTCGGCACGACCAAACAGAAAGCTCCAACGAGTGGCATCATAAATTCCAGCGTGAAAACGATAGTAGCGCTCGATATTCTGTAGGATCATAAGACTTCGGCCAAGTGCAGGCTACCGTAGGTTCCCACTCTATCCTGTCGATGTAGAGCCTCAGTCAGGTCAGGGAAAAACCTTAGCGAGGATCGAACTGCTTCAGGTATGAAGCAGACATCGTTACTGGCGGACCGCATCAGAATTTTGCTACCGGGACGGCTGTTCTCAAAAATCAGACGCCATTCTTCCTGAAGGGCTTCAGGATGATGCCAAGCCAGCCAGTCCTGATGATCCAACAGTACAAAATGACTGTAGCTGCCTGGGTTATTTTTTAGAAAATCGCTGATCGTTGAATTATAAGTATAGACCCTGTCTATATTAGAATGCAGTATTTCAAAATTCTCCTCTTTTAGATAATTTGGACAACAATCCCGCGTATAAGAACCCATTAGGTAAACTCTCCAAAAATAATTATCTCTGATTAAAACTTCAGTCCAAACATGCTTTAATTTATTGCTGACATAAGCTAAAATACCACCTTTATATTGTTCTTTGATCAGTCGAATCTGAGGCCGGGGTACTCCTAACATCGCCAGAGTCATCGGCTGCTTTACCAACCAGGAACTAAATTTGTGCCACAGTATCGGTTCTATTTTTTGATAAATTTCTTTTTGTTCATCCAAGGTTTGCGCGTCCAACAAGTCAAAAATAAAGTGAGACTTTGTTCCAAAACTTAACAGATAGCGTGTTAAAATCCAGGCTATCGCTCCTGAAGTACCATGATAATAAAAAGATTGTTTTTTGCCGGCCCTGTCGAAGTACTGAATTTTATCATCCCAAAAATTTCGGGTATATGGGGGTAATCGCTTTCTCAGTGAGAAGTAGATTTCCCTGAATCGCTCATGTGAACCGAGGCCGAACATAGCAAACAAATCATCGAAACAATCCCTTTCTATCAGTGCTAGCTTGAGATGCAACAGCGCATTTTGCCTGGGATTAACGTCGACAGCATGAATTGCTGCCGGTGAATCTAATAAGTAATCCAATGTGTTACAACCCGCACTGGTTAGAACCACGATGTTACTTTCGCCGTTCAAATCAAGTACCTGACGGTCTATTCTAGGATCTTCCCAGCAGACATTATAGATCAGGCAACGATTGTGAACCATATTAAACATGAGGTCATGTGTATGACTGACCAGCGCCTTGGTAAGATTCTTAACCATAATATTTAATTACCCATCAGTAAACCACACAGACAGAGACATCATCTTCTGCAAGGGTCATACTATGAGGCACCAATGATGAAGGAATTTTTTCCGTTGTATTAAGGTTTTTTGTAACTGTTCACCAGAGCGACTTCTGTTCAAGTTGGGCAAATGATTTAGGTAAGTCTTGAGAAGTAAACTCATCTACAGAATGAGTATGAGCGGCTTAAAATTGCAGCACCAGCATAGACAAACCCGCTCCCAACAAAGCGCCCGCCAGCACATCGCTGGGATAGTGCAGGCCCAGCACCAGGCGTGACAACGCCACCAGGGTGGTGAACGGCAGCAACAACCAGCCCAACCGTGGATAGTGAAACACAGCCACGGTGCTGAAAGCCACGGCGTGCAGCGTGTGGCCGGATGGAAAACTGTGCTGATCCAGGGGGAGAACGGTGGTCCGGATCAGCGCATGACGGGCGCAGGGACGAGGCCGTCCGGTCTTGGTTTTCAGCCATTTATAGACAGCCAGACAGAGCAGTCCCACCACCGCCATCCGTTCGACCGCAGGCAAGGCGGAGTAGCCCTGCACCAACGGCAGCGCTACCATCAGGGCATACCAGAACACCCCGTCACCCAGTCGGCTGACCAAGGCGAACAGGCGTTCCAACCCTTGTCTGTCGGTGGCCCGGTTAAAACGCCTGCACCAGTTTAGTTCGAGTTCCGTCAGCCGCTGCCAGCGTGCTGCAGAGGCGTGGAATTTATTCAACTTACTTCCCCTTGAAGGGCTCAACGTCAGGAAAATCGCTTCTAACTGCTTGTGGACCTGTTCCCAGGCGATAGCAGCGACAGCGTTCATGACTGTCACTATGGTGCAGCCATGCAAAAGTTTGATGACGGGATGGTTATAATCCGATGACGGCGGGGTGGCTCCGTGGCTGGGGCACAAATGTTTTATGCAACTCAGGCGTTGACCGTGCAGGGGTGGTCAAGCCATTAACTGGAGAGCGATCAGTTGGTAGGGCGCAATAGCGTAGCGTATTGCGCCGTTATGCTGCTGCCCCTCATACGGCGCATTACGCTCCGCTCCGCTCCGCTAATGCGCCCTACGGTCTGTGATCCCAGGGTTGGAAGCAAACTGATAGGTGGTAAGAATCGTGAGTGGGGTCTTGCACAAGCCGACTATACTGTAATCGGTGACCGGCGGCGGAATACGGCCTTGCGGCCTATTCCGCCCTAAGAACTGGTTAATCGCGGCGAGGGCGCCGCTCCCACACGGCCGCGCCAGCGATCGCGGCGAGGGCGCCGCTCCCACATCGGCCGCCGCCCAGAACTGCGGCGCCCCGGCGCTCCGCCTGCCGGGGCGACCGCGGTTCCGGGCGCTGCGCTCCGCGCCTGTCCTGCCTGCTATGCTCACGCCTGAACTCGGGCACAGCGGAAACCGAGGCCGCCGAGGCGGTGGCCAGGGTCGCTGCCGCCGCGGGACGCCGCGCGCACGCCGCGCGCGTCGCCGTCCCAGGACCCGCCGCGAATGACGCGGTCCGCGCCGGCCTCAGTGCGCTCCCACGCCAAGCCATCAGTCGGAGCACCTCGGTAGTCATCGTGCCAATGATCCTGGGTCCATTCCAAGACATTACCCAGCATGTCGTACAGTCCCCACGGATTGGCCCGCTTGAGTTTCACCAGGCGCGTCCCCGCCCGCGTATGTGGATATTGCTTTTCCGGCCAGCTTGAACTGTCTTCGCCTTCTGGCAGGTCGAAATCGACGCCGCTATTGCCACCATACCAGGCGATGGGGTGGAGCGCCGGGGCGTTGCACTGGCCCAGAATCGCCAACTCGCCGGTGTAGATCGCCGTCTCGGTCCTGGCCCGGCAGGCGTATTCCCATTGTGCTTCACTCGGCAGTCCCAGGTTCAATTCGGGAAATCGCCCATTGATCTGGTCGAGAAACTTCTGAACGTCGTCCCAACTCACCCGCTCCACCGGTCGGATCGGACTCTTGAAATGACTCGGGTTTTCTCCCATCACGGTTTCCCACAGTGCCTGGGTGCAGGGCGTGTCGAACAGCCAGAAACCCTGGGTCAGGGTCACCTGATGTTGGGGACCCTCGTCGTCGTAGCGGCCCGGCTCGTTCTCCGGCGAGCCCATCAAAAACCGCCCCGGCGGAATCCAACGCAAGCGTTGGGTGACCTCCAGCAAAGTGAATTCGACGAAAATGCCATAGCGATCCTGTCCCCAACCGCTGGCCCAGTCCGGCGGACAGCCGTTTGCCAGCGGGTGCCAGGCGGTATCGATGATCGGGATGGCATTCATGATTTACTACTGGCGCCAGGAAACGACCGGCCGGCGAGCGTTCGCGAGGCGTCTGCTCACCGCTACCAGCACGCCGGCGGCCATTGAGTTTCGGCGATCATGGAGGAACGCCTGGGATGGCGATCTGTTCAGGCCCGGACCTTTCTGTCCGGTTGTGAGCTCGGGCACAGCGGAAACCGAGGTTGTCGTTGCGGTTGCCAGGGTCGTTGCCGTTGCGGTACGCCGCGCGCACGTTGCGCGCGTTGTCGTTCCAGGACCCGCCGCGAATGACGCGGTTCGCGCCGGCTTTTCGACCGCCCTCCCATGCCATAAGCCTACAGGTCGCACAGGCTTCGATCAAGCGGGCGGCGGCGCAATTGTTCCCGCCGCCAGGCGGCGGCATCCGCGTGGGCGGTGATGGCGCAGGCGGCGGCATAACCCGCCTGGAGGGTGCGTGCGTCGATCAGGCCCGCGGCGTAGGCGTTCTCCCAGTCGCGGCGGCGTTCGGCGTAGCGGCGCTTGCGCCGGCGCGAGAGCAACAGTTGACCCGGCAGAATGCGATAGCCGCAGAACGCCAGGCCGGCGCTACTCCGCCCGACCTGAATCGGCGTCTTGATCGTGAGTTGCAACCGGTCTCGCGTATAGCCACGGGCCTCATCGAGGGCGTTGCGCACGGCCGCCTTGTCGTCACCCCACCACACCAGATCGTCCATGTAACGCACCAGACCCCGCACGCGGCAGCCTTCCAGCAGCAACCGGTCGAGGCCGGCCAGGTAATAGTTGGCAAAATGCTGTGAAGTCAGGGCGCCGATGGGCAATCCCTTGCCAGGCTCGGTGTGGTGCGCCTCGATAATGCGCGCGAGCAGGGCAAGCAGGTCCCGATCCTTGAACCGGCGCTCCAGCAGCGCGAGCAACAGTTGATGGTCGATGTTGGGGAAGTAGGCGCGGATATCGATCTTGGCGTACCAGGGAAAGCGGCGCAAATGGTGCTGGGCGCGCTGCACGGCGGCCAACGCGCCCTTGCCCACCCGGCAGGCGTAGGTGTCTTCCACCAGGGCGCGGTCGAGGACCGGTCCGACGTGGGCCATGAGGGCATGATGCAGCACGCGCTCGGGAAAACAGGGCGCATGGATGATTCGGGGCTTGGGGTCGCGGATGCGGAAGCGGTACATGCGCCCGACCTCGACCGAACCATCGAGCACGGCGGCGCGCAAGCGCGCCAGTTCACCATGCAGATCGGCGCGAAACTGCCGCACCTCGTTCCGATCGCCTTTGCCCTGCGCGGCGCGATGGAACGCCGTGGCCAGGTTGTGCCAGTCGGCGATAACGTCGAGACCGACGCGGCTACGTTTCATGGGATGGCTAGAACGGGTTCGGGTCGGCGGCGGACGATGCCAATGCCTCCTGCAGCAGGTGCAGGAAGCGCTCGCCGTATTTCCCGATGCGGGCGTCGCCGATACCGGCAATCTCACGCAGCGCCGTCACGTTCTGGACCCGGCGCTTGACCATTTCGGCCATTTGTTCGTTGGTCAACACGGCATAGGCGGGGATGCCTTCTTTCTCGGCCAGTTCCTTGCGGAGTGTGCGCAGCTTGGCGTAGACGGCGAAGTCCTGATCGTTCAATATCTCCCGGTAATCGACCTTGCCGCGTTTGTCGGCGCCCGCTTGGGGGCTACCACTCTTCTCCGCCGTGTCGAAACTCACGCACAGCGTCCAGGCGCTGTTGGGGCCGTCCTGGACGAAGGAGCGGTCGACCGCCAGGATGCGGTACGTGCCGAGGAAGCGGTTGAGTTCTTCGGTGGCCTCGTCGCCGCCGCGAATCGGGATGGTGAAGAAGCGTAGTTTCATGATCTGATTCGTCTGAGAGACTGTATTAACGCTCCCCTCTCCCCTTGAGGGAGAGGGGCCGGGGGTGAGGGGGAAAAGCGTGCCCCAGTCCCACCGCCGCCCGGAACCGCGGCGCCCCGGCGCTCCGCCTGCCGGGGCGCCCGCGGTTCCGGGCGCTGCGCTCCGCGCCTGTCCTGCCTGCTGTGCTCACGCCTGAACTCGGGCACAGCGGAAACCGAGGTCGTCGTGGCGGAAGCCAGGGTCGTAGCCGTCGCGGAACGCCGCGCGCACGTAGCGCGCGTCGTCGCGCCAGGACCCGCCGCGAATGACGCGGCCCGCGCCGGCCTCTGTGCGCTCCCACGCCAAGCCATCAGTCGGAGCACCTCGGTCGTCATCGTGCCAATGATCCTGGGTCCATTCCAAGACATTACC
>CAIMUS010000115.1 GCA_903844665.1 uncultured Pseudomonadota bacterium
CCTGATAGATCGGTACGGTGCCGATGGGCACGGGGGCATTGCGCAGAATCCATTCGCGGGTTTCATGGATATGCCTGCCGGTGGACAGATCCATCACGGTATCGGCGCCCCAGCGGATGCCCCAGACCATCTTTTCGACTTCTTCTTCGATACTCGAGGTGACGACGGAATTGCCCAGGTTGCAGTTGATTTTCACCAGGAAGTTACGGCCGATGATCATCGGCTCCAGTTCCGGATGGTTGATATTGCAAGGGATAATGGCGCGTCCCCGGGCGACTTCGGCGCGGACGAATTCCGGTGTGATCCGCTCCGGGATATTGGCTCCGAAGCTCATGCCCGGATGCTGCCGCCGCAGCCGGCTGTCCCGGTATTGCTCCAGCCGCAGATTTTCCCGCAAGGCGATGAATTCCATCTCCGGGGTGACGATGCCGCGGCGGGCATAGTGCAACTGGCTGACGTTGGCGCCGCTTTTGGCCCGGCGGGGATGGCGGATATGGGTGAAGCGCAGTGGCGCCAGCGTCGGATCGGTGGCACGCTGCCGGCCATAGGCGGAGCTGGGACCCGGCAGCCGTTCGGTGTCGCCACGTTCCTCGATCCAGCGGCGGCGCAATGGCGCCAGGCCCAGCAACAGATCGATGTCGGCCGCGGGATCGGTATAGGGGCCGGAGGTGTCGTACACGGTGATCGGCGGATTCTGTTCCGAGCCCAGACGGGTTGGCGTGTCCGCCTGCTCGATCTCGCGCATCGGCACCCGGATATCCGGGCGGCTGCCCTGGACGTAGATCTTGCGGGAATTGGGGTAAGGACGGGTGGCGTCGGCGCCGAGGACGGCGGTGGCTTCTACCAAGGACTGGGGAATCGCGCTCACTGAAGTTTCATCCTCTGGGGTGGCAACAAAGAGATGAAACGAGAGCGCACCGGCTCGCGAGCTTCCCTACGCCGGTATTATCCGGGTCAGGTTCGAAGGGTATTTCTCAGCTCCTGTGAGCAGGAGCACCCCCGCTTCAATCATTCTGGATTAGAGCATAAATCGGGCGGCTTGCAAATAGGCATAGCTGTAGGGTTGTCACCTGATCGGCCTAGTTGTAGGGTGGGCAGCTTGTCTACCCACGCGAGCTTGCTTCACCCAACCCGCTCAAGGCCGATCATCGCCGAGGACTACAAAAGGCGCCCAGTAATAGGGGTTGGCGAATGGTCGTTCTTCGGTCAGCAGATAATCGAAATCCGGTTCCCGAAACTTTTCGCCCAGGTGTTGCTGCAGGAACGTGCGCAACTCGGCGGAGGTCATGGCGCGCAACTGCCGACGGGCCTGGGCGAGATGGCAGGTCCAGGGACGCTCGGGCCGATTTTCAGCCGCCTGGAACAGGGACCGGTGAAACAGCCACGAAGCCAGTTGTTCGCAGTTCCAGAGTGGCCCTATCACCCGTCTGGCGCCGGCGGCGATCAGGGCGGGACCCAGCCCCACCGGCCCCAGCAGATGTTCGGCCTCCTGCCCGCTCAGGGTCGCCTGGCAGGCCGACAGTCCCAGATGCCCCTGGAGATCGAGCGCGCCGAAGGTCCAGGCGTAGAGGTAGTCGGTGGAACTGAGCTTGAGGTGGCTGATGTAGGGATTGTGGGCGATATACCGGCCGTGCATGATCAGATGGCCGTGGGGACGTTGCTGGAGCTGCGCCATGACATCGAATACCGTGGCGCTCTGCTCGGGGTCGGTAGCGGGCGGCGGCACTGGACTGCGCCAGTAAGCGCCGGCCTGCTCGGATTCCTGACGGCCGTAGGCGACGCTCCCATCCCGCTGAGCATAGACGATGGTGGCCAGGGGAACCGGGTCCTGGGGTTCCGGCGACACCTTCAACGGCGCCCGCCAGTGCGTCAGGCTGACGGCGCGTTCCAGGATCAGGCGTTCCGGGTCGAACGCCTCCAGCGCTTCCCAGGGCAGTTGCGCCAGTTCAGCGGGAAACAGGACGCACAGCCGTTGTACCTTCGCCGCATGCGCCCATTCGCTCAAGGTGGCGGCGACGCTGCGCACTGGCTGGCTGTCCATGACCGTTGGCCAGAGTTCTTGCAAGGCCAGGGTATGCTCGCCCTCCTGGAACCAGGCGATCCAGCGCGCCAGAACGCCATCGCCGTCGGGCGTGGACCAGCCGACGTACCGACTGGCGGCGGGAAAACAGCGCCGCTCCAACGGCTGCCCTGGAGTCAGCCAGAGGGCCTGTAGGTCACCGGTGTTGGGATCGAAGAATAATTGCGCCAGCGCCTCATGGTTCTGTAACCGGTGCCGACAGGTCTCAACGTCGGGCAGGGGAGGAATGATCTGGCGTACCCGCTCCAGCCAGCATTGCAACGGTGGCCAGGGCATGTTCGGCGGAGGCATTGGATTCAGGCTGGTTTGCAGTTCCTGCCGTAACTGCCGGGCGGTCTCCTCGGTCCATTTCTCGGAAGGGGGGTCAAGCGTCAACCCGGTCAGCACCAGCCGCGCCCGTTCCAGGTTATCCCAGAGATAGTCGAGTTCCGGTTCCGGCCCGGCCAGGGCCAGTCCCAGGGCCTGGCGGCTCCAGCCATGCAGGCGCTCGCGCAGGTCCACCGGGTCCGGCGGTTGCGGGTAGGTGGTCAGCGCCCTGGCGAAGCGCGCCTTGAGCCGGAACAGCGTGCGCGGCAACGGGGCGTCCGGCTCCAGCGGCAGGAGGCGATCGAGCCAGGCTTGGATAGCGGTGGTGAGCAGCGCTTGGCTGTCGCCCAGCAGCACGGCGGCCAGGGCGGC
>CAIMUS010000116.1 GCA_903844665.1 uncultured Pseudomonadota bacterium
CGGTTCGCGAACCGCCCCTACGGGGATTCCCTAGTAGCGCCGGCATTTTGCCGGCTGTTGACTGGCGTCGAATGCCCTGAGGCCGGCGGGGACGCCGGCGCTCCCAGGGTCGGATTGTCCCGCCTTAAGTTGGTAGCCTCCAGGCGAAAGCCGGTTTGTTTGACTTCCTCAGCCTGCAAGGTATAACCCGCCTCCGCCGGCAGCGGCCATTCCGCCAGCTCGAACACCACCTCAGGGTGTTCCTGGAACAGACGATAGAACAGGCTGTCGGTTTTCATCGGCAGACGCGGTTCAAATTCACGCTCAGTGCAGCAGCTTGACCAGTGCGGCGAACAACCCGACTTGGGCGATGAACAACCCAATAACCCACTTCAGTAGGTCGGATTTCATGGTTTCCATATCGCGGCGGACATCGGCAAAGCGGGCTTCCAGCTTGAGCTCCAGTTCCTTATTGCATGTGTTGCCCGCTTTGCTCCCCGAAGATCGTTGGATTTTTCTCGGTTTCTCCAAAATCACCATTTAAATTACAATTTTGTAGTAACATTCAAATATGAAAATCAGAATCGAATGGGATACGGTGAAGGCTAAGATCAACCTTCGTAAGCATCGGGTGAGCTTCGAGACAGCCGCCCGCGTTTTTGCCGATCCGTTTGCGCTGATGGAGCAAAACCGCATCGAGAATGGTGAACGGCGCTGGCAGACGTTGGGGAGAGTCGAAGGCCATTTGCTGCTGCTGGTCGCGCATACCGTGCGCGATGACGAGGACGGCGCCGAGACCATACGCCTCATTTCGGCACGACGTGCCGACCCGAAAGAGAGAAAGCGTTATGAGGAAGAAATTCGTTAAGTACGAGCTGGATTCTGACCACCTGCCGCCACTTACCCAGCGGCAGAAAGCCGAGCTTGAAGCGCTCAAAGCCCTTCCAGATGGTGAAATCGACTACAGCGATATCCCGCCGTTGACCGATGATTTCTGGAAGCATGCCGTGCGCAATCCGTTCTACCGGCCTACTAAGGCATCCACTACGGTGCGTTTGGATGCCGACGTGCTGCGATGGCTTAAATCCAAGGGCAAGGGCTACCAAACGCGGATCAACGCGATCTTACGTGAAGCCATGCTCAAAGAACTGGACCAGGGCTGAGTTCGTAGTTCGTAGGTCGGCAACATTCTGATCGGCAACACCGTCCTCTACGGCGCCACCGGCGGCGAGTGCTACTTCCGGAGGGTGGCCGGCGAACGGTTCGCGGTGCGCAACTCCGGCGCCACCGCGGTGGTGGAAGGAGTGGGTGACCACGGCTGCGAATACATGACCGGCGGCGTGGTGGTGGTGCCGGGACCCACCGGCCGCAACTTCGCCGCCGCCATGAGCGGCGGCATCGCCTACGTCCTGGACGAGAAAGGCGACTTCGAGCGGCGGGTCAACCTGGGCATGGTCGAACTGGAGGCAACTCGAACTACCAGAGAGCTTTTTTCCTTTGGGGTTACAAATCACCCGTATTTCCACCACTGAGGTGATTAGAGCCGCTGCCGGAGCCATGCCGTCAATTCGTCCGCTGTCTTAAATTCCAGCAAGGCTTCCGCCAGCGCTTCCAATTCCAGCACGGACAGAGTCCAAATCCGGGCCTCCTGTTCCGCCTGGACCGCGCCTAACTGGCGGCGCAATAGCCGCAGCACCAGTGAAGCCGCCTCGCGCTGACCGCCTTCCTCGCGGCCCTCGGCCACGGCCTGTTGATAAAAGCGCGTCTGTTTCAAATCAATATCGGGCAAATGCAACATCGCTTGAATCTCCTCTCGGTTCAGTTGCGGTAACTTATACACCAGAATGGTCTCGATCAGATCGTAAAAATTCCAGGTTGCCGTATCGCCGCCCGGCGTCATCGCCATAGTCAGCAGCGTCCGCGCCTGGGCGACCGCGTTGGCCGGCTCGGCGACAATCAACTGAACCAACTGCAAACCCGGCGTCGCCACCGGTCGGTCGGCGAAGTCCTCCAGATACACCCTCTGTATCCAGGGAAAATCCAATAGCGTCCGATAGGCCGGGGACGGTTCCATCTCCGCCGCCCGGTTGGGAAAAATGACCACCGCCCGCCACGGACGCTCGATGTTGCGCCGGTACAGATAGAGAAAGATCTCGCTAAACCAGCGGGGGTAAAAGGCCTTGCGCTGAAACTGGGTCTCGATAAAGACCAGCGGCAGGGTGGGGTCGACGCCCGCCGGTGTCAGCACCCCGTCCAGGCGAAAGCTGGTTTGTTTGACTTCCTCGGCCTGCAAGGTATAACCCGCGTCTGCCGGCAGCGGCCATTCCGCCAACTCGAACACCACCTCGGGGTGTTCCTGGAACAGACGATAGAACAGGCTGTCGGTTTTCATCTCCAGACGCCATTCATTATTTCACCTTAGACACCGGTTGATCCGGATGAGCCGGATTCGGCACCAATTGCTGACGGGCACAATCAGCCAGGACATCCAGTTTTTCCAGAACGGTTTGCCCAAGGATGATCTCATCGCCCAGAACCAGAGCCTCCTCCAAGGTATCCCGCCCTTGCCAGGCGACGACAATAGCCTCCGTGACGCCGACCATCTCCTTGCGTCCGTCGGCATATTCGGCTACCCGCTGCCCGCGTAACGCCAACCCAAGCTGTTGGACCACATGCGGCGGGAGCACCGACCGTACAGCCCCCGTATCCACCAGTGCATCGGCTTCATAGACCCGGACCTGATCGGGGGGCAGTTGACCGCGCCGCATCAGCGCCTCATCGACCGCATTGGTCAGCTTTACTCTAGCCCGTACTTCACCCATCATTAACCTCTCATTTAAACTTGCTAAAATGGCTACTCAAGCAGCGCAAGAGTGACGCGACTATGGCAAGCCTGAGTACCTCACCGCTCATAAAGACCTACACACTCACGCTCGCCAATTCAGCGCATTAAACTTTGAGATAGCGCGATTAGAACAGGCAATAACCTCCGTCGATACGGAGGGTATCCCCGGTATGATAGGCGCTGGCGTCGCTCATCAGATAGACCGCAATGGCGCCGAAATCCGCCGGCATGCCCCACCGGCCCGCGGGAATACGCGGTTTTACCACCCCGGAAAACTTACTCGAAGCAAAGAACGGCGCCGTCATTTCGGTTTCGACCCAACCCGGCAGCAGGGCGTTGGCGGTGATCCCAAAAGGAGCCAGTTCCACCGCCAGGGCATTCATCATCGCGATCAGCCCGCCCTTGGTAGCGGCATAGGGCTCATTCCGGGCAGCCCCCGAAATCGCGGCGATACTTGCGGTGCCCACCAGACGTCCACCGGGATCGTTGTTCCTGGCACGCTCCACCATATGCCGGGCTGCCGCCCGCAGGGTATAAAACGCCCCATCCAGATTCACGCTTAGCACCCGTTCCCAGTTGGCGGCGGTGGTATCCAAAAAAGCAGTCGGTACGCTGAGGATGCCGGCATTGGCGAAGCAGGCATCGACCCTGCCGAATGCAGCCAGCGTCTCCCCGAAACACCGTTCGACCTCAGCCTCATCGGCCACATTACAGACCCGGGCGGCTGCCTTGGCGCCGGTGGCATTCAACTTCTCCAGTGCGATCGCATTCTTCTCCGCATTCGTACCCCAGATGCACACCGCGGCGCCGGCCGCGGTTACAGCCTCCGCCATGCCGAGCCCGATACCACCATTACCGCCGGTAATCAATGCCACTTTGCCAGTCAAATCGAAAGCACTGTAAGCCATAACAGAATTCTCCTGCTGGAAAAACCGTCAACACATTGTCAATCGCCTGTTCAGGGAACGCAAAGGCCCCTTGCAGGGCCTCGCTGTTACCATGGAGGAGGGGAAAGCGCCCGGCGTCCGGCAGTCCCGAACGATGGGATTCAACCGGTCTTGGTGGGCGCCAATGCCTGGTAAATCTTAAAGTATTGATTCGCGCTGGTTTCCCAATCAAAGCTTTGAGTCATACCCTTATACTGAATTTTCTGCCAGGTTTTTCTATCCTGAAAAGCCAGCAAGGCGCGGGAAATGCAGGCCAGCAGTTCGGCGGTATTGGCGTTTTCAAAGACAAACCCCGTGGCCGTACCGTCCAACAGCGTACAGGGAGTGGTGTCCGTCACGGAATCGGCCAATCCCCCGGTGCGATGCACCACCGGTGGAGCGCCATAATACATGCTGTACATTTGATTGAGACCGCAGGGTTCGAATCGGGAGGGCATCAGGAACAGATCGGCGCCGGCTTCGATCAGATGGGCAAGAGCCACATCGTAGCCGATGGTGACGCTGACGTTCTCGGGGTGGTCCCAGGCAAACCGACTCCACTCGATTTCGTAATGCCGGTCGCCACTGCCCAGGATGACCAACTGCACCGGCTGTTTTAGCAATTCTTCGGCAATCCCCAATACCAGATCCACCCCTTTCTGGTAGGTAAACCGGCTGACCACGCCCAATACGATCGTCTCGGCATTGGGTTTAAGCCCCAGCCTTTCCTGTAATAACTGCTTATTGACCGCCTTACCGATCAAATCCTGTGGACCGAAACGGGCGGGCAAATAGGGATCATGCTGCGGGTTCCAATCCGTGTTATCGATGCCGTTGAGGATACCGCTCAACCGGTTGCGGCGATGGGCCAGCAGGCCCTCCAGGCCAAAACCGAACTCGGGCGTCTGGATTTCCCGGGCATAACCGGGACTGACCGTCGTAATATAGTCGGCATAGTAAAGGCCGGCCTTCAGAAACGAGAGCCGGCCATAGAATTCCACGCCGTCGGTAATAAAACATGATTTGGGCAGCCCCAGAGGGCCCAACAGTTCAGACGGGAAATTGCCCTGAAAGGTGAGGTTGTGAATGCTCATGACCGACCGCGCCCGGGCACGGCGATCGTGCATCAGGTAAGCCGGGGCAAGACCGGTGTGCCAATCGTTGCAATGAATGATATCGGCGGCCCAATCCGCCGGACTGGCGGTACTACCGAACAGCGCCGCCACCTTCGACAACACCCCGAAGCGCAGCGCATTGTCCGGCCAGTCTTCACCATCCTGATCGGTATAGGGTCCGCCATCCCGATCATAAAGCGCCGGACAGGCGACGGCATAGACCGGTTGACCGGTATTCGGCATTTTGCCCAGAAACAACTGCACCGGTTCCTCTACGCCGGGAATGGCCTGGAAAGATTCGCCAATCGGTTCGCCCTGGATAGCCTCGATGACACCACGATAGGCCGGGAGCAGGAGTCGTATATCCACTCCCAACTGCCGTAAGGCGCCCGGTAAGGCGCCGCTTACCTCGCCGAGTCCACCGATTTTTACCAATGGCTCCGCCTCGGCGGTGCTGTAGAGTATTCTCAAGCTGTCCGATGATTCATCGGCTAAGAGGCTCTGAACAGACGAGGAGGCCGTGGTTGAACGCGGATCCTCCGCAAAGCCGTTGTTTTTTTTAAATTTCTTCATGCTAGACCACCTGCTTTGTCGTATCCTGACGGAAAAAGTAATGTTGCGCGTCCCGCCAGCACTAATTTCGGCTGCCGCCAGACGGCGCTTACTTTATGATATTACCTGAATTTGCCTGATCTTACCTAGCGTAACGTTAGCAAGGATGCCTGAAGAAATTTTTATCTTTTGGTTGACTATCGAAGTAACCAGTCCTCCGATCTCGCGTAGGAGCGAGCTTGCCCGCGAAGAAGCGGTCGCCGGCAAACCGCCACTGTTCGCGAGCAAGCTCGCTCCTACAGTAACCTGCTTATAAAATGGACTCTGACCAGCCGATAGCCTATCATGTTGCAATCTGGGCCGATGCCGCGCCAGCTTGTAGCAAGACTCCGCTGGCGCCTGTCGCCGGTGAGTTCGGTTTAGTTAACGGTAAGGTGCGCTCTGCGCACTATAGGACAAGTGCGTGAGACGCACCCTACAAGGAGTAGTCGAATTTCCAGAATCGGTTTTCTGTCAGGCACTAACTATAGATGATACTAAAGATGGCCTTGCATATCTGCGAAATCTGTAGTCGTAACGCTTTATTTTAGTAAGTGGGAGTTCTGTTAATGAGAATTGCTATTTTAAGTAATGAATATCCGCCTAATATTTATGGGGGAGCCGGTGTACATGTGAGTTATCTCACCCGAGAGTTGGCCAAGCTGAATCGTGAGAACCCGGTTAAAGTCCTGTGCTTCGGAAGTCAGAAAGAACAGCAGAATAATTTAACCGTAGAAGGCATAGAACCCGATATCCAGCTTCCCTTTCAGGATAACCGCCACCGTAAATTTATGGATACCTTGCTGCGTGACATCATGATGGCCGGCAGCCTGAGCGGGGCCGATATCGTTCATTGTCATACCTGGTATTCGCATCTGGCGGGTTGCCTTCTCAAGCAATTGCTGGGGGCTCGCCTGGTATTGACCACCCATTCTCTGGAGCCGCATCGGCCCTGGAAAGTCGAGCAGTTGGGCACAGCCTACAATGCCAGCACCTGGGTCGAAAGGACAGCTTACGAAAATGCCGATGGCGTGATTGCCGTGTCCAACGCCATGAGGGAGGACGTCCATCATCTTTATGGGGTTCCTTTGGCAAACATTCGCGTCATCTACAACGGCGTCGATCAGAATGAATACAAATATTCACCGAATCCCGCAGTGCTGGCCGCTTACAAGGTAAATCCCGATAAGCCGTTCGTTCTCTTCGTCGGCCGGATAACCCGCCAGAAGGGGATTATTCACCTGGTCAACGCCATCAAATATATCCGTCCCGATACCCAGGTTGTGCTCTGTGCCGGTGCGCCGGATACCGACGCGATCGGCCAGGAAATGGCGGATAAGGTCGAGCAGGCACGAACGGAGAGTGAGAACGACATTATCTGGATCTCCAAGATTCTTCCCAAGGAAGAGTTGATTGCTTTTTACAGCCAGGCGGCAGTATTCGTCTGTCCATCCGTGTACGAGCCCTTCGGAATTATCAATCTGGAGGCGATGGCGTGTGACACGCCGGTGGTGGCTTCCGCAGTCGGCGGCATCCCGGAGATTATCGTGAACAATCAAACCGGCTATCTGGTGCCTTTTACGCCCATCAGCGCCAGCGATTTTGAACCCAGAGATTCGGATCGATTCGCGCGTGACCTGGCCGCCCATGTCAATATCATTTTGGACGATCCGGCTAAAATGCGGGCGCTGGGCGCCGCCTCCCGCCAGCGGGTGGAACAATACTTCAGTTGGACCAGTATCGCCCGGCAGACTCTGGATTTTTACCAGGAACTGGCGCAAGTCTGAAGCTTCCTGAGGCGCGGTCATCATGTTTCAGTTGTAGGAGCGAGCTGGCTCGCAAAGCGAACGTTTGGTGGTAGTCTGGCCGAATTCGCGAGCCAGCTCGCTTCTACTCCCTCTACAATTTAACATAATATATATTATACGAAGTTATTGTGACAGCATCACTTCGAGGATCGGCCCTTCTCTGCTACCATGACTCCAGGTCTGTCCCCAATAAGATGAAACATGTCGATCCGTTTATTACTCATTGGCGGTTTACTGCTGGCGCTGTTCTGGCTGATTCGGCGGCTGCCGCAACTGGAGACCGGCCAGATACTGCGCTGGCTTGCCATGGCTGCCGCCATCCTGGGGGTACTGTTTTTACTCGCCCGCGGCGGAGCGACTGTGTTGCTACCCGTCGGGTTGGTCTTACTGCCCATGCTGTTTCGGTACTGGCATGCGCAGGTACCGGTTCGACCGGATGAGATTCCCCGGCCTGCTCGTGTGGCCATGGAGCGCGAGGAAGCCTACAAAGTCCTGGGTTTGCAGCCCGGCGCATCCCGGGAAGCGATCAAGGCGGCTCACCGCCGCCTGATGCAGCGGGTCCATCCCGACCATGGCGGTTCCGATGAACTGGCGGCTCGGGTGAACCGGGCCAAAGATTTGTTACTGGGTGATTGAGTCATTACAATTCCGGAAACTCGACCGCAACCATCGATTCGTCTATCTCTGTTCTACCTTATAGAAAGGAGCGGCTATGAACCTTACCTCCCCCGCTTTCCAGCCTAACGCCGCCATCCCGGCGCGTTTTACCTGTGATGGCGCCGATGTATCGCCCGAACTGAACTGGTCCGATCTTCCCGCGGGAACCAAGAGCCTGGTGTTGATCGTCGATGACCCTGATGCGCCCGATCCCAGGGCGCCCCGCATGACCTGGGTGCATTGGGTGCTTTATAATCTTCCGCCCACTGCCGCCGGCCTGCCTGAAGCGGTAGCCAGCGCGGCGTTGCCGGCGGGAACCGGCGAGGGTCTGAACGACTGGGGACGGACCGGTTATGGCGGCCCCTGCCCGCCTATTGGCCGCCATCGCTATTTCCATAAACTCTATGCCCTCGATACCCTGTTGCCGGACCTTGGCAAACCGACCAAGGCAGCGCTGGAAAAAGCCATGTCCGGTCATATCCTGGCCAAGGCTGAATTGATAGGCGCCTATCAGCGCTCCGGTTGAGCCTGCCGGCTTGGATCGACCGGACGGCTACCGTCGCAGGTAGGCCAACTCTCTGGGCAGGGGGATGTTATTGCCGTAACTGTCTTCACCATAACCATGGCTGGCCAGGAGCGCGATATCGGCCAGTACCCGTTTGTCGCCGATAAAGCTGATCGTCAGACCGGAGCTGATATCGATCTGACCGGTTGCCTGTAACCGGGCGATTTCAGCGGTAACCTGCTCCAGCAAGCCGCCTTCCTGCGGGGCCAGTTCCGAAGCCAATTGCAGGGGTTGCTCATAGATAACCAGCTTACCCTGCTCGGCCAGTCTAAGGATGATGTGCAGCACCGCCTCGTCGATCCGGTCTTTGCTCACGGCCTGTTTCAGCAGCGGCGATTGGGCGATTTCCGTGGCCAGCCAGCGTCTCTTTCGGGCATTGATCTTCTCGTTGGCGCGGAACAGGTCCAGGGGAGAACCGGCATCGTACAGCGCCCCATCCAACTCCATGTGAACCTCGCTGCCATAATGTAGGACGATCTTGGCGACCAGAGTGGCGGGACGCACGTGAAACCCTCGATAGTGCGGCACCGGCACCTCGATCACCCCGACCTCGGCGTAGCGCTTGAGCATTCCCTGGCATAAGCGCTGCCCACAGCTTAAAAAAAGGCTGGAATAGGTGATGGCGTAACCCATCAAGGTCAGCAGCAACTCATCCGGGGTGACTACGGGCCGATTGCGTAAATCCGAATCACCGGTTTGCGGGTTGACATGACGCTCGTAGTAATGGGCCAGTTCGGTCGCTATCTCCAGCAGATGATAGATCACGCTGACATGACCTCGCAGTACCGGCAGGTCCGCATCCAGGTGCTCGACGACGGTCTCGGAGACATAGGTGTCATACAGCGATTGAAGATTATGAAAGCGATACTTAAGATAACGCAGGTTTTCCTCGCTGACCGGATCGGGGAAACGGGCGGCGTAGTCCGCGGGCTGGCTTTGCGCGACCGTATGTAACAGTTCGCTTTCGGCAGCCAGATTGAGAAAGGCGGTAGCCAGATGGGTGACGATCGCCGCCGCGTTATCGACCTGGCGCTCGTCGCGATCGTACGCCAGGCAGCCGTTGGGGAGTTGTTCGCTGTAATCGATAGCCTGCAACTCCGCTACCGGTACGGTGACGTCCACCCGGGTCGCCTGCTCCAACAGGCCCAGGGCAGCCGCTTCCAGCACGCCGCTGCTAAAAGCGATCGCCTGTTGGGTCGCCGCAACGAAGTCCCCGTCGATCCTCAGCAGCCGATAAGAAGGTAGCACGTACTGAATATGCAACAATTTATAGCTGACGCTGGCAAACAGTTTGACGGCGGCCGTCAGCGCCCGGAACCGGCGCCAGCGGCGGTTATTGCGCGCGCCGTAAGCGTCCAACAGTTCTTCCAACTGCGCCGACTGCGATAACAGATCCCCCAGCAAGGGTCGGGTCAACACCGTTCTGAACGGTTTATGCTTCAATAAATAGCTGATTATTCTGAATATCGGCCGGGCGCGCCGGGCGATAAGGTCCCGAAACACCCCTTCATCGATCAACCTGACAGCCGGGGATTGGTGCATCGATAGTTTATCCACTTTAGCGATAAAGGCTCTCGTTACCTCGACAGGAACAATGTGTTATCCCGTAGGTAAAAATTATGAAAGTTAACGGGTGGGCTGGAATTATCCGGTTTGCAGTAACTTTATTTAGACAATGAAGAGAATCATTCTTACCGAGGCGGCATGAACGCGACAGACTAAACGAATATAATTAACTTCGGTCGATCAATACAAGTATCCCTTAGGAGATTGCCATGAATATCGGCGCCTTGTTGCCACGGCATGCCCGTTACCGGCCCGACTATCCAGCCTTGATAGTGAGCGAACAACGGCTGACTTATCGGGAATTCGATGCCCGCGTCAACCAGTTGGCCAATGCGTTGCTGGCCAGCGGTATTCGCAAGGGCGAAAAAATGGCCACCGTACTGCCCAACTGTCTGGAACTGATGACTGCCTACTGGGCCGCCGCCAAAACCGGCATCGTCATCGTACCCTGCAGTACCCTGCTTCAGGACAGCGGTCTGGCCACTCTGCTGCGGGATGCCGATAGCGTCATCGTGCTGGCGGATACCACCGCCGCTGCCATGCTGGACCGGATCCGCGGAGACCTGGCCGCCATCAGGCAATTCGTGCTGGTCGGTGACGAAGCGCGCCCCGGTTTCCAGAATTACACCGAATTTACCGCTGGCGCCAGCGCGGACGAACCACCGGACGCCGGTCTCACCGACGCCGACGAGTACAATATCATGTACTCCAGCGGCACGACCGGCGCTCCCAAGGGTATCGTCCATACCCATTATGTCCGCGCCATGTACTGTACCCTGTTTGCTTCCGCCTGGCGGATGACCCCCGAAAGCGTGGTGCTGCATGCCGGCGCCATCGTCTTCAACGGCGCCATGCTGGATTTGATGCCCTGGATGTACCTGGGCTGCACCTATATTCTGCATCAATCTTTCGACGCCGAGGCGATGATCGCGGCGATCGCCCAGGAGAAGGTCACCCATGTGATCATGGTGCCTTCACAGATCATCGCCATTCTCAACAGCCCGAACTTCGATCCCAAGGCGCTGCAATCCCTGGAAATGCTGCACAGCGTCGGCGCTCCCCTGCATTTGGAATACAAGCGCCGTATCAATGACTTGCTGCCGGGCCGGTTTTACGAACTGTACGGCCTTACCGAAGGTTTTGTCACTATTCTGGACAAATACGAGGCGGTGCGTAAAGTCGGCTCGGTCGGCGTGCCACCCCCCTTTTTCGAGATGCGCATTATCGGTGACAACGGCCAGGAATGCGCTCCTGGGGGAGTTGGCGAGATCTGTGGCCGGGGGCCACTCCTGACGCCAGGCTATTACAAGCGTCAGGACTTGACCGCCAATGCGATTATCGATGGTTGGCTGCACACCGGCGATGCCGGTTATGTGGACGAGGAAGGTTACCTGTTTCTGGTGGATCGGATCAAGGATATGATCATCACCGGTGGCGTCAATGTCTATCCCAAAGATATCGAAGAGATCATCGTCCGCCATCCGGCCGTCAATGAAGTGGCGGTGTTCGGCGTTGCCGATGAGAAGTGGGGTGAAACCCCTGTTGCCGCCGTCACCCTGTGCGCCGGCCAGACGGCGCCGCCCGAAGAACTCAGGGAATGGATCAATGCGCATGTCGACGCCAAATTCCAACGTGTCAGCGAAGTCGTTATCATGGACAGTTTTCCCCGCAATGTCGCCGGCAAGACGCTTAAGCGTGAAATGCGGGAGCGGTTTCAGAGAAAATAGCTCCCCTGCCCTATTTGATTGAACTATAGGAGCGGCGCCCCGCCGCGATACATACCTATCGCGGCGGGGCGCCGCTCCTACAAAATGACGAGGCGAGCGATGGAAACTACAGCCGATCTGGTGCGCTTCGACAGCCTGAGCTGGCAACACATCGAACGTCAACTCCGCCAGCAGCAGGATGAGGAAGATCAGCGTGAACAGGATGAGGACGGCCGGCTGTACTGTGCCGCCTGCGGCCGGCTGATTACCCGCCAGGACCAGCGTCTGCCTGTCGGTGGCGCCCACACGCATACGTTTCATAATCCGCATGGTCTAGTTTTCAAGATAGGCTGTTTCGCCACCGCCCCCGGCTGCGGCCAGTTGGGCGAGGCGACAGAGGAATGGACCTGGTTTCCCGGCTATAGCTGGCAGATCGCCGTGTGCATGGACTGCGGCAGCCATCTCGGCTGGCGCTACCTGAGCCGGGAGGGCGATGCCTTCTACGGTTTAATTCTGAGACAACTGGCGGAGCAGCGGCAGTAATGGAACGAAAAGTCGGGTTCAACCGTTGTCGATCACCAGCCTAGCCAGCCGGGTCAATTACGCTGATGACGCGACTGATAATTTCCGCGGTGGTCGCCACATCTAGCGTTTCGACGTAGCGGGCGCTGCCAGCGCGCTCTCTTGCCTCAATGTCGAATGACCGTATCTGGTTGCAGACGGCCACGCCGGTCGTATCGTGGCCCGTGATCGGCACGGTCAGGCCGGTGTCCCGGGCGAACGCTCCACCGCTGGTGGTGGGAACCATCATGGCTTCCTCGTCGTCCACACGCTCGAAGTCATCATCGCGCCCCACGTCCGGCATGGATGCGAGCACCTGTGCAAAGCTCTTGCGCCTTGGTCGCAACAAGACGTGCTCCAGAATGGCGCGATGCTCCGCTTCGGCACTGCGCTGATTGCGGGCGGCGCGCTCTTTAAGCGCCTGGACGATTTCGTCACCCAGATTGCGCACTACCAAATTGGCCATTGTCGGTGGATCTCCTCAAAATCTTCGATGATTGCAATGCTATCGACTTGCCTTGCTGAATGCGTTCATGCGTTCATTAAATCTGGATTTTCTCGCTTGGCCAGCTGCAATTAAATTGTCCGGAGCAGCAGAGCCTCCACCTGGGCCGCCGTCGTCGCTCCATCCTTACGGTGGAGCCGGTAAAACATGAGCTCCCGGCCGTCATCCAGTTGCAAGGCGAACCAGTCCCAGCCGCCGATCTGCCGGCCCAGCCCGCGTAGAGCGCAATAGCGTTAGCCGTATTGCGCCGTATACAACCGGGGGCGTGAACCTGGATTGCGCTCCGCAAGCTTCGCTCCATCCAGACTATGCTGGCTGCTTCATTCCGTTGGGAGTTCTCACTGTAGATCGGCCGTGACGATGCTGGCTCTCAGATCGGCGAGCGTGACCATCAGTGTCATGGGTTCAAGCGGGGACGGATCGAGGCCAAGGCGCAGATAAAAGGCTTTGGCTTCATCCGAGAGCGCATGAACAATCATGCCGCGAATGCCGATGGCGTCGGCCGCCTGGATGACGCGGCGGGCGGCATCTTGGAAGAGGGCGCGACCAAGACCCTGGCCGTGGTAGGAACGGGCGACCGCCAAGCGGGCAAGCATGACAACCGGGATCGGGTCCGGCATGTTGCGCCGGAACCGACCTGGCGCGGCCTCGACGCTAATCGCGCTGGACGCCAGGGCATAATAGCCGACGACCGCATTCCCTTCGCACACAACGAAGGTCCGCGAAGCACCGCTGACCTGGTTCATCGCGGCGCGGCGTTTCAGCCAGTCATCCGGGGATGACACGCCAGAATCGAAATCGTCGATCCGGTGCTGCGCGGCCAGCAGCGTGGGGGCCGACAGCATCAGCCTTTATCATCCCAGGGGGGCAGCGTTTGCATGGTGCGCCGGAGCCGCTCATTCGGCTGTGGCGGCGCCTCGAGCCTGGCCAGAAAGTCGGCATAGGCTTCGGGACTGACCGACATGATCGCACGGTCGAGCAGTGCCTCTTCGGCTGCCCGGCGCGCCGCATCGAGGATAAAATCCGTCCGGTTCTTGCCCCGCACCTGAGCGGCACGGTCGATCAACCCCCGCTCCTCTGGCCGAATGCGGATGTTCAGTGTCTCGCGCCGGGATGGTCGTTCAGGTGATGCGGTCATGACGGTGTATCCTATCTTAAAAAATCCTATCCTAGAGCAATGATGTTGTCATTACAAGTAATCCCACACCTGAAAGAAGCTATAATCCACGCCGATAAACATGTGAGTCCTTCTGCATGCACGCTGAACAGACACATATTTCCGCCACCATCTCACCGGAGACTAAACGGCTGGTGGAACACTATTTACGAGCCCAGGGCATCAAAAAGGGGGCACTGATGGAAGCCGCCCTGCTGCATCATTTACAGGCGCTCAGGGAATCGCCAACGGATATTATTATTATTATTATTATTCCGCCGCATCTTCGCCTATCGCGAGCCTCCGGTGAAGCCTTCCTGACCCGGCTAGAGCAGCCGCTGGAACCGACGGAAGCCATGAAAGCTCTTTTCAGGTACTTGGAGATAAATCATGACGACGGTGGCGATTGAGTTACCGGACGAGGTGTTTTCAGCGCTAAGGCGCTCGCCGCCCGAATTCGCTCAACAGATGCGCTTGGCGGCGGCCATCCATTGGTATGCGCAAGGTAAGATCTCGCAGGAAAAAGCCGCGTTGATTGCGGGTCTGGACCGCGCTGATTTTCTTGCCGCCCTGGCTGCCGAGCAGATCGACGTGTTCGAAGTCGATCTGGACAGCTTGCAACGGGAACTGGAGCGTGTCTGATTTACCACGCCTCCGCTATTTTCCAACCGGATGTGAGGTGACGGTGGGCTGGTTAACGCACAGGACGAGCCACGTGATGCTCCCTGCTTTCCTGTCCGGCGTGAGTGTCGAAGATGCCCAGACCGGTTTTCTGGCCGCCCATAACCAGCAGGACCGCGATCCAGATACCGGAAACAGCCAACAGACCCAACGCTACAGGCCGACGCCAATCCCGGCCATGTTTGGCGTGCAGCGCGGCCAGATGCGACTTACGGGCTTCCCTATCGGTGCGCGCCGATGCTTTAATCCTGGCCCAAGCGCCCTGCAACTCCGAAGTGTCCGCGCGCTCCCTGAGCCAGGTCTTGAGATCGACCTTCAGCGTGCTCAAGGAGGAAACGCCTTCGGGAACGCCTTTGGGGAACCGGGCGGTATTGGTAAACACCACTCGTCCCTGAATCGGCACGTTGGGAACCAAGGCTTTCAGCGCCTGTATGTGCAGATAATTCTGCCGTAGCGGGTTCTGGAAGGTGAAACTCTGCTTGCCCAGCCGTTGGGTCCACTTCTTGTCCTGGGGCTGCCCAAGCACCTGGCCGGCGTAATTCTTGGTTTCGACCACCAGCAGGCCCGCTTGAGTCAGCACCAGATGATCGATCTGAGTAAGGCCACCTCGGCCATCGGGGAGGATAATGTCGTGCAGTGCCGCCTCGCCCAACCGGTTGAGCACCCTGCCGACCGCACGCTCGCCGGCGGCGCCCTTGAGCCGGGCCGAGAACAACCACTTCAGGGTCGTGATCGTCAGCATCACGGGGATCAGCCAAAGCGCCCAATGGATCACGAGGTCAATGAGGGGTTGATAAAAATTGGATGGCATCTTATTACTTTTAGGCAGGTGGCTGAGGTACAGTGCACTACTTTAACGGGTATCTTGAAACCGGCTTGGTGTCAGACTGGCCATCTCTGGAAGCTGATTCTGGCGGCGCCTTGTCAGCCGGGACCTCGGCGGTTGTCTTGCGTGGTTCGGCTTCCTGAGGTGGCTGGTGCTGGTGATGGAGTTTCTCGATCAGCTTCCGATCCTGCTCGGCAAAATGGCGATCCTCGTCGGCTTTCTCTTTGCGGCGAAGCGTATCAGTCCAGTAGTCTTTCTGCTTCATGGGGTTCTCCTCTCGGTCGGTGGCGCACAGCGGGCGGCGCGGCAGGGTGGACGCAGGACCTCCGGCAACCTATCGGCCCCACGCCCTGTCGTTCCGTGGCAGTGCTATTCGGCGCTCCCGTCCCTGCGAGTCCGGGTCGATCCCGATTGTAAGCCGGCACCCACTGCGGGCGGGTCATCCTTCTTCTTGCCTGTGGTGCCGATAGGATAACCCCAAAGTCAGTCTCACGTCCTATCATAGGAAACAGTTCACGGCGTGGCTTTGCGGTTCTTCAGCGACAGCACCGGTTTCTGGTGGGTCAAGTTTGGATTGGTGGTAAAAACGAGTCCTGTTTGTTCAAATAACTTCCCAAACTGTAATCCAATCCTTTGATATGGTCGAGCAGCCATTCCCTAAGCGCGCTGCCGGTTTGCAAGGTCATCGCTATATCGCCGGCGCGGCAGCGTTCCTGCAAGCTCTGCACCTGCTCGATCAGATGATCGTGCTCCTGGGTATGGGACTCGTAAAAGGGATAGGCGTACAGCCGCATCAATAACTGCTCGGACATGAAGTGCGCATTGGTATAGGCAATCAGTTGATCCAGAATTTCATCGATTAGCGCCCCCTTCTGTCCCTGTTCCACGGCTTGCCGGAGGGCGTTGATCAATTCAATCTGCACCTCATGTTCACTATCCAGCGCTTCGAAACCAACGCTACCGTTATCTGTCGTTAACGACATGGTCATCGGTATTCCTCCGCCGGTGGACTACACGGGTGCAGCGTCGGCATTTCCGACCCTTTGGGTAACAACTGCACGCCGATAGCGGCCAGTTCCGCTACCACTTGCTGGACTAACAAATCCACCTTCGGTTCCAGCATGGCGGTCAGTTCCAAAGACAACTCCATCGCTTCCGGCACGATCCCGATGAGCACCAGATGGGATGGCTTTTTATCGGCCAGCACCAAGGCGGCGAGCACTTCCGAAAGCCCCAGTTGATGCGGCGAAATCCGCTGCTGCAAAAACACGGGCACCGCCTCGTCGGCCAGCCGCACCACCGTGCCCGGTGGTTCACCGGTGTGCACCGCATCGACGATGATTACATAGTCCTTGTCCATCAGATCCTCGAACAGGCTCATGCCCGCCGTACCGCCATCCAGAATCTCCACCTCCGCAGGTATCTGGTACCGGCGTTGCAACTCCCGCACCACGTGCACCCCTATCCCTTCATCCTGGAGCAGGATGTTGCCGATACCCAGTACCAATACCTGCATACCCTCCCCTCCTCTCGCGGCTACAGCGCTTTGACCCGGATAATCTCCCGGCGCCCGGTATCCGCCAGATGAATGGCGCAAGCCAGACAGGGATCGAAAGAATGGATGGTGCGAATCACTTCCAACGGCCGGTTGGGATCGGCCACCGGATTGTCGAGCAGCGAGGCCTCGTAAGGACCCAATTCGTCATGCGCATCGCGGGGGCCGGCGTTCCAGGTCGAAGGCACGACCGCCTGATAGTTCTTGATTTTGCCGTTTTCGAT
Source organism: uncultured Pseudomonadota bacterium (assembly GCA_903844665.1). Taxonomy (GTDB): domain Bacteria; phylum Pseudomonadota; class Gammaproteobacteria; order Competibacterales; family Competibacteraceae; genus CAIMUS01. Next base: position 17,267 of record CAIMUS010000116.1, read on the forward strand.
CACCACCCAGTGCGACAGCGTGCCACGTGGCGCCTCGTGGTAGCCGACACCCTGGATCTCGCCCTTGGGGAACTTCGGCGGATTGAAGGTATCGGTATCGCCCTTGGCGATGTTCTCCATCAACCCCTTCCACTGGTCTTGGAGGGTTTCATACATGACCCCGCAGCGCACCGCCCGGGCGGCATGCCGCCCGATAGTGGAATGCAGCGCCTCCAGCGGCAGCGGCGCACCCGCCAGGGTGCTGACCCGTTCTATCACCAGATTCAAATACCGCTGGGTGGGCTCATGACCGGCGGCGACCATCGCCAATACATTGGCCAGCGGTCCGACCTGTGCCCGCTTGTCATTGAAGGTCGGCGCCTTGACCCAGGAGTACTTGCCGTTGTCCTCGAACTCGGTGTAATGCGGCACGGTTTCCCCTTCGAAGGGGTGCAAGGGATCGCTCCCCTTGTACCAGGCATGCTTGCTGCTTTCCTTGACGCCCTTCTTGAAGAACTCGTCGTTAAAGCTGGTGATCGCCTTGAACGTGCCGATATCCCCGCCCGCGATATAACCGCCCGGCAGCGCGAATTGGGCGCCTTTGGTATCCAACGGCATCTCCGGCACCGAGAGGTAATTGGTCACCCCCTTGCCATACTTCGTCCAGTCGGCGTAATTCGCGCCCACGATCGCGATATCGACCAGATAGACCTGCTTGATAAAGTCGCCCACCTGGTCGATCAGCGACTTGACGTAAAGCAGCCGCTCCAGCGTCAGGGTGGACTGGCTGTCCAGATTGATCGGATTGGCCACGCCGCCCACCGCCAGATTCTGGATATGTGGCGTCTTGCTGCCCAGGACGGCGACCACCCGGTTGATGCGTCGCTGATAGTCCAGCGCCTGTAGATAATGCGCCGCGGCGATCAGATTCACCTCCGGCGGCAGTTTCATCGCCGGATGGCCCCAATAGCCGTTGGCGAAGATTCCCAACTGTCCGGACTGCACCAGCGCGTTCAATTTGGCTTGAACGCCCTTCAGCACCGGCGCGCTGTTGAGCGGCCAGTCCGACAGGCTCTCCGCGACCTGCGACGCTTTGACAGGATCGGCTTTCAGTGCGGACACCACATCGACCCAGTCCAGCGCCGACAGGTGATAGAAATGGACGATATGATCGTGGACGCAATGGGCGCCGACGATCATATTACGGATGTACTGGGCATTGAGCGGCACTTCCAGTTGCAGCGCGTTCTCCACGGCCCTGACCGAGGCGACGGCATGCACCGTGGTGCAGACGCCGCAAATGCGCTGGGCAAATATCCAGGCGTCGCGCGGGTCGCGGCCTAGTACGATTTGCTCGATGCCCCGCCACATCTGGCCCGATGACCAGGCATTGGTGATTTTTCCGCCGTCGACTTCGCAATCGATGCGCAGATGCCCCTCGATTCTGGTGACTGGATCGACAGTGATTCTTGTACCCACGATGCTACCTCCAGGAAATCATTGAATGTCGTTATTGTGCTGTCTTGGTCTGGTGTTCGCCGAAGCTCAACACCGGGAACCGCTTCACAAAGTACAGGAACGCCAGAATTTCGAGGGAAATCATCCCGATCGATACCATGATCTCGGTGGCGGCTGGAAAGTAGACATAGCCTGGCCGTGGCGAGAACCCGACCAGAAACGCATTGAAGCGCAAAACGATGCCGGCGAACAACATGCTGCTTGCGGCGATGAACAGCATTTGCCGGTTTTCTCTATGCTTGTACGAGGCCAGAATGTACAAGGGAAGAGCGAACAACGCGGTCTCTAGCAGAAACATATTGCCCCGCAGGTCGCCGTTGAACGCCAGCCCGAGATAGCCGCGACCGATGAGATCGCTAAGTCGGATAATCAGAAAGGCCGCCAATACCCAGCGGATAATCCTGGCCAGACGAATGAACAGCGGCGTTTCCATCGGTTTCCAGAAGCCCATGGCCGATAGTGCGCCTTCGAAAATGACCACCGAAAAACCCATGATCAGGGCGGAAAGCAAAAACAGCAGAGGCAGCAGATCGGTCTGCCACAAGGGCGAGACCTTGGCGCCCAGCGCGATCAGCATCGAGCCCATGGAGGATTGGTGCATGGTCGGCAACCACACCCCCAGAGCGATGAACACGAATAGCAGGTGATTGACGAAATGCAGGCCTTTCTTGAAGCCTATTTTCTCCAGCAGGGTCGGCAGAAATTCGAGCCACAGCACGCCGATATAGAGCAGCACGCACACGGCCAGTTCCAGCATGACGGAATTGGGATTCACCTGCCAGGGAAGAAAAATGTTATAGGCATTCCAGTAGCGGCCCAGGTCCAACAACACGGCAATACCCCCCAGGGTATAGCCGAACACGCTGGTCATCAGCGCTGGTCTCACCAAATCGTGGTACTCCCAGCGGTTGGCGATATAGACGGTGATCGCCAGGGCATAGCCGCCACAGGCGAAAGCGGTGCCTATCACCAGATCGAACACGATCCACAGCCCCATCGGATAACCATTGCTCATATTGGTGATGGCGCCGAGACCGTAGATAAAACGGATTGCGATAAGGGTTAAACCGATCGCGGCGAAGACCGCGAAGACTTTAAAGGGCTTGGTCCAGATGGGACCGCCGAGTGGTTGGGGTATGCTCATAGGTTATCTCTCACTGCCGGGTTACTCTTCTTCGAGCTGCTTACGTTCTTCTTCATGCTGTTCCCGTCGCACCGTCTTATTGGTGATATACAGCAGGAAAAGTAACAGCAAACTCGGCGCCAGGAAGCCTTTGTACACCGTATGTTGCACGGTCTCCGACCGGCTGGCGGCGGATTTCTCCGGCAGGTTCGGCAAACCCAGCTTGTCGTAAGGCACTGCCGCCAGCATCATTACCTGGGTTCCGCCGCCTTCCTTTTCACCGTAAATATACGGCTGGTACTGCTTGACGGTAGCGACATGCTTGTGCGGCGAATCTACGGTCTGCATGGGATATTCGTACTCTTCCCCCGGCCGCATGGACAGACGGCGTCTGGCCTCTTCCAGAATCTGCTTGCGGGTGCCGAACAGGCTGGCCCCGGTGGGACAGTGCTCCACGCAACCTGGCAATTGCCCCTGCTTAAGGCGGTGATCGCAGAACTGGCATTTGCGAATCTGCCCCAGCGGTTTTTCAAACTCGTAGGCCGGCACGTTATAGGGACAGGCAAAAGCACAATAGCGGCAGCCGATACAAACCTCCGGATGATAGGTGACAACGCCGGTGACCGGATTCTTGCGCATGGCGTTGACCGGGCATACCGAGATACAGACCGCATCGACACAGTGCATGCAGTGCCGCTTGATAAAGGAAAAGCCATCGAATTCCCGATCCTTGACCTCGGCGCTGCCCTGTTTATACACCTTGATAATATTGAGTGTCTTATCGGAAATATCGATCGGCGTATCCCAGATAGGCGGTTGACCGGGCTCGGCCAGATTGCTGTCGATCGGCATGTCATTGGCTTCTTTGCAGCCGGCCATGCAGGCCTTGCAGCCGATGCAAATAGTGGCATCGTAGAGCATCCCGACGGCATCGGGCGATGGCTCTTTATTGGGGCGTGCTTCCGCCGTGCCGGCGGCGCCCAGCACGGCAGCGCCCCCCGTCAGCTTGAGGAAGTTTCTGCGGTCGAGGCTCATCACAGCTTACTCCTGCAGGGTCTTCTGTTGCGCCGCTTTGGCTTCGGCCTCCGCCTGTTTCTGTTTCTTCGCGCGGCTCAAAATATTCAGCACCACGGCGCCGGCGCCGACGGCTGCACCTACCACGCCGCCGGCCAGGGCCGCGCCCACGGGTGAGGCCCCCTTCCCTTCCGGTTCGTAAATACTGGCATAGGTGGCAGGTGGGGTAACATGCTTGACCTCGGCCAGTTGATGGATAGCCTTGGTAAAGCCCACGCCCTGTTCGGTACAGCCGAAGCAGGGATGACCGGTGCCGACCGGCCAACTACCCGAACCGGCATCGTCGAACAGGATGGCCGGACAGTTGGCGTAGGTTTCCGGACCCTTGCAGCCCAGTTTGTACAGGCACCAACCCTGGCGATGACCGGCATCGCCGAATTGGGAGGCAAACCGGCCGGCGTCGAAGTGAGGGCGCCGCTCGCAGTTCTCATGAATCAGCCGGCCATAAGCGAACTTGGGGCGGCCTTTCTCATCCAGTTCTGGCAATTTGCCGAAGGTGACGAAGTAAATCACCGTGCTGAGAAAGTTATACGGATTCGGCGGACAACCGGGAATGGTCACGATCGGCTTGTCCTTGATGAGGGCCGATACCGGTTTGGCATCGGTGGGATTGGGGCCGCTGGACGGGATGCCGCCCCAGGCGGCGCACGAGCCGATCGCCACGATGGCGGCGGCGCCCTTGGCGCCCTCTTGCAAATGCTCGATCATGGTTTTGTTGGCCACCTTGCAGTAGATGCCATCATCCTTGGTGGGAATGGAGCCATCGACCACCAGCAGATACTTGCCCTGGTTCTCTTCCATGGACAGATGCTTGGCTTCTTCGGCCAGGTGTCCCGAGGGCACGCTCAGCGCCTCGTGATAGTCCAGGGAGATAAGATCGAGGATAAGGGTATCCAGCGCGGGATGCTGGGATCTGAGCAGGGATTCCGTACAACCGGTACACTCCTGGGCCGACAGCCAGATCACGGGAGGTCGCCTCGGATTGGTCACAGCATGGGCGATATCGAAAGCCGCTCCCGCGGGAAGACCCAGGGTGGCGGCGACTCCGGCACAGAACTTAAGGAAATCTCTGCGTGACAGGCCTAAAGCCTCGTGGAATGTATTCTCAGTCTGCATGTTACCTCCGAGACCTGGTGGAAGACCATCCGACGGTACGGGCCGCCGGCGAATAGGTCTGTACAGAACCGATCGATCTGTACAAAGAATTCTGATCAGCGGTAAGCGTTCACCCCCCTCCCCCTAACCCCCTCCCACAAGGGGAGGGGGGATACGCTAAGTAGCTGTTTTGCAATAACTCCCTCCCCCCTTGTGGGGGAGGGTTGGGGAGAGGGGTCTGAACGGTTACGATCAGCGCTGGCTTCTTCATGGCGTCTGTAGGAGCGAGCTTGCTCGCGAACGCGGGGTTGCCGCCGACCGCTCCCTTCGCGAGCGAGCCCGCTCCTACGTTTATTCAAGCGCTGCTTTGAATTCGTATAATAGCGGCTGGATAGGCGCTTATATTGATCTGAATCAAAGATTACCTGTCACAACTATCGGAAATTTAAAATAAAAGCGGTTTCCTGCCGCGAGGTGAATGCGATGACCGAGCAGCCTGCCGCCAAGGCGGAACGGATTTGCCGTCTGGAGGCATTTTTCACCGAAGTCTGGCAGACCCGCATGCAGGGTCTTCCTATTCTCCATCCCGCTCTACACGTGGAAGCCGTCGCTTTCCAGCGCTGGGAGAACGGTTGGCTGGGGGTGATGGTGGCGCCCTGGTTCATGAGCCTGCTTTGGCTTCCCGACGAGCTGGATGTCCCGCTCGGGCGGTCTGAAGACAAGGTAATACGGTCCCTGCCGGCAGGAGACTATGAATTCATCGTTTCCCACGAGGACGGCATCGGTCCTTATTTATCCTGTTCCCTGTGTTCCCCCATGACAGCGTTCCCGGACCATGAGAGCGCCCGGGCGACGGCGGTGGCCATCATGGATGCCATCCTGCAACCGTCGGTCGCGGCGGTCACCGCCGCAGCGCCGGCGGAAACGTCCTCCGCACGGCGGTTTTCGCGCCGCAATTTACTGTTGGGCAGGTTTTCGACAGATAAAACCTGAAACCTCTTGTCGGATCCCGCTCTACGGCGATGTTCACGGTAATACGAAGGCATTCGTAGGCCGGAATAAGGCCGCCAACGGCGGCCGTTTCCGGCATGCCCAGGAACGCCGGAAACGCTCCGCAAGCTTCGCTTATTCCGGCCTACCACTACAACCGCATTGCCTGTGCGGTCCATCTGACCGATCCGAATGGTGAGGAACTGATTCAGGTGAAAGTGCGTTAGCTAATCCGTCCGAATCGCAGATTAACGCTGATGACTGGATTGCGCAGACTGATTCATCGACGCCATCTTTTCATCTGTGTAATCCCTTAATCAGCGTCAATCTGCGGTTCAGACCTCTTCTGCGTCAATCTGTGGTTCAGGCAGGGAAAGTGTCAGCTTTTTTTACACTTTTCAAATCCAGCCGGCAAATTATTCAAGTCTTTGTTGTTAAAATCATTTTTCTCTTCCCAGGGCCAAATCAGGCGCTATTTGCCATGTTTCTTAAGAAAATTGTGTAAAATTTTCCGACATCTCGGTAACTTAAGATAAGTGTTTGTAAATATTCAGCTTTAATTGATTTCCTGGCAGAAATGCCAGCTTCTGGCCTGTTTTAGTGTCAGCTTTCTTTACACTTTTAAACCATAATTTCTATATATAAATTTATAAATTCTTTTTAATTCAATGACATAAATTTTCGGCTTAAATATTGCTTTATTCTACGCTTGATAAGCCCGTTCAGCGGGCTTTGACCAGTGAACCCAACCCGAAGGTAACAAACCATGACTGAAAAGACTTCCCTGCAACAAAAACTCGAGCAATACAGCACGACCGCCAAGGGTCAGACCACCCATAGCCTGTCCGCCGCCGAGATCGCCGGCTACGCTGCTGCCGCCGCCGCCGCCCTGACCATGGCCGGCGCCGCCGACGCCGGTATCGTCTACAGCGGAGTGCAGAACATCTCCGTCCAGATCAACCCGAATGCGGTCGCGACCGGCAATCCGTTCCAGACATTTCAGCAAACCGCCATCGATATCGACGGCGGCGGGGCGGATATCAGTGCCCGTGTCGGTTTGCTTGCTGGAGCCTCTACTAGTAGCACGTCAGCGTTGCAGTGACGGGTAAAGCCGCTTGAGCTTGATCCGTGCATCCGCCGTCGTAAACCCGACTGATCACTGTGTACGCCGGTAGAGTTTGGCCCATTTATCTCGTCAAAGCAACGCTGACGGA
>CAIMUS010000117.1 GCA_903844665.1 uncultured Pseudomonadota bacterium
AAAGTCATGATGGTTTTGTGGTGTTACCGATGTCTCCGAACAAGTGTTACCGATGTCTCCGAACAGGTGTTACCTATGTCTCCGAACAGGTGTTACCTATGTCTCCGAACAGGTGTTACCTATCTCTCCGGTCCATACACCTCCCCCACAAGGGGGGAGGGGACGTATCTCTGGGGAAATTAGCTAGTATTATCATGGTGTTAGTTTTTATACAGGCTCTGAGCCGAATTACACCCCAATGAAAACATTAACTGGAACTCAGTTTACCACGTGGGGAAAGTAGAGATGGCAGCGTTGCAGCGACCGGCTACGTGCATCGAGTCGCCCGGTGAATTCGATCATCTGGCCGAACACGGCAGTTTTGTTCTTAATTCTTCGACTGCAGGAGATAACTCATGAATAAAAAACTTATCACAGTCATTGTGCTTTGCCTCGCCGCCGCGCCGGCGCTGGCCGCGGATGAACAGAAGCTGGCGCAGGCAAGCGGTTGCATGACCTGCCACGCCCCGGATAAAAAGCTGATAGGTCCAGCCTATAAAGCGGTGGCCGCCAAATACAAAGACGACCCCGGCGCCGAAACTCTGCTGATCAGGAAAGTGAAGGAAGGCGGCGCCGGCATTTGGGGCCAGGTGGCCATGCCGCCCAACAGTCCACGTGTCAGCGATGCCGATATCCAGACCCTGGTCAAGTGGATCCTGGCGCAGTGAGCCACGAGGTTGCGGCGCCAGGGGTGAGTGGATGACTGGCCATTGCGATAAAATTGTTATATTTACGCGATTTTTTATTTTATCGAGTGGATTAACCGGATTGGCAACAGCGGATTTTACGATGAGCACCTTTGAAAAGTTGCAACGACAACGACCTCAGTTGATGGCGATTGCCCACCGCCACGGCGCCACGAATGTGCGCGTATTCGGCTCGGTAGTGCGTGGTGAGGATACCGAAACCAGTGACGTGGATTTTCTCGTCGATATGCAGGAAGGGCGCAGCCTCCTCGATTTGGTGGGTTTACAGCAGGACTTCGAACAATTCCTGGGTCAACGGATCGATGTACTCACCGAGCGGGGGCTGAATCGCTACCTGAAAGAGAGGATACTGACCGAGGCACGACCGCTGTGAGTGGCGACCGATCGGTCTATATCTGGTATATCTACGACTGTATCTGTTATGTTGAAGCGTATACCCAAGGCGGGAAAAATGAGTTCTTCGGTGACAGGAAGACACAAGATGCGGTGATCCGCAATATTGAAGTGATTGGGCAAGCGGTTAAAGATTTTGGCATTGATGAACTCATGGCAACCGATCACCAGATACCTTGGAGCAAAATAGCCGGCATGCGCAATATTCTCGCGCACCAGTACCTGGGGGTCGATCTGGCCTTAACCTGGGAAGTGGTGGCAAACTACCTGCCTGCGTTGAAACAAACGATCATAGCTATCGCCAGGACCATGAGCATCGAGCTTGAGCAAGGCCATGTTAACCATTCAGACTGAACCTACCCTTCAAAAGAAGTAATCTGAGCCTGGCCCCTTAAATTGCTGCCTTAAATTGCTGATGGGTGACTGATGCGGCTCCGAGCAGGAACCGACACCGTGCAAGCGAGAACTGGGGCGCGTATCAACCGGCTTGGCAGGATGGCAACTATGCTACAAGACACGACCCGACCAGATCGTGCCGGGAACAACTTTGGCGCTTGACACATGAGCGGCTAATGGGTGACCCTGAAGCTCTCGACTGCCAGAACGTGGGCACAGCGCTGATGACGCAACCGGTTTATCAATTTGAGTGGGATGCGGCTAAAGCACGCAGAAACCAGACCAAGCATGGTGTCAGCTTCAAGCTGGTGATGAGCGTTTTGCGCGATCCACTGATAGGCGGCATTGACCGCCTTGCGGGAGCCACACACCACCTCCAGCATCAAGCTCACCACGGTGGAAAATAACAACTCACGGGTATACTGTTCCTGCGCGAACTGCTCGAACCACTGATCCATCTGCTCGGGGTTGAGCAGTCGTTCCACCAGTCCCCGCATCATCACCGACAGGGGGCTGCCTTCGATAAACGGTTTGAAGATGTCGCTTAGCATCGGATGAGTTCCTCTGTAGACTTGATCAAGACCCAATGCTAGAATGAATTGTAACCTAAATCAATAGGTTGCAGGTCACCTTTAAAGGGCTGCTCCTTACCACCTATCAGTTGGTAGGGCGCAATAGCGTAGCGTATTGCGCCGCTATGCTGCTGCCCCTCATACGGCGCATTACGCTCCGCTCCGCTCCGCTAATGCGCCCTACAGTCGGTGATTCTAGGGTTGGAAGCAAACTGATAGGTGGTAAGGATTGGACTCTAACGGTAAGGCCATGAATTCATGATTTTCAACCCAATAACATCTTAATCCCTATTATCCCCAAAAACCCGGCGAACACCTTTCTCAAGGTCACCGTCGGCAGCGAATGCGCCAGCTTCGCCCCCAACGGGGCGGACAGCATGCTGATCAGACCGATGCCCACCAGCGCCGGAACATAGACATAACCCAGGCTCCAGGGCGGCAGATCGGGGCGTCCCCAACCGTTGAACACATAGCCGACCGCCCCGGCCACGGCGATCGGCAGGCCACAGGCGGCGGAAGTGGCCACGGCTTTGTGAATGGTCTCGTTACACCAAGTCAGAAACGGCACCGTCATCGAGCCGCCGCCGATCCCGACGATGGCGGATACCAGACCGATCAGGCCGCCCGCCGTCAGCATTCCCTTCGCGCCCGGCAAATTCCGGTGAGCAGGGGGCTTGAAACCAAACCCGATCTGCGCGGCTACAGTCAGCACGAAGATTCCGAAGATGGTCCTCAGGGTATCGCCGCGCAACAGGCCGGCAAGCTTGCTCCCCAGCAAGGTGCCGATGACCAGCCCCGGCGCCAGTTGCCAGAACACCGGCCATAACACCGCGCCGCGCCGATGATGGGCGCGCACCGAGGAAATCGACGTCACGATGATCGTCGCCAGCGAGGTGCCGAGCGCCAGATGCATGATGAGAGGGTCCGGCAGCCGCAGCAGGTGAAACACCCAGGCCAGCGTCGGCACGATGATCAGGCCGCCGCCCACGCCAAACAAACCCGCGACCACGCCGGTGGCGGCGCCCAGCGCCATATAGAAAAACAGGGAATACAGGAGTTCGCTCACGTGACGCTTCTTCTTATTGCAATGAGAAAAACAAGTCAGCGGCAACCTAAGGCCGGTTGTGGTAAATTTCTCCTCCGATCAGGGAGCTTTTGCAGGCTGGCGGGCGGGAGCGGAATTGTCTGCGCTCCGCCGCCAGCGGGATATACTATACGCAAAAATGACAGCCATTACGGTTCACCATTAAGGCACAGCGATGAAGGTTCAAACCATTTGTATCTTGGGCGGCGCCGGTTTTGTGGGTGGGCATCTGGTGACGCATCTCGCCAACGAAGGCCACTCTCTCAAGGTCCTGACGCGCCACCCGCAGCGCCACCGGGAACTGGCGGTATTGCCGACCGTAGCTCTGGTTGGCGCCGGTATCGGCGATCAGGCCGCGCTGGAAGCCCAGTTTGCCGGCTGCGACGCCGTGATCAATCTGGTCGGGATTCTCAACGGCAGCGAAGCGGAATTCCAGGCGCTGCATGCGGATCTGCCCCGCCGGGTGGCGGAAGCCTGCCGCAAGGCCGGAACGCCACGCCTGCTGCATATGAGCGCGCTCAACGCCGACCCCAACGGTCCCAGCATTTATCTGCGCACCAAGGGCCAGGGCTTGCAGGCGGTGATGCAGACCGAAGGTATTCAGGCCACGGCTTTCTGTCCGTCCGTCATTTTCGGTCCCGACGACAGTTTCTTCAACCGCTTCGCCACCCTGCTCAAGCTCAGCCCGGTCATACCGCTGGCCTGCCCTGATGCCCGCTTTGCGCCGGTCTATATCGGTGATGTGGTCAGCGCCTTCGCGCTGGCCCTGGAAGACGCATCCACCTCTGGCAAAAGTTATGAACTGTGCGGGCCGCGCGTTTACACGCTGAAAGAACTGGTGGAGTACACCGCCCAACTCATCGGCCGCAAACGGCTGATCGTAGGTCTGCCCGACGGTCTGGCCCGGCTACAGGCGCGCATCTTCGAGCATCTGCCCGGCCAGCCGTTCACGACGGATAATTACAATTCCATGCAGCGGGACAGCGTCTGCCGCTCCGACGGTCTGGCCGCCCTGGGCATTGTTCCCCATAGCGTGGAGGCCATCATGTCCCGCCATTTCCATCATCAGGATGCGCGGGCGTATCGCTACGAGGCCATGCGCCGCCAGGCGGGTCGCGATTAGCCAGCGGTTCGGGCGCTGTCGCTCCGGCTATCGAACCGCCGGCGGCACAGGCATTACCCTGTAATAAAGCCCGCAAGCACGCCTCCCGCCTGATGGGCGGGAGCTTGCCGACCGCCGTGGCCGCCTGATAGAAAACGGTGAAATCCCCGCCCGATCGGGCAAACAGCGTCTCGAAGGCCGGTACGAAACGGGTATAGGCGTGTACGGCGCCCAGTTTGGCATTGTTCAGATCGTCGGCAAACCAGGAGTCGTAGCCGGCATAGCCGCCCCAGTTCTGCTTCAGCGCCCGATAGCGCTCGCATAGCTCGGCCAGCAGGCGATGCTTGCCTGCGCGCTTGGCGGCGGCGCTCTCCGACGAAGCATAGAGCCGTTCCAATTGCTGGCGGCTTGCCAGCAGCAGAGCCAGAAACTCCTCGTGGCGGCGGTTATAGTCGGCGTAGGCTTTGCTTTCTTCCGGCGTGCCGTGACGTTCCAGCCAGCGGCGGGCGCCCAGTTGACCCACGAAGGTGGCGAAGGATTCGTTAAAGTCGGTATCGCCGGCGATAAACAGCCGCTGATGGGCCAGCTCATGGAAGATCAGTTCCGCGAACCGGCCGGTGGGCCAGTCGATAAAAGTGTTCAACAGGGGATCGTCGAACCAGCCCAGGGTGGAATAGGCGGGCACGCTGCCGAGATAGACGTCCTCGCCCTGGGCGCGCAGGGAATCGGCCAGCAGTTTGGCGGCGTCGGCGTTGAAATAGCCCCGGTAATTGACGCAACCGACCACGGGAAAGCACCATTCCCGCAATTGCAGGGAAAACTCCGGTGCGGCGAAGACATTCAGCACCACATAGGGGCGGTGCAGATCCGCATAGCTGCGATAGCTGCCGTTTTCGGGCAGGGCCAGTTCCGTGCTGGCGAAATCGCGCAGCCGCCGGGCGGTTTCCAGGCGTTGCTGCAAGTCCGCCGGGGTGGCGGGATCGGCCAGCACCCGATCCACCGGACGGCGCTGGCGCAACAGCCGCCACTGGCCGGCGACAGCCTGGCCGTAATAGCGTAGCTCGGCGCAACCCGACAGCAGCCAGCCGAGCAACAGCAGCAGCGGCGCGAACCAGAGACGGCGGCGGGTGAGCATCGGTTTTATTCGGTGCATGGCAGAACTTGTCTAATTTCAGGGCGGTTCGCGAACCGCCTCGATAACATCTGTCTGTAGGGGCGGTTCGCGAACCGCCTCGATAATATCTGTCTGTAGGGGCGGTTCGCGAACCGCCTCGATAATATCTGTCTGTAGGGGCGGTTCGCGAACCGCCCCTACTCGAGGTCCCATGGAAATCTTTCTGGTAGGCGGCGCGGTACGTGATGAACTGCTGGGTCTGCCGGTCCGGGAGCGCGATTGGGTCGTGGTCGGCGCCACGCCGGGCGAGTTGCTGGCCCAGGGCTTCCGCCAGGTCGGCAAGGATTTCCCGGTATTCCTGCACCCCGTGACTCACGAGGAATACGCTCTGGCCCGGACCGAACGCAAGACCGCCCCCGGCTATCACGGCTTCCAGGTCCATGCCACAGCCGAGATTACTTTACAGCAAGATCTGGAACGCCGCGACCTGACCATCAACGCCATGGCGCGGGATGCGGAAGGGCGCCTGATCGATCCCTATCAGGGCCGGCGCGACCTGGAGGAGCGCTGGCTGCGGCATGTCTCGCCGGCCTTTGCCGAAGACCCGGTGCGCGTCCTGCGGGTGGCCCGTCTGTCGGCCCGCTATGCCGGTCTGGGTTTCCGGGTGGCGCCGGCCACGCTGGAACTGATGCGCGCCATGGTGGCCGACGGCGAGGTGGACGCCCTGGTGCCGGAACGGGTCTGGGCGGAGACGGTGCGGGCGCTGGGCGAGCCCTGGCCGGAACGCTTTATCGAAACGTTGCGTGAGTGTGGCGCGCTGGCCAGAATCTTTCCGGAGATCGATCGCTTGTTCGGCGTGCCGCAACCAGCCCGGTATCATCCGGAAATCGATACGGGTCAGCATCTGCTGCTGTCCCTGCAACAGGCGGCGCGCCTGGGAGCGGAGCCGCCGGTACGGTTCGCGGTGCTGGTGCACGATCTCGGCAAGGGCGCCACGCCGCCGGCGGACTGGCCCCGTCATATCGGCCACGAAGCCCGTGGCGGTCACTTGGCGCAAACGCTGTGCCAGCGCCTGCGCGTACCCAATGAGTACCGCGATCTGGGAATGGTGACCGCCCGCTACCATACCTATTGTCACCGTGCCCTGGAACTGCGGCCCCGCACCCTGTTGAAGACATTGCAAGCCCTGGACGCCTTCCGCAAGCCGCAACGGTTCGAGCAGTTCCTGCTGGCCTGTGAGGCCGACGCCAGAGGGCGTCTGGGCCTTGAAGATGATCCCTATCCACAAGCGGCCAGATTTCGTACCGCCTATCAGGCCGCCACCGCTGTAGCGACTACGTCACTGCTGGAACAGGGGCTGCGGGGCGCGGCGTTGGGGGAAGCCATCAGGCGGGCCCGCTTGCGAGCGATCGGCGCCGCTGTCCGGCAGCAGCCTGAACAAGGGGATACTACATCCTGAGCTACAGCCACGTTGCCTGTTCCCGCCCTTCGGCCTGTATCCGGGCTACCACTATCGGTTCTAGGCCGGCGAGGACGCCGACGCTCCCAGAGGCCGGCGGGGACACCGGCGCTCCCAGGATGGTGTAAAGACCCAGCAATAATTATCGACATCCTGGAACCATTCGGTGGTGTCCCTCAGTTTCCGTGATGGGTAAATTGATGATTTTGGACACAATATGTAGAAGTATCAATGCTGCTTGATGCCTATATGTAGTGCCAATTCGCTAATCGAATCTCATCAAGGCAGTTGAGGGACATTACCGAAAATGGCAAAAAGTGATCAAAAGAGGTATAAACGTGAAAGTGCTGCAACCGGAGTATCCACTCCGGACTTGTCGGGGAAAGTGCAAAAAAGGGGAATCCGATGTGGGTTGAAAGTATTACCCTTGATAATATCAAGTGCTTCCAGAAAGAAGAGATAACCTTTAGTCGCAATCCTGGGGCTGCTCGTCGTCACCGGGCGAAACCCTACAACTGGATTACTTTACTGGGCGAAAATGGAACTGGTAAGAGCACCATACTGCAAGCATTGGGCTTGCTCCTGGCAGGTCCGGAGGCTGCCAAAGAGCTACTCCCTCGTCCAACCGGCTGGATACGTGATCCCTCAAAACCGGGTAAGCTCAGCGCAGTTCTTCATAAAGAGGATAACGATACCGGTATTTTCGGCGAAAATAAGCGGCGACAGACATTTGCTTATTCTTATTTTGTCACTGGTACAACCGCAGTTCAGGTTGGCAAAGAAACCTATACCGAGCCCGCATTGATTGAGGAACCTTCAAGCATTCTCAGTTGGCTAAGGACAAATGCCTTCGCCTCCGGTAATAAAGGATGGTTTGCTGTTGGCTATGGTCCTTTCCGTCGACTCACGAGAGTCAGCCAAGTCCTGATACCCAGCCTCGACCAGCCAAAGCGATCCAGTAACTTTTTTACGCAATTCAATGAAGATACCGCCCTGAGTTCCTTTGAGCGATGGATGGTCTATTTGGATTATCGCCTTGCAAAAGATAAAAACGATACCAGGGCACAACAGATGCGGAGAGTAGGAGAAGCCGCCATTACTAAACTCCTCCCTGGAGACGTAAAAATTGCTGAAGTCACTGCCGATGGCCTTATCCATTTCACCGTCAACGGTCAGAAAGTCCCTACAATCAGCCTGTCTGATGGCTTTCGCAGTGTAATAGCGCTGGCCGGTGACCTGATTTGGCGCTTGCTGCAAGCGTTTCCTGACCTTGAAGAGCCAACGCAGGCATCCGGAGTTGTGTTGATCGATGAGTTGGATATCCATCTCCACCCATCTTGGCAGCGTGAGATTGCGGGTTGGCTGCGGGAGGTGTTTCCCAATCTGCAATTCTTCGTCGCAACTCATAGCCCCCTGGTTGCTGCCGGTGGCGGAGAGGATGCGTTGACTCTGCGTTTGGAGATGGTTGAAGGTGAACTGCAAGCTAAGCAAATCCCTTATCATGACTTAGCGGCTGACTCTGATCGCACGCTCAGAAGCCCGGCCTTCAGCCTTGAGTCTACCTATCCACCCCCTACGGATAGAAAAATTAAACGTTACCATGAGCTTAATAGAAAGAAAGGTAAGCTGATTGGATCGGAAAAGGATGAATACAAGCAACTTGAGTTATTCATACAAGAGGTACGGCCCATTGGTATCCCCCCTGAACCGGGTGGTTTAGAGGCACGGATGGAAGCTTTTCTGGAGAAAAATCTGCCTTGATTCGTGTAATAAGAACAAAGAAGCCCAAGGTACTGGTAAGCAATGCTGCTCGCTGGTTATCTGACCTGAGGGCAGCGATGGCTGATCCTGCTACGGCGAAGCATCAACTATCTGAAGCAGCGAACAGGTATCGACATAAGCAGGTTAAAGATGCTCTCGTTACCATGTTTCATGGCAAATGTGCTTATTGTGAGAGCAAAATTACAGTCGTGACCTATAGATCCATAGAACACTTTCATCCTAAAAGCATATACCCTGAATTAACTTTTGAATGGAACATTGCTGCTCTCATGCGATATATGCAATGACATGGGTCACAAAGGAAATCAATTTCCACTTGATATAGACGGTAACCCGCTATTGCTCGATCCAACAGATGGGGTGACAGATCCAACCGTACATCTTGAATTCTCCTGGGATCCTGTTACCAAGTTGGCCTCGGTATATGGCCGTGATGGACGTGGCAAAACAGTTGAGGAAATCTTTGACCTTAATGGCATTCGTGGGCGACAGGAGTTGATTGCACATCGCAGTAAGTATTTTATGCAACTGCACGTTTTACTGGAGTTCTTCAAGCAGACTGGTAATCCAGAGGCGATATCCCTTCTTAGAGAAGCATGCCAAGCCAGTGCTGAATACAGTGCCTTTGCTCTGATCCATATTTATCCATACCTGGTTTAAGTTTAGCCAGGATGTTGGTGCATAGGACGCGCCCTACTACTCGTAGGATGGCACTGACGCGCCTTTACCCATAACTGCTGATGCCGGACCGCAAGCCGTGAATAAGCCGATCCAATGGGAATACAACCTTGTCGAAATTTTCAACTGGCGACTGCTCCAGTTGCCGGTGCGGCTGGCGGATTACGTCATCGTGCACGAGTTGGTTCATTTGCGGGAACCCCACCATGGCCCTGGCTTCTGGGAGTCGCTGGGGCGCGCGTGCCGCACTGGCGGCAAAGGAAGGAAGAACTGCAGCCGGGCCAGGGAGTTTCTGAGCTTCGGTCTTGGCACGCCGGCCTGATCGCTGGGGCCGGACAGGGCGGTTTTGACCCTTACCGACTTCTGTAGTATAAAGACAGGTATTGAATCCATTTTTTTCTTTGCCAGGTTTTGCCATCATGACTCAAGCAACGGCTTTGGCTCCGAATTTCAATACAGAGCATATAGATCACCGTGTCAGGCTTCACAACATCAGTTGGGAGGACTATGAGGCGCTGCTGGCCATGCGGGGCGAGAGCGGCGCGTTACGGGTAACCTACCTGGAAGGCGAACTGGAGATCATGACCCCATCGATAAATCATGAATCCCTGAAAACGAGACTGGCGCGTCTGCTCGAAGCCTATGCCGAGGTGATGGGCATCGAACTGGAAGGTTACGGTTCCTGGACCGTGAAGAAGGCACAAAAGGAACGCGGCGTCGAGCCTGACGAGTGTTATATGGTCGGAGCTCCGGAGACGCCGCCGGAGAGGCCGGATATCGCCATCGAGGTCGTCTGGACTTCCGGCGGCATAGACAAACTGGAGGTGTATCGCGGTCTGGAAGTACCCGAGGTGTGGGTCTGGCAGAACAACGCCTTGCGTTTTTATCTTCTGCACGGCGCCGATTACGTTGCCAGCCCCAGAAGCCGGTTATTGCCCGAGCTCGAACCGGCTTTGATCGCCCGGTTCATGAGCGGCCAGAGCCAGACCCAGGCGGTGCGCGGTTTTCGCCAAGCCCTGCTGGCTGAGTAACCCGACCGCCGCCTTTCGGTCAGACGCTGCTCCTCTTCGGGGGTGGCCTGCTGGACCGTCGGGCCCACCTTGACCCAAACCCGCCCCTGATACCGCACCGGCGGATTCGCGGCGGGCTCCACCTGGATCGCCGCAACGTCGCATTCATGGATTGTCTTTTTTTCCACCGTCATGGATGGGAGTGGCAGGATGTTTCCGTCGGAACGTATCTGGGCAAGGGTGCGAAGAAGCTCGTCATCCACCTGGATTCCTGCGCAACCGCCGTCGTTCTCGACACCGACAAAGATCACGCCGGGTTTGCCAGTCCCTGGAAGGTCGTTAGCAAAGGCACAGATGTTTTTGCGAATGCCACTGCGGTCTGCCCCACTTCTTTTCCGCTCCACGAGTTGGGACTCCTGGTCTTGTAGGAGTGCGGCTAGCTCTTGGTCGGCATAGAGAGTCATCTGGGTTCCTCGGCTCTTGCAAACAGTTCCGCAAAGTCGTAGTTCACGCTCGTTACCCCGAAATCCGGCTCGCTTTGGAAGGGTCGGCGGAGGTAGTGGCGATGATTTCGACCGGTAGGCTCTGTCCCCATAATACCACCGGGTCGCCCACCTTCGCTTCCGGGTGGCCGCGCAAAGCCGGCAAATAGTTACCCCAACGGTTCTTCTCGCACCCGTTCCGGTGGCCAACGCCAAGCGATCCAACCCCCATAGTGCGCAATTAGCGAAGCGTAATGCGCCGCATGTAACGAGGAGACGAAACTACTCAGCGGAACCACTTTCAATATTTCACTTTACGAGTTACCTGGCAGCGTCTCTAGTTTCAAGTGAAAAGAAAGAATCATGGCAATTTTTTTGTCTTCCGCTTCTTGGTAATAGCATAATTCTCGGCCTTCTCACCAATTACAGGTGCATCGTCCATCCACGACAAATTCCTGCCGATCACCAACTCTTTCATTGCCGCATGGTGAGTAGTTGTCATGGTAATCAGTTTCATCTCGAAGCCACTCCTTCTAGCCATTTGCTTGACTTCTTCTGCGCCGTCATAAGTGATGACAAAACTTCCTTGCAAGGATTCACAAATTCTAAACAATTCCTCGTGATCAAGCTCGCAATATTTATACAGTCGTTTACCAGCTTTTTTCCCTCCCGCCGTGTAGGGGGGATCAATGAAGTAAATCAAATCTGGTTGTGGAGAGAATTCTTGCATGACTTGCAGTCCATCTTCACAACGAAACTCTATCCGATTCGCAACAAGATTCAGATTTATAAATCTTTTGGCCAGGGTGGCTGGATACCAACGAGATTGAATGCCTTTCCCATTCTCACCGTGCTTCAGGAAAGTAGCCCCTTCGGCCAATATGCCACCGTGGAACGTTCTATTTTTCAGTATTGCTTGAAACGCGAGATGTTTGATGTCTCTGGGAGCCTCATTGATCTTTGCAAGGACGGCTTCTTTTGTCATATTGAATTTTAAGATTTGGTCAGCAAGCCATTGGGCGTCTCCATTGACTACGCTCTGCCATACAGCTGCAACCCCCTCATCGAGTTCAGCCATGACAACACAGTCAACCAAGTTCTCAAACAAGGCTGTTAAACTGATTATTCCACCTCCAGCAAAAGGCTCTATCAATAACCGAGGTTTCTGCCGAAGGCTAGCCATCCATTTTCTGAAAGTTGGGACAAACCAAGTTTTCCCTCCAGGATAGCGAAACGGGCTACGTTGCGGAACTGATGCAACATTGACAGGTTTTGGTATCGCCTGATCAGTATCAATGAGTTCCGGGAATAAAGAAGATTGGGGGTGCGAGGCCATATTAAAACGGTTTCTCAATGGTCTGAGTAACAGGTGGAGTTTCAAGTTGTTCGTCTAATTTTTCTTGTAGAAGATTAATAAAATTTTCTACTTTCCCAGGTAAAGGCGTAATGATCGAGAGAAGAGCAGGTTCAAATTCTGTGAATACTTCATCTACTTTCCGTAGAGTAAATCGTGACTGTTCACCTTCTCTTCCTGGAACTAATTTCAAATCGTAGATAAACCATGCAATATCAGCATCTTTTGCAGGAACTCGCTTTAGTGGAGGGAGCGTATCGAAGAAGCTTCTATTTAGGGCAACCGCGCTCTTTTTCTTCCAGCTATGCAAAATTCCACCTTTGAAAAGCAATTGTGGGACAAGTCGCTTCCGGGAAGAGGAGAGGTAATCCGGTCGTGGGTAATTTGGTTCATTGTAACCGTTTAACCCCCTCTTCCCCGCTTGCGCAAATAGGGGGAAATATTGGGTTTTCCCCTCCTTGAAAAGGAGGGGAAAGCAGCAATACCTACCTTTGCAGATATGCAAGCAGGGGGGGCTAAACGGTTACGTAATAAGGTGTCCGAAAACCTCGGCTAATGGTTGTTTGTGAAAGGACATATCTGTACATTTTACCTCTTGGCCACAACCGGCGGATCGCCTTTTGGGTATCCATCTCCGGGCGAGCCGTACTGGAAACGCACCCGCGAGGTGACGCCGCATAACAGCGTATAGGGAATGGTAGCGGCAGCCTGGGCGATGATTTCGACCGGCAGGCCCCGTCCCCATAATACCACCGGGTCGCCCACCTTCGCTTCGGGGTGGCCGCGCAGATCGATCCCCAGCATATCCATGGAGACCCGGCCGGCCAGGCCGGCCCTTCGACCGTTCACCAGCACCGGCGTGCCGGAAGGGGCATGACGGGGATAGCCATCGGCATAACCGATCGCGGCGACACCGACGTCCATCTCTTCCGGGCAGACCCAGGTTCCGCCGTAACCCACCGGTTCCCCCTGCTGCAACCGTCTGACCGAGATCAAGCGGGTCATCAGGGTCATCACCGGTTGCAGACCTTCTTCGTCCGCCAGGGTATCGGCAAAGGGAGAGGTGCCATACAGCATCAGGCCGGGACGCACCCAATCGAAATGCGTCTGCGGCCAGGCGAGTACGGCGGCGGAATTGGCCAGGGAACGCTCGCCGGGCAGCACCCGGCAGAGTTCCCCGAACAGGCGCAGTTGTCGCCAGGTAAAATCGACTTCCCGCTCATCCGCTTTGGCGAGATGGCTCATCAAGTGGACCGTCGCCACCGCCGGACAGGCCCGCAGCCGTTGCCGGCTTGCCGTCGCCTGCTCGGGAGCGATTCCCAGACGGTGCATTCCGGTATCGATTTTCAGCCAGACAGTCAGCGGTCTCTCCAGGCGGGCCTGTTCCAGCATTTCCACCTGGCCGGGATCGTGCACGGCGACCGCCAGATTCCAGCGGCTGCACAGCGGCAGTTCAGCGGCTTCGAAAACCCCTTCCAGCAGCAGGATCGGTTTGCCGATGCCGGCTTCACGCAGAATCAGCGCCTCTTCGATGCAGGCCACCGCCAAGGTATCGGCCTCGGTCAGCGCCCGTGCGACCTGGACCTGGCCATGGCCGTAGCCGTTAGCCTTGATGACTGCTATGACCCGGCTGTTGGGGGCGCACTGGCGGACCCGCCGCAGGTTGTGGCGCAGCGCCATCAGGTCGATGCGCGCTCTGGCTGCTCTGCTCATGGGTTACCACGGAGTAAGCTTGTTCGGAGATATAGCTGTCGAAGCGGGTGTAACGACCCTGGAAAGTCAGACGCACGCTGCCGATGGGGCCGTTGCGCTGCTTGCCGATGATGATCTCGGCGACGCCCTTGGCGGCGCTGTCGGGATTGTAAACCTCGTCACGGTAAATGAAGCAGATCAAATCGGCGTCCTGCTCGATCGAGCCGGATTCTCGCAGATCCGACATGATGGGCCTTTTATCCCCGCGCTGTTCCAGACTGCGATTGAGTTGAGATAAAGCCACCACCGGCACTCGTAATTCCTTGGCCAATGCTTTTAAGGAACGGGAGATTTCCGAGACTTCGGTGGCGCGGTTTTCGGTAGTGCCGGGCACCTGCATCAGTTGAATATAATCGACCAGAATCAAGCCCAGCGGTTCGCCGCAGGTACGTTGCAGCCGCCTCACCCGGGCGCGCACATCGGTCGGGCTGAGGGAGGGAGTGTCGTCGATAAACAACGGCTTGTCGCTCAATACGCTGGCCGCCGAGGTCAGGCGCGGCCAGTCCGCGTCTTCCAACTTGCCGGTCCGAATCCGCTGCTGTTCGATCCGCCCCAGGGAAGACAGCATTCGCATCACCAGATGCTCGGCGGGCATTTCCATGCTGAATACGGCCACGGGTTTACGACAGCGGATAGCCACGTTTTCGGCGATATTCATCGCGAACGTCGTCTTCCCCATCGACGGCCTTCCCGCCACGATGACCAGATCCCCCGGTTGCAGGCCGGCGGTTATTTCATCGAAATCCTGCCAGCCGGTGGGCAGGCCGGTGATGGGATTGGCTTGCTGAAACAGCATATCGACCCGTTCCACCGCCTTTACCAGCAACTCCTTGACGCTGGCGAAGCCCGCCTGCACCCGCGCGCCCTGTTCGGCGATGGCAAATACCTTTTGCTCCGCCTCGTCCAGCAGGATGTGGCTTTCCCGTCCCCGCGGGTTGTAGGCGCTATCGGCGATTTCCGCGCTGATCCGGAGTAATTGCCGCAGGATCGAGCGCTCCCGCACGATATCGGCATAGGCGCGAATATTGGCGGCGCTGGGCGTATCGCGGGCCAGCAACCCCAGGTAGGCGAAGCCGCCGGCGTCCTCCAGGAGATGGTGACGCTCCAGCCATTCGGCCAGGGTGACCACGTCGAAAGGCGAGCCCTTGGCGGCCAGTTCACGAATCGCCTGAAAAATCAGCCGATGATCGGCGCGATAGAAATCATGCTCGCTCAGACGGTCCGCCACCTGATCCCAGGCGCTGTTATCCAGCATTAAACCGCCCAACACGGATTGTTCCGCCTCGATCGAGTGAGGTGGAATTTTTAATGCTTCGGTGGCTAAATCCTTGCGGCTGGTAGAGGCGACCGGTTGCATAAATCTCAAACACCTGCTTGCTGTTCGCTGACTTCCCAGAGCGGGCTCGAGTTTAGTGTAGCCCAATACAGGGAAGGCTGAACGTCCTAACCAGACAAAAAAATGCAACTGCCTGATTTGTAATATTATTTAAATTTTTTTTAAAAATCAAAAGGTTGAAAATTAATAGACAGTTCAAGCAGTTGTCCTGCCAGCCCTGCCACCGGAAGGAGCGACAGCCCGGCGTCGGTCACGGCGCCAAGCGGTGGGGGGGGTCACTCGGCAATGACGTTAACCCGGATATGGGTTTTAACGTCACCATGAAGCTGCAGAGTGACATCGTATTCGCCGATCTGCCGAATCGGACCCTGGGGCAGCCGGACCTCTTGTTTCCTCAATTCATAGCCGGCCGCCGACACGGCTTCGGCAATATCCGCGGCGCCGACCGAACCGAACAGACGGCCTTCACTGCCCGCCTTGGCCGCCAGGGTCACGATCAGTTCCGCCAGTTGCCCGGCACGTGTCTGCGCGCCGGACAGGGATTCCGCCGCCCTGCTCTCCAACTCGGCCCGGCGGGCTTCGAAGCGGGCGATGTTGTCGGCGCTGGCCTCGGTGGCCTTGCCCTTGGGAATCAGGTAATTACGGCCGTAACCGGGCTTGACCGTCACCCGGTCGCCGAGATTGCCGAGATTGGCGATTTTCTCCAGCAGAATGATTTCCATCGAAGACTCCAACAGGATCGAAAGTGATTAGACGGTTCCCGTCGGGGCGGGGATACGGGCGCGAACATCCACCCACGCATCCACGACACCCAGCAGGCACAGCAGTAACAGCGTTTGCGGCAACAGTAACAACATCACGTACAAGCCCACCAGCCACCCCTGGGCCAGTCTTGCCCGGTTGACTACGCCATGCGCCACGGCAATGCCCTGAAGGACATAAAGCACCAGCAGTGGCGGCATCAGGTTGGCGAGTAAAGGCCATTGCCAGAGCAGGGCGCCGGCGAACAGGAGCAGCGCCAGCCATGCCGGTAATTGGCCCAGCCGCAGCGCGCAAAACTCCGCACCGAAGCCACCGGGATGGAACAACAGGGATTGCCACCAGCGGCCCAGCAGCAGGCTGAGCAGCGTGGACAACAGCGCATTGCCGACGCACAAACCCAGGAGCAGCGTGGCCAGCGTGGCCTCGATATCGCTGCGTTGCCGGCCCGTCAGTTGCATCTGCTGCAACAGCGGATCCACCAGTCTGTCGAGTAACTCGCGGCCCCAGCCGGTCACATCCCCCAAGGCGATGGCGCCGCCCAGCACGACCAGAAGCGCCAGCGCCAGCGCGGATTGCAGGGTCACAGTCAGGGAAATGGTATAGCGCAACACCCCGGCCAGGACCCAAAGCGGCAGCCAGAAGGTTGCCATCAGGCCGAGGACCGGCAGGGTCGAGTCGAACAGCCCCATGGCCAGGATCAGCAGCAGGCAGGTGGAGATCAGCAGGGTGAGCAGTCCTTCCCGTGGACCCTTGCGCAAGGTTACCAAGGCCAGGGCGGCGGCGCCGCCAAGGTTCAGCACGGGTAGTAATGCTGTCAGTGCGAGCAGCATCACCGCCTGCCAGCGGCCCCGCAAAATGAAACCGGCTAGAGCCTGCATGATTACTTAGCACCTGCCATGACAGTTGGCGGGAGTTGCCGCCAGCCTGCCTTAGTGGTGATCGCAGTACGGCAACAGCGCCAGAAATCGGGCCCGCTTGATGGCGGTGGACAGTTGCCGCTGGTAGCGGGCCCGGGTGCCGGTGACCCGGCTCGGTACGATCTTGCCGGTTTCGGTAACGTAGTTCTTCAAGGTGGCAATATCCTTATAATCGATTTCCTTCACGCCTTCGGCGGTAAAACGGCAGAATTTTTTGCGACGAAAGAAGCGTGACGTGGTTTTAGTATCTCGGTTCATAGCGGTTCCAAGGTCTCGATGTGTTCGGCGTGGACCACCAGGCGGTTTTCGCCCTGGCGATAATCGGCGCGGCAGATAAAGCCGCGTACCCTCACCAGCGTGCCGGGCGTCAGCGCCTGGGCGTTGCCGGCCAGGGTTTCCCCACAGGCCAGCACCGGAATCCGGCAGCGCGCCTCCCGCGGCATACTGACTTCCACTTGGCGGGAATGGTGTTCCAGCAGAAAGCGGGTAATAGGAAAACCGGCAGGCGAGTAGCGGGTCTGACTGGAGCCCGTCACCCAGCCGGCAATCACCAGACTATTGTCCAGCAGCGGCGCCGTAGCCATGGGAAGGTAATGGCTTAGGCGGGGGTTTCCTCGGTCTCTTCCTCACCCTCGCTGTCGCTATCGCTATCTTCCTCCAACGGGCTTTCTTCAAAGTCGCCGCGGGCTTCGCGTTCGTCCCGGGGTTTGGCCAGGGGTGAGGGCTCGGTATCGGGTCCTGGGCGCTGGATGATCAGGTTACGGATGACGGCATCGTTAAAGCGGAAGGCGCTGGCCAGTTCATCCAGGATCGGGCGGCTGCACTCGACATTCATCAATACATAGTGCGCCTTGTGGATCTTATTGATGGGATAGGCCAGTTGCCGGCGGCCCCAGTCCTCCAGGCGATGGATCCTGCCGCCGTCGCCTTCGATCATGGCGCGGTAGCGCTCGATCATGGCCGATACTTGTTCGCTCTGATCGGGATGCACCAGAAACACGATTTCGTAATGTCGCATAGCAGCTCCTTACGGTTATAGCAGCCTCCCGCGGAACGGTGAGGCAAGGAGTTTGGAAAGGCGCGTCATTATAGGGGTGAGGGCGGCCGGGTGCAAGAACGGTTTGCCCGGCTGACAGGGCAATCGCACTTGACTTTTTAAAAGTATTTAGAAAACAAACTCCTAGTTCATAGATGACAATCATTCTCAGCAAAACCTTTGCGGTCAGCATGCAAAGTGTCCCGGCTTAAGTGGATACCCGTGTGGGCGAAAAAAGGGCTAACGATCTAAGCTCAGCCGCCGGCGTAGCACGGTCGGCTGGAGCGTTCAGTTAGGCATCGCCGCCAATATCGTGGAACAGTGGCTTATTTTCTCTCGTAATTCTAATCAAGAATCGTAGAGCTTCATTCACTGCTTCGGCATCTGGAAACACTTCTGCAACATCAGGCTCTAAACGAACTATTTCACCAAAACCTTTCCGCCCAGGACCAACCTTTCTTACACGCAAACTCCTCAAGTCATATTCTGGCCGGAGTTCATCCTCTATTTCTGTTTCAACTTTCTTCATAGACTTTTCGCTCCATTCGTGTTACTTCTCGTGCACTGATCAAGCGAATGGCATTACCCCGCTCTGTGTACGATACCAATAACAAACGACTTTGCCACGACTCGCCGAGAATAATATAGCGATACTCGCCATAGGAATGATCCGGATCGTAGAAATCTACATACAGAGGATCATCGAAAACGGTCTTGGTTTCATCAAATGAAACACCGTGCTTCGACAGATTCGCTGTTGCCTTACTTTCGTCCCATTCAAATTCCATGAAGATAAATATAGCACCAGACGTCTCGGGTTAATTTATGTAGCTTCGATGGCGTTAAATGCCTAACGCCAGCTTCAGCGGCGGCGCGTCAGCGCCGTCCGCTGCAAGCTTTTGTTAGGAGTTTACGCAGCCCGCAGTGGTGCCAGTTCACTTTCTTTCAGGGGTGACAACCCCAGCTTACTAAGCACACCATTGAGATCTACCAAAGTTACCTTTGTAGGAGCCGTAATCTCAATTCCAATAGGGTTTCCGCTTGGGCCAAAGTCAATCACCATACCCGGTTCGATTTTTAATGTGCGGGAGCTTTTCTCTCCGGTCCGACGTGGTAGATACAGGTACGCGGCAATAGGCCGGCCACGACGGAACGTAACTTCCAAATACAAATCTTTCATATCAATCGTCCCAAACTGGGTAGGCGGTTATAACCACCAGCAGCTTACCAATCACATCCGGCTCGACGATAACCTCCCACGGGTGTTCCTCGTGGTGCGTCTCTATCACCCAACGGCCATCTACAATGTTTCGACGGTATGACCGCGCGTGTTCCAACATTGTCCTTATGTCTACTTCATTGAATTGACGATCCTCCATACGTTTGAGCAAGTGAGGCGTAAACTCCAGTTCCCAATCCCACCACTCTGGCCATCGTCGTTTTTTCAGAACGGACCTCCGAACACTTGAGTGCTCCCAACCTTCTAGTCGTTGTTAGTGGCTAAAGACAGCCATCAGCGACGCGCGTCTTTTGCGCGTCCGCTGAACGAGCTTGTTAGGCAATCAAAATTGAAAATCGTGGTTTGTCCCCTATTACACTTTACTCCTATTGCAGAAAAGGTGTCTGACCCCTTTTCCTCTTTTTCCTCTCTTTTCCTCCTTTTCCTTGACCCCTTTTCCCTCTTCATCATCCAACCGTTAATGTTCTCTGACCCCGTTTCCCCAACCCCCCTAACGGGCTGGCGACGCCGCGCAGCGGTGGAGCCAATCCCAGTTGAGCGCGAGTTGGGCAAGGCCAATCCTCAAAGCGTATGGCTGCCTAGAGCTTACTCTTGATGTAGCTTTTCGAGCACCCATCCTCGAATCAAGGCTTCCTGATCAATGCCTTTGGCTTGGGCCAAGCGTTTCACCGCTTTGGCCTCTTGCGGTTGTAAATGGATTTTCATGGCCGTTGCTGGTCGGCGTTCAAACACCGATTCGGTGACTTCCTCTAACTGGT
>CAIMUS010000118.1 GCA_903844665.1 uncultured Pseudomonadota bacterium
CGCACGCAGAAATCCAATAACTCCTTGATCCCCACGCCGGTATGGGCCGAGACGAAACAGATGGGCACCAGATGACCTTCGCGCAGGGCCTTCTCGAAAGCATTGTGCAACTGGCCGGGTTCCAGTTCCTGCCCCTGTTCCAGATAGAGCTCCATCAGTGCCTCGTCCACTTCGACCACCTGGTCGATGATGGCGGTATGGGCCTCGGCGACGCTGGAAAAGTCGCTCTCGCCGGCAGGATTGAAGAAGCAATCCACGACACTCTTGCCCTGGTTGGCCAGCAGATTGACCGGCAGACACTCGTTGCCGAAGGTTTCCCGAATCTGTTCCACCAGCACCGGCAGATCCACGTTTTCCGCATCGATCTTGTTGATAATGATCATCCGACACAGGCGCCGTTCGGCGGCCCGTTCCATCATCCGGTGGGTGACCGTCTCGATCCCGGCCTGGGCGTTGATCACCACCGCCACCGTCTCCACCGCTGGCAGCACGGCAATCGCCTGGCCGATAAAATCCGGTTACCCCTCCCACACCACCGGACGTGCAGTTTTCCGCATCCGGCGATTGAACTCAGCGGTGTTGTGCCACCGCAGAACTCAAGAAAAGACCTTTTCCTGCATGGCAACTCATTCCATTCAGCGCCTTCTGTCTCCTCAACCGCTCAAAGGAATCCTCGTACCCCACGGTGGCGCTTCGCGCCAGAATTCACCGGCGTTCCGTCCCACCGCAGGTCCGAATGGTTGCAGTAGTTGCAACATCCTGCCGTTCCAGCGTACTTTCCGTCTTTTCTCAAAAAGTTTTCGGAATAGCCTGTTTCGTGGTTCTTTCGACCCTTCGCTCCACGCCTGCTACAGACGTTTCTTCGTTACACCGGCAGGATGTTCGCATTTATCCAAGGAGTATTTTTAATTGATCCACACTACGCTGCGCATTTTCCTGCTTCTTTTGGGTTTTATTACGCAGTGTGGTGGCCAGCTTCTTGTTTTTATCAACAGTTCTTGAGATACGCTTAGCTTCTTTTGAGGATTTTGATCTTGTTCCCCCCGTAGGTCTATCTACAACAGCCATTGTCTCAGTTTGCAATTTGACCCGTTGATCGGTCACGTCGAAAAAGGTTTTTGTCAAACTCTGGTCTTCCTTAAGTTTTACTTCGACCTTTGCCAGTTCACTTTTCGCCGTATCCCGGTCTATCTTCTTTTTACGATAATTATTTCTTAGCTCATTTATATGTTTCACCCGGCATTCATAGAGTTGTGAAACCATTTTGTCGGCATTCCCAATCTCTTTACTGAGAGAGGCTGAATCAGTATCCATTTCCGTCAATGGATCAGTGTTGGTGGACTTAACAGCCGCTACCTTGGTGGCATCCACACATTGTTGGTCCGGCTTCCCGGCAGCTAAACAAGCCAAATAACTTCCGCCATCAGCCAACGGTTTCTTCCACCAAGAGTTTTCCAACTCTGCGAGCTTTCTTTGCTGCTCTTCCGCCGCTTGACGAAACGGTTTCCGGTAGTCATCGCACTTATCGCTGCTGTCAGGTGGTGGAACAACGATAGTTCCGGGTGCGGTGCTGCTTGGTGATGATGATGATGATGATGAACCAGGTGTGGTTGCACAAGATACCGTCAGAAGCACCACACCGAGCGCCGCCAATTTGATAACTTTATCGTAGATGCGATTCATGGTTTCCTCTACAAGCGTTCACTGATCGAGTCACATTAGCCAACACCCAAACAGTTGGATACCAGCCGACTGAACCTATCATCTTGAATGAGTATATATCAGCCTTGATAAGCTTTTACCGTCCATGCTCAAGATGTCCAGCGCGTCGAAACTAGTGTCTTTCTTTTGAGTGGATATTGATTGATTTTGCTGTTGTTCGACTAGCTTTCTTAATTTCATCCTCCCATGTCTTTTTCATTGCTTCAGAAATATTTCCATGTGTTTGTCTGGCAGTCTCTATATGCTTCAGGGCAAGCGCATGGAAATTATCGAATACATTGGCACTTTCTGTCAGAAATTGATGATTAGCCTGTTCAGCAGTTAACCTAATATCGTCTGATGAAGACTGGGACAACATGCGTACAGTTTCGACATAATATCGAAAGTTGCTGTCATTGGCGCGACGCAATTGCTCCCGCATATTAGCGTACATTCTTAGTTCCTCGACAGATGTCCCTTCACTTTTCGCACGTTTAAATGCCATTTCAGATGCACGATTTCCCCGATCTACCGCGTTGATGTTGGATGCACTCAAAATGATGGAGCGAAACTGTTCAACCCGAATCTGCGCCTCGCGCTCGTTGATCGCGGCATTGCTGCTATCGAGATTCGTTCTGACAGCTTGGAGTTCAGCTTGCAACCGGTCAGTCAGCTTACGCCAGGACCCGGTATCCGCCTTCTGCTTCTCGAGATCCTCCGTCTGCTTTCGCAGATCGTCCTGAAACCGCTGGAGTTGCTGGTCGGCGGCAGCACGCTCGTTGCCACCGGGTGTCGCGTTGGTATCGGTCAGCATGCTGTAGGCGCGGTTGATAGCGGCATCCAAATTTGGATTGCCCAGCGTCTCGTTCCAGTCCGGCAACCGCTTGCTTACCAGGAACGGTGACGCGACTACCAGGCGGAAACCGGTGGTCGGCGAACGGACCGGTCCATCCTTCTTGAAGAAAGGCACTTCGGCGCGGGCGCCGACCCCAACTGCCGGACCGCTGTCAGTAGCGCTCCCGCCCATGACCATGAAGCTGCCCATTAGCCCTTGCAGTTGATCGGGCCGCCGTGGCTGAAACAGATCGAGCACAATCTCCGCCGCGTTACCGATCATGTCATATAGGTCAAGCAGGTTGGGCAGCTTGCGACCGATATAGTGGACTTCGGCGCCGTCAGGCGGCGGCGACTGCGGTTCGGTCAATGACGCTACCTCGTCCAGCCTTCCCGGTCGACGTTCGCCATCAACCACCACATCGTGAATGCGTTGGCTTTGCGTCGCGGCGGCGGCATCACCACCGCGCGCCGCATACTCCCATTCCGCCGCCGTGGGTAACCTCAGGAACGACGGTGAGGCTTCCTCCCAGGGCAGCACTG
Organism: uncultured Pseudomonadota bacterium; assembly: GCA_903844665.1. Classification (GTDB taxonomy): domain Bacteria; phylum Pseudomonadota; class Gammaproteobacteria; order Competibacterales; family Competibacteraceae; genus CAIMUS01. The sequence continues at coordinate 3,079 of CAIMUS010000118.1, forward strand.
TCGCGCCGTGCTTCGCGGCAATGCTGGCGCGGTCGAGGGCGATCAGCCACTCGGTGTAAGCGCGGGCAAAATCAACGGCGTCGAACCAAGTTACCTGCGTTGCAGGCAGGACCAATGTGCCACTGGCTTTCGCCGCTGCCGCCACGATAGGTTGGCAAACGGGACTGGACGGAGTTGGATTGATGCCCTCCACAGTCAACAAGCCGTGCTTGTAGATCTCAAATTGCAGGGCTGTCACCTCGTATTTGCCGATGTAGTAGCCCCGTTGCAGAGCGGCTTGGTCGCCACTGGCCAATGGCGCCATGCTCAGGCTGCCGGCAATAAACGCTTCGCGCGGACCGCTCACGACGGCGCGAGGTGGTTGCGCCGTAGGGTCACTCTCCCCTTCCGGCACCACCCCCAGGTAGACCTTACGGTGATCGAGCACGCTGCGCAGCGGGAACGCGACCTTGCGGAACACCATCGCCCGGCCGCACGGCATCGGCAGGATCAGTTCGTCCGGGCGCTGTTGCGGGTTGACGGGTGACGGACATACCAACTTGCTGGCCAACTCACGGGCGCCCAGCTTGAGCCGGCGCCGCTCCTGTTCGCTCGTCCCCGGATCATCGAGCCGGCACCAGGGATCGGCTGTCGCCTTCTCTACCTCCTGCGCGCCAGCCGGGACGGTCGCACCGAAACTGCCGGCCAGACCGCCGGCCATGACCGCGACCCATAACAGGACAGCCACTCTATTCATATCGCAATCCTTCCGCTGGCGAGAAGCGGGCGGCGTGCCAACCGGCGGCGGCGGCGGCGGCGGTCGCCAGCACCAGCGTCAGTACCACCGCCCAGAGGAACGCCGTGACCGGTAACCGGCACAACACCTGATTGGCGCTCAGCCCCTCGGCGAACAGGGCATTGATCGTCGGCGAGGTCAGCGCGTAGCAGACACCAGCCAGCAGCGAGCCGAAGAGGCCGGTCAGACCGGCCTGCACGATGGGAAAGGCGGCGAGCGAAACTGAAGGTAGACCGAGCAGCCTGAACACGCTGAGTTCGTAACGCTTGCGCTCGACATTTCCCCACAGGCTGATCGCCAGACTGAGACAGAAACCGATACCGCCCAGGCAGGCGATAATCAGAAACAGGATGGTCAGGCTGCGATCCAGCCGCTGTACCAGACCGATTTCCGCCAGCCGGGTATCGGTGTCTATCTCGCGCGCTGCCAGCCAGTCGCGCAGCGGGCCGACATCGTCAATGCTGCGCGCGTACAGCCGGAAACCGGCGAACAGCCGTTCGCCCGGCGCGCGGTCGCGCCCGTCCGCCTGCCAGTCGGGCACACTGAAACCCTCGCGGTAGTCCTCCGCCATCAACAGCAACGGCAGGGCGACGAACGCCGCGTCGCGGGCATAGAGCGCCACTGGGATGACGGCCCGGACCCGCAACGGGAAGTGCACCGTTTCGTGACGATCCGCCACCACCCGCCCCAACCGTCCCTCAAGCTCATCGCCCACACCGACCCGCAGCTTCTCTGCCGCCGTCTGCGACAGCACTACTTCAGCGGTCGTCAACTGGCTGACCACGGTGTGTTGCAACAGGGGGTCGCCAGGCGCGGTGGGGATCAGTTCAGAGTCCACTGCCGCCAACCTGGCAGCAGGGTTGCGCAGCGTGACCGTCGCCGCCAAGAAACGCGTGTTGGGGAGCAGAAACGCTGTTCCGGTATGGTTTTCCAACTCGGCGAAAAAGGACCGGCCGTAGCTGCCTTGGACCAGCGGGCGCAGTTCCAGCGTGGTCGGGTTGTGGCGCAGTTCCTCGCGCAGGGTCGTGACGATACCGTAGCGCAGACCGAACAGCACCAACAGCGGCGTCAGTACCGCTGCCAGAGCGGCGACTTGACAGAGCGACAGCCGGCTCTCGTGGCGATAATCGGCGGCGGCCAGGGAACTCACCATCAGGAGATCGCGTCCGAAAGTCATTTCGCGCCGCTCCGCTACATGGCAAACCGCGCCACGGTCAACCGTGGCCGCTCAGCCGGCAGAAACTCGTGGCGCAACGGCTGGAGGCCGAACCGCCTCACTCGCTCGACATCATGACTGGCGACGATCAGGGTACTGCCGATTGCCGCCGTCAGTTCGAGGAACAGCCGCATGACCGTGTCGGCGCGCTCTGGATCCAGGGCGGCGGTCGGCTCGTCCGCCAGCACCAGCGCCGGCCGGTGGATCAGGGCGCGGGCGATGGCGACCCGTTGCCGCTCGCCGGCCGAAAGGGTGGCCGGTTTCTTGTCGAGGTGATCGCCAAGGCCGAGCGCTTCGGCGACCCGCTCGACCTCAGCCTGCGCCGGCTGGCCGAGCAGCAACAGCGGCAGCGTGATATTGCGGCGCACCGACACGAACGGCAGCAGTCCGCCGGTTTGCAGCACATAGCCGATGTGGACGCGGCGCAATTCCCCCAGGCGGTCGAGATCCTGACGTTCCAGCAGCGGTTTAAGATCGATGCCGGAACCCGCCGGTGGTGTGAACTGGAAGCTGCCGGCCTGTTCGGGGATGAGCAGCAGCGCCAACAGGTCGAGCAGCGTGCTCTTACCACAGCCGCTGGGACCGATCAGGGCAATGCGGCCACCGGCAGCGAGGTCGAGCCGATCAATGCGCAGTTCGAAGGTGCCGGATGGCGCCGTCTTTTTTACCCGCAGGTCGCTGATTGACAGAATGGACATAGGTTACGGCAGATATTCAAGGAGAACGGGGTACACTTCTTCTCCGGCTTCGCCGGCACCCAAATCGCGCCAGTGAGTGGTGTCCTGATAGATATCCTGATAGGCCCGGAGCTTGGAGATCAGGCGGTCGGTCAACGTCTCGAACTGGGTTTTGCTCAGGCCCTTCCACTTTTCCTCGGACAGTTCCAGGATTTCACTGCGGTAAGGCAGCAGTGCCAAATAACCAGGCAGCAGGTTCGATTCGCCGATGGTGCGGAAGTTGGCCCGATAGCGGTTCGGGTCCGTCATAGTGGCTGCGGCAAGGCTGCGCAACAGCGAGAATACCGACCCCGAGTCGATGTTGGCCGTCTTGATCTGATTGACCACGTGCTGCAGCGACGAAGCCAGTTCATTGAGCTGATTGCGTGTCAGGAATACTGCCACATCGAGAGCCTGCAACGGCTTGGGTTCTCGTCTTACCAGATCCTTATCCGCCGCCCAGCCCTTGAAGAAAAGCGGCGCCTGCGTGCCTTCAAGCTTGCCGATGTAGCGCATTTGCGCGTTGAACAACTCGTTGACAATCAGTTTGCCGAGGTCGTTGGCAGCCGGATTGCCGGCGGTGATTTCCGGTTGTGCTATAGGGCGTCCGGCTGCCAAGGAGCGTAACTCGGTGGTAAGCGTCGAGGATAGTTGCTGCATCCGGTTCTGGAAATCGTCGAGCGAAGCACCACGGATAGGGATGTACTTGGATGTGTTGGTGTCACCGGTGCGGCCCAGTTCCCAGTATTGGGTGTGGGCAGTTTCGATGTCATTGAGCTTGGCCGCCAAATCGGACAGCAGGTGGATAGGAAAGATGGCAATTTCCTTGGCGCGAGCACGCACACGGATATTGAATATATCGACGTCTCGAACCCTGGCTTTAGGGTCGCCGCCCTTGAGCGCGCTGGCATCAGTGATGAAAATAATCAGCCGAGCTTTGAAAGAGTCCCAATTCATCTCGATGGCTGCGTCCAGACCCGCAACGGCATCCTCCTGGAAGCGGTGGGTGGATACCCTGGCTTCATGCATGGTGCGCATGTTGCCCAGAATGGTTTCGATTGGCGCCTTCGGATCGAGGTCCTGATAGACCTTGACGACATATTCGAGTCCGCTCTTTTGCGGTTCCTGATCCATGTTGTTGCGGTAGCCGACCAAGCCGAAACTGGCGCGGTCGAGTAGCCCGTTCTGTTGCAGGGTGGCGTATACCACTTCGATAGTTTGTAGTGCCCGCTCGATGTAGGGTTGCATCGAAATGGTCGTGTCGATAACAAACACAATGCCGACTTTCAAGGGTGGCGGAGGGTCCTGGGGTGGTGGCGCCGGCGGGTCGGCGTTTAGGCTGGCCACTTCGATCAGCGTAACGGTTTGGCCGTCTGGGAAACTCGTCCGCTGATGACCACCGATCGGCATCAGGTAGGGTTTGTTGGCGAAGGTCGGGACGCCGCGCTCGACCGGTGGCTCAATCGCAACGAGGGGCGGACTGGTCTGCTTGCCGCTGTCCGCCCCCCGACTCAGGCGGTCAAGCAGCGGTTTCGGATCGCCCGCCTGGACAATATCGGCAAGATCGCTCTTTTGCTCGAAGTAGAGGACACGACTGCGTTGCCCGACCGGTGCATACTGCATGACCAGCATCGTGGTCCAGTCCTCGGTCTGCTCGACCGGCAACCAACCGTTGGTCGGGCCGTGCAATAGCCGGCCGACCTGCACCCAGTCCTTGCCGCCGACGGTCTGGCGACTGAACACGTAGAAAATCGAGAACACCGGTAACGGCTTGCCCGCGTCCATATCACCTGGGCTACCGTGAAGCGCTGCTCCCGGCAGTGTGATGATCCGCTGATACAGTTCCTTGCTTTGCGGCACGGAGAGCGGTTGCAGTGCCTGTGCCCCGGCCACAGGTATCGATGTCTGCCCGGGCACGTTGGCCGGACTCGCCGCGACCTCAGCCGGGAGCGCCGTTTCATCGCCGTGCCATAGAGATCGGTAATGGAGTATGCCGGCCGTGCTTACCACAACGACGGTCAGAACCGCCACCGCCCACCACCAACTCCTGCCAACCTGCAGCCATCCTTGCTGGGACGCCCCTGAAACAACGGTACGCATGGCTACCTCGATGGCCACTGTTCGAGCAGCCGGCGGGCTTGCGCGTCACCCTGCTGCGCCTTGGTCTCGACCAGCGGCTTCAACTCGGCCAGCCGCTGCTGCGCCACGCTGTTGCCGAACTGTAAGGCGCGGCGGTAGTTGTCGAAGGCGAGAGTAATATCGGGGACGGGCATTTGACCCGTGCGACCGGGTTGCCAATCCTTGGGATCGTACAGTTCACCGAGGCAAAGCAAGCCTTCGGCTTTGCCGGCATCGGCCGCGCTGCGGCATAACCGTGCCGCCTGCGCTACCCCCTTAGCGGCGTCTGCCGTTTTGGCCGAATCACGGCAGACCGCAGCGGCCTGCAGCAACTGGTCAGGCGAGGGGTTACCAGCCAGGAAAGTGGCCAAGTCACCATCCGTGCAAGCCAATCCAGTTGGACCGGTGAACGCCCTGTAGGCCAGGTAGGCGCCGCCGAACAGCACAACCAGTGCAATCAGCGCAGCAATGAGCCACGGTGGATATGATGATTTTTCATTCAACGGACGCAAATTGAAACTACACTCAGGACACTTGAACTGACTTGCTGGAACAGTCTGTCTTTCCTGCGTTTTTGCTTTTTCACAACGCTCGCTACTACCCGTACAAATACCTATTTTTTCTGACGATGCCACGACACATCACTCCACGCCAATAATCGTTTCCGTCCACCATTTAGCCCAGCGGTGCTCCCCGAATTTTGGGTTGAGATCACCGCCTTTCAAGAATGCCTTTATTTTCTCTTTGAGAATGCTCAACAGTTTGGTCAACGGTAAACAATAGGCTTTACTCATGATAATCAATGTAAATCATTTTGCATGGAACGATTCAAAACTTTATCTGCAAAATCCTTAAGATCAGCACCTTGTTCAGTATAATCACTACCCCGTACCAGTAAGTCAAAAAGATATTCCCGAAGTATCTTATCTGTACTTTGCAGCAACTGACAGAACAGATCTAAAATCACTTCTCGAGATTGAGAAAGTGGATAAGCTTCTTTAGCCCAAGTGGTTAAGATTTCAAAGAAGCGCTCTTCCAGAAAATGCTGCCAGGCACCAGGAAATACGTTACAACTTGTATAAATATGCTCTAGAAACTTTTTGACAATAGCTACTGAATTTACTGACTTGCTGTTAAAAATCATAGAAAAAATAATCAAATTAATATTTTCTATTTTATTGGATTTTTTTTCGATTTGACTCGAAGATAATGGAATTTTGTATTCTCCTAGAATATCTGCAATACCACCACGATGAAGACTACCACGAGGAAGCAAGAAAAGGAGGCATATTAGTGGGGCGATTTCTTTTCGGTTGCGATTTATTGATCCACTCAGTCGCTCAAAGACGTCTACTGCACCCTGTTTAAAACATAAATTAACGATACAATTACAAATCGCATAGAAGATATCTATATCGCCCGAAAAAAAGCTTTCCATAACAATGTCAACTAACTTGTTATGGTCTTCTTGATTGAGTCGGTTAACATTACCTTGACTGAATGTTAAAGCGATATCTTCGCCAAGTTGGCGTACCTTTCCCTCAAGGTTCTCAATCTCTTTAAGCTTGCTAGAAAAACGCTGTCGGATAATTTCTTCCAATTCAGTCATTGCCCGATCAAGGTCAACTTCACCAACTTCAACGAGGCTAGTTATGGCAATAGCGGATTCTGTTTTGTAATCCGCATTGCAAGCGATATTCCTTAGCGCTCGGAAGCAATAATCCTGATAAATCTTATTATTGCTGCCAAGTAATCCCTGAAATAAAGAACCTAGTAATGAAGCTCTAACAGAAATATTTTCTTTACTAAGAGGATTTTGTTTATCGCTAATGAAATTAATGAAATCAGAAATTAAATTAAACGTAATTTTATAAGGATCTAGCTCTCCAATTCGGCCAAGAGCACGAGCAGCAAGAAAGCGGATCTGGTTTAGCTGAGTGTCAGACTCATTAAGTAAGTTTCTCAGCCAGGGTACTAGCATACCTAGTAAATTTTTGCTTTGTGCAAGTAAACCACGCCACAATTCTGTTGAATAAATATCTTCTTTAAAATTAACAGTATCGCATCCTAGATAAGGAGAAAATTTAATTTCCGCACACACGCGTTTTAAGAGAAAATCATCCGTTACTATATCTTTTAGACTCCTATCTTCTTTTCTGCGAATTCTAAGCTCTCGTTGCATAAAACGACTTAGTGCATTACGAAACTGATGAAAATTAAACCATGGGACCGACCAGGACTGTGGATGAGCGTAGGCAAGGGTTAGTGCCACGGTAAAGCACCAAGCATCAAAATCATCCACCAAATCATAAATAAACCAATCTGTAATATTGTCAAGTCTTTGAAGCGCATCCAGTAACGTCAGTTCTTTATTAACCACCTTGCCAAGATATTTTTCAACGAATCTAACGATTTTCGGCATAGAATTTAAACGGGTGAATAGTGAATTCTTATCTTGTTCTTCAATCCATTCATTAATCTCATTGATCTTATCTTCTTTAAACCATTTTTTTACCTTATTTTGTAGCCCTTCAACCAACAGATCTTGGTTTAGCGGAGACAATTCTTCGACAATCTCCAATTTTGGAAGTTTGACATGTTGTTTTTCCAGAACTAATGTGTCTGCGGTCAATAGAATAAAACTGGAGTTGTTTCTCAAAGAAGCAGATATAGTTTCAAGACGATGCTGATCCAAAACTTGGAGAGAATCAATTAAGTTTCTGTTTTGAAAAGCATCTTTAAATATCAAAAATTTATTTCGGTATTGATCATTTTCGGAGAGATCCCTAACATCCGTGCCTTTGATTTCTTTCTCCAAGTTTGAAGAAAAGAGCAACTCGGAAAAATTAATATCGCTCTTGCGAAAACGATCAGCCAGCAAGAACCCAACTGTACCTTTACCAATCTCGGGTTCTCCACATAATATCAACAATCTCTTATCTTGGAGCTTGCTCAATAAGTTTTCTAATATAACTGGATCACATATAATATCAGAAGCTAACTCTTCAATTTGAATAGCTGTGTAGGGTCTAAAATCATTCAAAGATAGTTCTCGTGTTTGAGATTCTTGTATTTTCTGAAAGTTGCCATAATTGAAAATAACATCACCGCCTACCTGTGAGTCTTTAACTGTATGGGATTTTTTCCCAGAGCCTGAAGAATCCGCTCCACCTTTTTTAGGAGATCCCTCTTCTACCGATCCACCACTAGGCGTTAGTTCCTCACTGGGTGGGGTTTGGGGGGTTTGGTCACCCTCATTTGAACTAGTCGTACCAGAAGTCATGGTTGAACTCCATCAGTTATTTACTTAAGATAATCTTTTAGTTTTTCCACACTACTAATTTTTTGGAAAAATTCGAATTCTTCTATTCTCATATGACTTTTTTGTTCCAAGACCCATTGCTGGATCTTTTTAGAATATTCATCAATAGTTTTCGAGTCTCCCTTCTCACCTAAGAATGCCTCGCTAATATAGTGAAAAATATACGATAAAAAGATATTTTTGTCTTCCAACTGACATATTAACTTCTCAAGGTGTTCAAATACATCGTTAAGTAAACGATTACGAGTACTATCGTTTGGAATGGCTAGTGATAGTTGTGGCAAATTACTGGACCCTTGAGTGGTATATGCGCCAGTCCTACTGTCAGGGAAACGATTTTGAACATTAATAAGCGCTTGGGCGCCATGTTCTAATTGTACTGGAGATTTAATGTTATCAGCAACGTTATCGACAGCTTTAGTAGCACTTTTTGCTATGTTGTCTTTAAATTCCTTACTCCTGTCATAATCATCTATTGGAGCACGCACAAATTTCTTTTCAACCTCAGCCTGATCTTCAATTTTTTCAAGTTCTTTTTCATATTGTTTAGCTTGTTTCTTTGGATTATGTTGGGCGGTATTTATGATTTCACTAGTTTTCGCCGCTTCTACAGCACGTTCAGCCTCAAGATGGTTATCTGGGATACTATGAGTAAATTTGTAACCAAAATTGCTTTCCAATTCATGTAATTCGTTGTCAATTTGTGCACGATCCTCTCGGGTATCATCAATCAATTTTCCCAAACGTAATTTTTCTTCGATCCTTGTTTCAAAGTTTCTTTCGCGCTGTAAAGCATTTAATTTTTCGGTAAGCTCTTTCCACAGTTTTTGTAAACGCTCGATTTCCTGCTGCCGGCGGCCTTGTTCGTTAGACATATCATCACCATTTAAAAATCCTAGTTTTTCAGCAACACAGCGAAAGTCAAACCATACAAATATTATGGTTCATTTTAATACACACTGTACCTAAGTTGTCAAGTCCTAAGCCTGAAGCAGCCAAGGCAATCGCATCTAAATTTTTATGCTTTGAAAATCAATTGCTTATAAATAGTGCATTTTTCATGATGTATATATAAGTGCCTGATTTTAAAAGCTAATTATTTTTGGATGCGATTGCCCTGCTGAAGCAGCTTACCACCTATCAGTTTGCTTCCAACCCTAGAATCACAGCATTTCAGCAGATTTTATGCACTTGCAAATCAAGTACTTAGTGTCATTTTCTGAAGGGTTAACTCTGCGATTTCCTAAACTGATAGGTGGTAAGCCTGAAGCAGCAGCCCTTTAAAGCAGCAGTAATCGTAGGTCGGGCAAAAGCGAAGCGAAAGCGAGCGTTACCCGACTCACCGGGCTGTCGGGCATATTCTGTGCCCAACCTACTGCTACTGCTGAAGCCGGGCCAGGAATGCCTCGCCCGTGTCGCAGGTCACAATCCACTCGCCGACCTCGGCCAGCCGCTCTGGATCGTCGATGGGTTCCAGCAGCGGCGCCAGGGTTTGAGCGCAAGCGGCGCCGAAACGTTTGCCTACCAGGCGCAGCAATAAGGCACGTTCGTCCACCAGTTCTTGTTGTAGACCTTGTTGTAGACCTTGTTGTAGACCTTCCTGGTGACCTTCCTCCCGTCCCTGCTGTTTCCACTGTCGGGTCCAGTTGAGGGTGTCTTCGGCTAACATGGCTTTCACCTCCGCGAGCGTGTGTACGGCCGGAATGTCGGTTCCAGGCAGGCGGCTGGGCAGAAATACCCGGTTGATCCACACCAGAAAAGCCCGCGCCAGGCTGTCTTGTTCCGGCGTTTTCAGCCAGGCGCTGAGAGCGTCCACCACCTGGCCGAATTCCTGTGGACCCGGACTGTTCTCCAGCCGGAACAGGGCAGCGGCCAGGTTTTGCAACGGCGCCAGTTCAGTTTCAGTATAGCGGGCTTCTTCCAGCAATAAATAGTGTAGTTGCGGGCGGTACTGTTCCAATCCACCCGGCGCCGGTTCGATCAGGTCGGCCAGGTTCTGCGTGGCGCTCCAGGGGCGACGCCCGTTATACAGCACCAGCGGCAGTACCGGCGGCAGCCGGCCGGAGGGGGGTAGCTGTTTACTGCGGATCAGTTCCTGATACAGCAGCATGAGATAGGCCAGCAGCCGCACCGCCATATAGGGATCGCTGGTGGCTTGGAATTCCAGCAGCAGATAGATATACAGCCAGTCCCGCCCGCGCCAGCGCACCCGCCAGATCAGATCGTCGTGGCGATCCTGCAAACTGTCGCTGACATGGCTGCTGCTGAACCGCTCCAGCGTGTCGAAGTCGAGTTCGGCCACCCAGGGTTCATGGACGAAGCCGCGCAGCAGATCGGCCACCAGGTCGGCGTGGGCAAACAGAAGCTTGTAGCTGTTATCGTGTTCCATCCCGTCAGTATAGAAAACCCGATAGAAAACCCGCCAGGGGTAGACCAGGTGAGCAAACAAGCCTGTAGGAGCGAGCTGGCTCGCGAACAGCACCAAAAGCCGCTACGAACGTTCCATTCGCGAGCCAGCTCGCTCCTACGGCTTAAGAATGATGACCGCGCCTCGACTAACCCCCACCCTGCTGTTGATAGGCCGCACACAGCCGCTGTTGGATATCCGCCGGCACGGGATCATAGTGGCTGAGTTCGATGCTATAGGAACCCTGGCCGCCGGTCATGGACTTGAGTTGGGATTCATAGCCTTCCATCTCCGCCATCGGCGCCTGGGCGTTGATCACCGCCATCCCGCGGCCGCGCGCATCGGTGCCGTTGATCCGGCCGCGGCGGCTGGACAGGTCGCCGGTGATGGCGCCTACCGTGTCCGCCGGCGCGATGATCTCGATATTGACCATC
>CAIMUS010000119.1 GCA_903844665.1 uncultured Pseudomonadota bacterium
GATGGTCAATATCGAGATCATCGCGCCGGCGGACACGGTAGGCGCCATCACCGGCGACCTGTCCAGCCGCCGCGGCCGGATCAACGGCACCGATGCGCGCGGCCGCGGGATGGCGGTGATCAACGCCCAGGCGCCGATGGCAGAGATGGAAGGCTATGAATCCCAACTCAAGTCCATGACCGGCGGCCAGGGTTCCTATAGCATCGAACTCAGCCACTATGATCCTGTGCCGGCGGATATCCAACAGCGGCTGTGTGCGGCCTATCAGCAGCAGAGTGGGGGTTAGTCGAGGCGCGGTCATCTGGTGGCCGATCTGCTGCGCGGCTTCGTCCATGAACCCTGGGTGGCCGAACTCGACTTCGACACTCTGGAGCGGTTCAGCAGCCGCCATGGTAGCGATAGTTTGCAGGGATCGCCACGACGATCGGATCTGGCGGGTGCGCTGGCGTGGGTGGGACTGGCTGTATAGGTTTTAATTGCACAAATTGCACACATTCAACTCTTCAGGCATGGCCGCCAGGCGCTGTCACCATGGTCGGCGGCATCGCTTCCTTAGAGCCGGTGGGAAACAGGTTCACAGCCCCGGTCCCGATAGAAACGAAACCGTTCCCGCGATTTGGTCAGGACGGACGGCTGTTGATCCACCAGTTCCGCCACCCGCTGGTAGCGCTCGAAAAACGCCGGCACGGTATCGCTCAGATTGATCAAGACCTCCGCCGCTGCTGCCGGCGTCTCTTCCGAGCCGATCGACACCGGCGAGACATCGCCCTCGACGGGCGGGCAGAGCGTGTGGGGGACGAAGCTGCCCTGCCTGAACGTCCACAGCAGATCGTCCAGTTGTCGGGCCTGCTCGGGAGAGGCGGCATGGAGATACACCCGATGGCCGAGCCCATAGGCTTTTTCAGCCAGGCGGCAGGCCAATAACAGTCTGCCTTTCGACTCCTGGCCGGGCAGTACGTAAAAATCGATCCGCGGCGCCATCTATTCCCCGCCGCCGTTCTCGTTCACCCGATCCAACAGATATTGGGTCAGCAGGGGAACAGGGCGGCCGGTGGCGCCCTTCTCCTTGCCGGTTTTCCAGGCGGTACCGGCGATATCCAGATGGGCCCAGTGCAGCTTTTTCGCAAACCGCGCCAGAAAGCAGGCCGCCACGATCGCGCCGCCGTCACGTTTGCCGGACACATTCGCCATATCGGCGAAATTGCTGTTCAGCGCCTCCTGATACTCCTCCCACAGCGGCAGTTCCCAGGCCCGGTCGGCCGCCGTCTCGCCGGCATTGAGCAGATCGTGGGCCAAGGGAGGATGGTTGCTGAACAGGCCGTGGGGATGCCGCCCCAGGGCGATGATACAGGCGCCGGTCAGGGTGGCGATGTCGATGACGGTCGCCGGATCGAAGCGTTCGCAATAGGTCAGGGCATCGCACAGGATCAGGCGGCCCTCGGCATCGGTATTGAGGATTTCGATGGTTTGTCCGGACAGGCTGGTGACGATGTCGCCGGGCTTGGTGGCCTGGCCGCCGGGCATATTTTCCACCGTCGGAACGACGCCGACCAGATTCACCGGCAGTTGCAACTCCACACAGGCTCGAAAGGCGCCCAGGACACTGGCGGCGCCGCACATATCGAATTTCATTTCGTCCATCTCGGCGCCGGGCTTGAGCGAAATGCCGCCGGTATCGAAGGTCACCCCTTTGCCGACCAGGGCGATGGGTTTGCGCGCTTTGGGAGCATTGCGGTATTCCAGCACGATCAGTTTGGGCGGTTGCGCGCTGCCGCGGGCGACGGCCAGCAAGGCGCCCATACCCAGCTTTTCCATCTCCGCCTGCTCCAGCACCTCGACCTTGATGACGGGGAACTGCTCGCTCAGTTGCCGGGACTGCTCGGCCAGATGGGTGGGCGTGCAGACATTGCCCGGCCGGTTGCCCAAATCCCGGGTCAGCCTGACCCCGGCGGCGATGGCCACGCCCTCGCGAACCGCCTGTTCGCCCGCCGGCAGTTCCCGACGGTTGGGCGCCGCCAGAATGAGTTTACGCAGGGTCCGCCGTGGCGGCTCCTTTTTACTCTTGAATTCGTTGAATTGATACAGCACTTCTTCGGCCGCCTCGACCGCCTGGCGGATTTTCCAATCATTTTCGCGGCTTTTAACGTTGAGGTCGGTGAGATAGCAGACCGCTTCGGTGGCGCCGGTGCTGTGCAAGGTGGTGACGGCTTTGGCCATAATCTGGCGGAAGCGGCGGTCGTCCAGGTCACGTTCCTTGCCGCAGCCTACCAGCAGAATCCGGTCGCACAGGGTTTTGGGCGGCTGAATCAGCAGCAGGATCTGATCCAGCCTGCCTTCCATGTCGCCCCGCCGCAGCAGGTTGGTGAGATAGCCCGCGCAGGCGCGATCGAACTGCTCCGCGGTGGGAGAGAGCCGCTTCGATTCATAGATTCCCAGCACCAGACAGGCCGTGCGTTGTTTCTCTGGATTACCGCTCTTGACAGAAAATTCCATCTACTATTCCCCGTGATCGCTGTGATGCCGACAGGCTACCCGGCCTTAACCCAAGCAAGTGTTTATACTGCATTTTATGCATTGTTGCCATACAAAATTTCCTCCTGTAAATTTTCCTGTGATAAGGGATCCGCTTTTCCATAGGCGGAATCCGGCCTGGCGTCCGGTTCCGCCCTGTGGACTTTCACAACCGCTGCCGCAGAATAGCCGTCACCTCCTCGTCCGTCAGCACCAGCGGATTGGTCTTCATGCTGCCGCCCCGGCAATTGGCCACGACGTGCGGGAAATCGCTGGCCTGGATGCCATAGTGGCGTAATGGTGGCAGTTCCAGCCGCCGGGTCCAATCGCTCAGGATGGTCACCAGGGCCTCACGGGCCTTATCCGGATCGCTGTACGGCTGGGCGCTCAGGATGGCGCCGGCTTTGGCGTATTTTTCCAGGGAGGGATTGTCGGGCGCGCGTTCCTTTAACGCATCGATATTGACTTCGGTGGCGGCGGCCACCAGGGTGCCGCATACGACGCCATGGGGAATCGGAAAGAAAGCCCCCAACGGCGAGGCCAGCCCATGCACCGAACCTAATCCCGCCTGGGCCAGACAGATGCCGGAAATCAGCGCCGCAAACGCCAGACAGGCGCGCCCCATAGCGGCATCCGGGCCGTTCTCGTACCAGGCGAACAAACCTTTGGCGACGGCTTCCATGCCCTTTTCCGCCAGTGCATCGGTAACAGGATTGGCGTTGCCGGAAACATAGGATTCCAGCAATTGGGTCAAGGCGTCCATCGCATTGGCGGCGATTTGCGGTTGCGGACAGGTCGCCAGCAAATCCGGATCGACCACGGCGTATTCCGGCACCAGCCGTTCATGCCGGAAGGATTTTTTAAAGCCATGCTCACCGCGATGGCTGAGCACCGAATTTTTGGTGGCCTCGCTGCCGGTGCCGGCGGTGGTCGGCGCCGCGATACAGGGAACGGCGGGACCGGTATAGGACTTCTGGGCGCCTACGCCTTCCAGATAATCCATCACCGAGTCGCCGCTCGGCAATAAGCCCGCTACCGCCTTGGCGGCATCCAGCACGCTGCCGCCGCCGATCCCGACCACGACATCGACAGCGTCACCTTGCAGCCGCTGTACGGTCTCGTCCACCAGCAGCGGCGACGGCTCATCCGTAACCGTCATGGTCCCCCAGCTGATCCCTTTCTCCCGTAACGCCGCCAGCAGCGGCTCCCAGTGCGGCGAGGACTGAAACGAGCGGGCGCCGGTTACCAGCAGCACCCGCTTGCCATAGGTGGCTATCAAATTGGGCAGCCTGGCCATGACGCCGCTGCCGAATTCTATCCGCGGCAGGCGGGCAATCGAGAACGGTTTGATCATCGGGCTATTCTCCTCAGGTGCCTTCGGCTGGAAAACCTCATCCTGGACTGACTTGCAGGCCAAGGAATAGGCTGGCGGATAATGGTGATGATTTTAACCCGGTTCAGGCCGTCACTATCCAGTTCAAACCTAAGTCGATGCCACTTCCCGCGGCGAATTCCGTTGCAACCCCCCGGCAGGTACACTCTGCCAGGCTTAGAGCCTGTACAAAAACTAAAACCTTGATAATACTAGCTAATTTCCCCAGAGATACGTCCCCTCCCCCACAAGGGGGGGAGGGAACGAGAATTCAAGGGCTACCTATCTTCAGTATTTGATTAACAATCAATGAGTTGGAGGATAATCGGACTGAACCAGCGCCATCTTTCATGGGAGCAAGTATTGAGAATTCAAGGGCTACCTATCTTCAGTATTTGATTAACAATCAATGAGTTGGAGGATAATCAGACTGAACCAGTACCTTAATCATTACATCCGGTAAAAATTAGGGTGATTGTCGTGAACAGGTCGGTATCAAGATCAACCCAATAGAGATCAATAGATTAAAAAATTGTTAAATTTTGTAAACTGGACCTTGGACATCTTGCCATCCGTCAGTGAATACTCTTGGGTATACTTACGGCCGGTTGCCGCCGCCGTTAACTTAAGGTGTGGGTCTACCCGGTCAGGCGGTAACCATCTGCCCGACGATCTCGGTAAATTCTTCCGGTGTCGGCAAAGCCGGCAGCAGATAATCGGGTCGATGCTGCGCCAAAGACTCGACGGCATGGGCGCCGCTGGCGACGGCGATGACAGCGGCGCCGATAAAGCGGGCCGCCGCAATATCTCGCGGAGTGTCGCCGATGACCAGTAACGGTACGGTATCGCCCCAGGTCTGGCTGACCAGCCGCCTGGCGGCGGCGGCGACCTGGTTCCGCTCCGGTCCGGATTCGCCGAAAGCGCCATCCCGGCAGAATTCCGCCAGACCACAGGAGTTCAACTTGACCTCGGCCGCCCGCCGCAGGTTGCCGGTCAGCAAGAGATTGGCATAGCCCGAAGCGGCGGCCATAGAGGCCAGCACTTCCCTGGCGTTCGGCAGTGCTATCGCCGGATCGTCCTGCAAGCGGACGGTCAATTCCTCCACGTAGCGCGCCAGCAAGGGAGTCACTGCCTCCACCGTCCTGCCGGCCTGGGCGCAGATTTGCAGGGCGATAGAGACATCGGTGGCGCCCGAGGTGTCCAGCGCCTGCCAGTCGATATCGGCTTCCAATTCCGTCTGCACCGCCGCCTGCCAGGCGGTGACGGCGGCCTTTCTGCCGCGTAACAGCGTGCCGTCGATATCCCATAGCAGTACGACCGGAGAGTGATGAGCCGGGCTATGCATAGGCTTAGCCTTCCCTGGTTTCCAGCGGAGGAATCGCCCCCAACTGTTGCAGCAATCCCAGCCGGTCGATGCTGGCGATACAGCGTTCCACGATTTTACCGCCGGCGAACCGCCAGATGTCCACCGCCTTGAAAACGACCGCTTTTCCGGTCGGCGGAATGGCGCCGTAATAACCCTGGTGGGTGCCCCGAATGGTAAATGCGCCGACGACTTTATCGCCCTCGGCGAACAGATGATCGATGGTGAAATGAATGTCGGGAAAGGCGCTGCGCAACCGGATGGCGTACTCCTTGATGTCCGCCGGGCCGCGCAGAATCCGTTGTGGATCATCGGCGTCGATAGCGGTGTAATCGGCGGCGTAGAACTCGTCGGCCAGCTCGAGTCTGCCCTGATTCCAGGCTTCTTCGATCCAGCGCCGGATGATCGCCTTGTTCTGTTCGGTCGACATGGCTGCTACACCTTTACACGCTGATAAACTGTCATTCAGAACGATGCTTCAAAATTCCTAATCCGTAGGAGCGAGCTTGCTCGCGAATCGCGAATCGAGGGGGCGGTAGTGTCCGGCGCCATTCGCGAGCAAGCTCGCTCCTACAAACGATTTTTTATGATCCCCTCTCAATCAAATCGGTTCCAGATTGGCGTAGGACAGGATCAGCCATTTGGCGCCGGCCTTGGCGAATCGCACCTGCACCCGGGCATGCGCGCCTTGTCCTTCCACCGTCTGCACGATCCCTTCGCCGAAGCTGCGGTGGCGTACCCGTTGGCCGGGATAGAGCGCCACGCCGGCTTCGCTCTCGACCGACCCCGGTCGGCGGGGTTGGGTAAAATGCACCGTCGTGCGGGTGCGGACGTCACGGGTCAGTTTGACGGGAATTTCCGCCAGAAAGCGCGACGGTTTTGGATAGATTTCCCGCCCATGCAGACGACGCTTTTCGGCATGACTTAAAAAGAGCTGACGGCGGGCGCGGGTGATGCCCACGTAGGCCAGCCGGCGTTCCTCTTCCAACCGTTTCGGCTCTCGCATGGATTGTTGGTGAGGGAACAGACCTTCCTCGACCCCGACGATAAACACCATCGGAAATTCCAGCCCCTTGGCCGAGTGCAGGGTCATCAACTGGACGCAATCCTCCCAGGCGGAAGCCTGCCCCTCGCCGGCCTCCAGCGCGGCATGGGCCAGAAAAGCGGCCAGTTCGTTCATGGGTTCTTCTTCATCGGCCTGGGCGACCGGCGCCGCCGCAGGTGTGGCGGCGGCATTGACCAGTTCCTGCAGGTTCTCCACCCGCATTTCGCCTTTGTCGCTTTTCTCCTTGCCGTACAGATCCAGCAGACCGCTGCGTTTGAGCACTTCATCCACCAGAGCGGGCAGAGAAAGCTCCTTCGTGTCCCGCTCCAGGGTATCGATCAGCGTCAGAAAGCCATGCAGCGCGAGGCCCGCGCGGGCGGCGATATGGCCTGAGCCGATCACTCCCTGGGCGGCGCGCCAGAGCGACAGCTTCGATTCCCTGGCCAGAATGCGGAGCGATTCCAGCGTCCGTTCGCCGATGCCCCGGGGCGGCATGTTCACCGCCCGCTCGAAGGAAGGGTCGTCATCGCGGTTGGCGAGCAGCCGCAGGTAGGCCAGGGCATCTTTGATCTCCGCCCGCTCGAAGAAGCGCAGGCCACCGTAAACCCGGTACGGTATCCGGGCGCCGAGCAGAGTTTCCTCCAGGACGCGCGATTGCGCGTTGGAACGGTAGAGGATACCGACCTCGCTGCGCTTGCCGCCCTGTTCCAGCCAGTGGCGGATGCGTTCCATCACGAAGCGGGCCTCGTCGTATTCATTGAAGGCGGCATAGACGGCGATGGGGTCGCCGGCGCTGTCTTCGGTCCAGAGCGTCTTGCCCAGCCGTTCGAGATTATTAGCGATGACGGCGTTGGCCGCTTCCAGGATGGCGCCGGTGGAGCGGTAGTTCTGCTCCAGGCGGACGGTGCGGGCGCCGGGGAAGTCCTCGCTGAAGCGATGGATATTTTCGATCCGGGCGCCGCGCCAGCCGTAGATAGACTGATCGTCGTCGCCGACGATAAACACATCTCCCTGGCCACCGGTCAGCAGGCGCACCCAGTTGTACTGGATGGTATTGGTGTCCTGAAATTCATCTACCAGAACATGAAGGAACCGTTCCCGATAGTGCCGTAACAGGGTAGGGTCGTCGCGCAATAGTTCATAAGAGCGCAGCAGCAGCTCGCCGAAATCCACCAGGCCGGTGCGTTCGCAGTGTTCCTGATAGGACTGATAGATGCGCAGCAATTGGCGCTGCGCCGGGTCATCCTGGGCATGGATCTGGTGCGGGTGCAGGCCCTCGTCCTTGCGGGCATTGATGAACCAGGTCGCCTGGGGGGGCGGCCATTTCTTATCGTCCAGGTTGAGGTCGCGGATCATTCGCTTCACCAGGCGCTGCTGATCGTCGGCGTCCAGGATTTGAAAGCCCTGTGGCAGTTTGGCTTCCTGCCAGTGCAGCCGCAGCAGCCGGTGGGCGATCCCATGAAAGGTGCCGATCCAGAGCTTGCGGATGGGGATATCCAGCAGCGCCTCGATGCGCCCGCGCATCTCGGCGGCGGCCTTGTTGGTGAAGGTCACCGCCAGGATCGACCAGGGCGAGGCGTTTTCGACCGCCAGCAGCCAGGCGATCCGCTGCGCCAGCACCCGGGTTTTGCCACTGCCGGCCCCGGCCAGCACGCGCAGCGGGCCGAGCGGAGCGGTCACCGCTTCACGCTGCGCCGGATTGAGGGATTCGAGAATGTGGGAGATTTCCATGGAGCGCGATTGTAGCAGACCTGACTCGATGGTTGCTGTCGGGGCGGGCTGGATGGCGGCGCCTGGTTACGCCCATAGAAAAAGGGGATGTCGCCATCCCCTTTGTCCGTTGCGTCGCCGCTGCAATTCAGGCTGCGACTTTCCGCTTAGTTTCCGAAACCAGGCACATTCGAGGGATGGGTAAGCTCCTCCATCATCGGGCTTGCCGGCTTCATGGTCTTGCCGTATTTCGGCTCCACCATCAGCAATACGTCGGTTGGACCTTTATAGACCGAACCGTCGGCGCGGGTCAAGGTGGCTCCATCAGGAATCTTCACGGAGATAATCGCATACTTGCTCTTTTGCTCCGCGGGGAGCGACATATACTGATTTTTATTGGCGAAATGATCACCGTACTTGTCGATCGTCTGGGGGACCAGAGCGGGATCGATCATGGTGATGTTCTTCCCCGATACGGCGACGGTCTCGCCACCTTTGATGGTTTTGCCGGATTTGGTCTGGAGGGTCGATCCCTCAGCAAGACGGAACATATACACCGTATCCTCCACGCCTCGTCCCGGCGGGAAGCTCTTGTCGTCGAATTGAGCGTACACGACGCCGGCTACCAGCGCCAGCATGAAACCTAACAGCCGGGATATGCGTACTGTCATTTTTGTTCACCTCTCTAAAGGTAATGAGTCCAGAATTCATTACTGCCAGGAATCGGCAGACCGCTGAAGTATAACAATACCCTGAGATCAACGCATCTGCATTCAGGATGGCGCAATTTCAATCAAAAAGCAGGGGCGCGCTTGCCGCGCGCCCCCAGGTTTTAATGACAGACTGAACTTAGGCGGGCAGATGCCAGCGTTCCGGCGAACGCCACAGACTGGCGAGCAGCAGCTCGCGCTGCAGCACGAACTCCTTGGGCAGCCGGTCGTACAACTGGACGAACAACTCTTCGTGGGACAACAACTCCTTGATCCACGCGCCGCGTTCCACCGACATCATCTCGTTGTAGCGCTCGCGCGAGAAGCCTTCCAGTCCTTCCCAATAGATATCGTCATAAGACGGCATCCAGCCGAGCGGGCTCTCGACGCCGCCGGTCTTGCCGTGGGTACGGTCCAGAATCCACTTGAGGATACGCATGTTATCGCCGAAGCCCGGCCACATGAATTTGCCATTGGAATCCTTGCGGAACCAGTTGACGCAGAAGATGCGCGGCGGGTTGAACAGGGTGTGGCCCACTTCCAGCCAGTGGTCGAAGTAATCGGCCATGTTGTAGCCGCAGAACGGCAGCATCGCCATCGGGTCGCGGCGAACCTGGCCCTGCGCGCCGGCGGCGGCGGCGGTCGTCTCCGAACCCATGGTAGCGCCGAGGTAGACGCCATGCGTCCAGTTGGTCGCCTGCACCACCAGCGGCACCGCCGTGCTGCGCCGGCCGCCGAAGATAAAGGCGCTGATCGGCACGCCCTTGGGGTCTTCCCAGGCCGGGTCGATGGAGGGGCACTGCGAGGCGGGCGCGGTGAAGCGGGAGTTCGGATGGGCCGCCACCCGACCGCAATCCGGGGTCCAGGCCTGGCCGCGCCAGTCGGTCAGTTCAGCCGGCGGCGTGTCGGTCAGGTCTTCCCACCAGACATCGCCGTCCGGGGTCAGGGCGACATTGGTGAAGATACAGTTGGCGTTCAGGGTGGCCAGCGCGTTGGGATTGGACTTGGCCGAAGTGCCCGGCGCCACGCCGAAGAAGCCGGCTTCCGGATTGATCGCATACAGCCGCCCGTCGGGACCTGGCTTGATCCAGGCGATATCGTCGCCGACCGTGGTGACCTTCCAGCCGTTGAACGCCTTGGGCGGGATCAGCATGGCGAAGTTGGTCTTGCCGCAGGCGCTGGGGAAAGCTGCCGCCACATAGGTCTTCTCGCCTTCGGGGGATTCCACGCCCAGGATCAGCATATGCTCGGCCAGCCAGCCCTCATCCCGGCCCATACTGGAAGCGATCCGCAGGGCGAAGCACTTCTTGCCGAGCAGGGCATTGCCGCCGTAGCCGCTGCCATAGGACCAGATGGCGTTTTCTTCGGGGAAGTGGACGATGTATTTTTCCTTGTTGCAGGGCCAGGGCACGTCTTTCTGACCGGGTTCCAAGGGCGCGCCCACCGAATGCAGGCATTGGACGAATTCGCCTTCTTCGCCGAGCGAGTCCAGCACCGCCTTGCCCATGCGGGTCATGATCCGCATGTTGACGGCGACATAGGGTGAATCGCTGAGTTCGACGCCGATATGGGAGATCGGCGAACCCAGCGGACCCATGCTGAACGGCACCACATACATGGTGCGCCCGCGCATGGAACCCTCGAACAGCGGCTGCAGGGTCGCCTTCATCTCCGCCGGCGTCACCCAGTTATTGGTGATGCCGGCATCGTGCTTGTGGACGCTGCAGATAAAGGTACGATCTTCTACGCGGGCGACGTCGCTGGGGTCGGAAAGGGCGAGGTAGCTGTTGGGGCGTTTGGCCTCGTTGAGCTTGACCATGCTGCCGGCCTTCACCATTTCGGCGCAGAGCCGGTCATACTCTTCCTGCGAACCGTCGCACCAGTAAATAGTTTCTGGTTGCGTCAGGGCTGCAATCCCGGCAACCCATTCACGGAGCTTCTTGTTCTTGACATAGCTTGGGAAGACCGGTTCGACTTTTTCGACTTGTTTTACGCTGGCTTGATACGTCACGCTAGTAACTCCATCTTAGGATTTAAGGAAATCTGGAATTTTTGCAGTCCTTGAAAATCCCAGGCACTACCGATTTCGGACACGAGCGGTGGGTTGACACGGCGACATCGCGCGCGAATCTCGAAACAGGCCGCTGTCAGGGGCCGGTAGACGGAGATTGCCTTATTGTAACGCCGATGGCGCCTTAAGTGGCATAGCGGATTGCACTTTTTCCCCCCTCTTAATCCTGAGTTTGGCGGTAGGATGTAGAGGTTGCGGCAACGTTGGCAGCATGGGCAGGCAAGCTGCCGACCTTACAGATCTGTAGCCCGTTTGGGCTATAATTAATTTGTCGTCTGATCAGAGAAATCTCTTATGCCCAAAGCTTCCACTATCCGGGCGCGCATTGAGCCCGAGCTAAAGCACAACGTCGAAAGACTGTTTGCCCAGCTAGGCTTGACCACCACCGAGGCTATCACGCTGTTTTACAAGCAGGTTGAACTGCGTCAGGGGCTACCGTTCGCCGTAGAACTCCCCAACAAGGTCACGATGCGAACGTTCAGGGATACAGATCAAGGTAAGGGGATTGTACGCGGTGAGGACGCCGACGACATGTTCCGCAAGCTGGGCATCTGATGCGCCGGCCAGCTTATACCACCCGTTTTCACAAAGACCTCAAGAAAACTATCAAGCGTGGCAAAGACCTGGACAAGCTGAAGGTTGTCAGCCGCACTCTGGTCGCTGGAGAACCCCTGGAAGCACGCTTCCGGGATCATCCCCTTGTTGGCAACAATGCGCAGGCACTCCTTCTCGATGGGCGAGTGAAAGCCGCTGATGACCGTCATGCCCCGATCGCGCAGTCGCTGCGCGGTGTCGTGAGCGTGAAGGATCGCGTCGCCGGGTGTGCGGGCCGAGCAGAAAAGCGCGGTTTTGCGTCTGGCCAGGAGCGCCACGGGACCGATTACCTGCAGCGCGGGCGGAGCGGTCTGCCCCATTCGTTCGGCCAGGCTCGCCGGCCAGTCCGTGTCCGCTGGCGTCAGAGTGACGGGTGCAGGCGCGCTCATTCGTTCTCGCCGTCGGCGTCACGGCCCATACGATACCTGATGTCGTAGTTGATGATGAAGTCCAGTTCCTCTTCGGTGAAGCCGTAGTGTCGCGCCAGCACCCGGTCGATCTCGTCGATGATGGGCTTTGAGTGTTTGGGATAGAACTCGTCGTAGATAACTTTGCCCGTCATTTTGTATTCTGCTTCTTTGCGGTGCTTATGCTTTTGTAGATCCGCCATCAGTTCGCTGGCCAGCCTTGCCAACTTGTTCTTTGTGTTTTCCGACATCCGTTCAAGCCCAACAGGAAAACTCTCAATCTCGCGCATGTTCAAATGGCGGCAATCGGAAAGTGCAATGAACCACCAATAGAAAAGTGTACTGTTCAACATTGCCGCGACAACTGCCGCGTCTGATTTGTTAGGCAAACTGAGAGTCTTAACCTGCGTGGAAATTTGCTCTCCGTCGCGCTCGTTCCAGAAGTAGGGAACGAAGGTCATTACGCGAATCCAGTAACGTGGAGCGTTGTGGAAACAAATCGTTGAACGTCCCGCCAAATTCTCAGCTAGTTTTCTGCTTTGATGAGCTTTGTCCCAAATTGTGTTCTCAATAGGCACACTCACTTTGGGAATGGAATTTTTGTACATCCTCTCTTCTCGTTGAGCATATTGCAGCAGGGCAAACAAATATGGACGGAACTCTTCATTCCAGAGATAGTAGGTGGTGCTGAACTCTTGATTTCTTGCGGTAGCCCCTTGAACGTAGATCGCTAACCTCTGATCAACGCCATCAAACAACTTGGTTGGTCGTATGCTGTAGGTCGAAATCCAAGATGTATTGTTGCCTTCGAACAATTTAATCAGAGGCTCCATTCGATCGGTACAAAACGCGGAATGTGGAATAATCATTCCTGAGAAGCCTGACTTGGCTAGCAAGGCACAGTTTCGCTCTACCACAAAGGCATATAGATTCCCGCAGCTTTCCGTCGCATATCCGCGCACGTTGTAATCGCCCTTCACTTTGCTGTACTCCACATACGGCGGATTCCCGATGATCACATCGAATCCGCCGCCGTTCATGATTCCGTAGAACTCCACGAACCAGTGAAATGGCTGGTGGGACTTCAACCACTTCCCATAAGCACCCTTTTTCGACGGCTCGACGCCGTATTCCGCCGCCAGATAGCCGTTCAACTCGTCATCCAACGCCTTCAGACGCCGGCGCAGTTCCTGCTTGTCGTCGGTCGGCACGGACCCGTCGCCCTCGACCTGGCGCTCGCGGAAGGCGTCGAAAGCCTGCTGCAAGTCGGCGGCCTTGACGGAAATCTTCTCCATTGCA
>CAIMUS010000120.1 GCA_903844665.1 uncultured Pseudomonadota bacterium
CGATTACACACAAGTCGGTCACCAACGCCGACGCGCTGGCGGCGTTCACCACTTCCGAACCGGTGCATTGAATCGCCCTTTCAGGGCTAAATTCCATCGACATGACCGGTTAACCCAGGCCGTTGGCCTGGGCTATGGTTGAAACGCCCCTTTGGGGCTGTCGATTACACACAAGTCGCTAACCTATTCAATATAATGATGTTTACTAATTCGGCGATTTTTGACAAAACTCATTTAATTCACTGGCTTATTTTGCTGCGATGGGCTACCGACTTAAGGCGGGACAGATAGGTAGGGTGAGCAGCTTGTCTGCCCACGCGGGTTGTCTGGGTAGAAAGCTAAGGTGGGCAGACAAGCTGCCCACCCTACAACTGGCTAAGGTGTCCCGGCTTAAGTGGATACCCCTGCGAGGACCTCGCTACAGCAACGAGGAAATCGCCACTTATCTGGATTCCATCGGCGCCAACTACCAGCGGCTGGAGGATGCGGAGTTGCTACCCCGACTGGCGGAGATTCTGGATAGTGATCAGGTCGTGGGCTGGTTCCAGGGACGCATGGAATTCGGGCCGCGCGCCTTGGGCGGGCGTTCCATCATCGGCGATCCGCGCAGCCCCAAGATGCAGTCGGTGATGAACCTGAAGATTAAATACCGGGAATCCTTCCGCCTATTCCGCCGTATTATGCATCCGTTAACACCTGAAGGTAACAGGCCAAATCTTTAGCGACAGCGCTGAGTTGATTCAGGAAGATTGCAACCGATGAGTCTTTATGCCCCCGTTGACGCAGCGCCACGACGACTTGCAGCGGAAAGTTTTCGTCGGCATAGAGGCGATGAACCACTACGCCTCCTCGTTGGCGCGGATTTGCTCTGCGATCTCTGTCTGATGGCGGCGGGCATAAGCCCAGGCATTTGCCAGGTCCTCGGCGCGTAAGCTCGGGTAAGCACGCAGCAAGTCGGCTTCGCTGACACCCTGGTCCCTGGCCTGGACCAGCACCCAGACTGGAATACGGGTACGGCTAATGCAGGGCGTCCCACCGCATACATCCGGTATTGCTTCAATGCCGGGGAAGGCGTCACCGATGTCACGGGCTACCCATTGGAGCAATTGCGCCTTTTCCGCACGGCTCATGTTAACCAGTAATTGTTCAGCCTGTTCCAGCAACGTCGTCATGTTACCGCCTGATTACAAATCCTATTTGTCCTGTCGTTCCAGTATATCTCTGCGCACGGCCAACTCGCTATCGAGTTCCTGCGGGTCGTAACGAACGACCGGAATGCCTGCCGTGCCGAGTTTCTCGATGAATGCTTCCGGCGACAACTGGGCAAGCCGCGCGGCTTTACCGAGACTCAGCACCTCTTCTTCGTAAAGCCGCATGGCGAGCGCCACAGGCAACCCCGCCTGGATCATCTGTTCATCCAGTGGTACCGCCACAAACACCGGCCGCCCATGCTTGGTCACCACAGAAAGCTTGCCCGCCTCGGCATCGCGGATCAACTCACCGGTACGTTCCCGCAGGTCGCGAACCGTAAACAGGTTCATATAGTTACTCCGATTATGCTATTATTGGTAGTGTAAATTTTCCAGTGATGAGAACATGTGAGAACTACATGTAGTGTTATCTTTGCTCTTACTACACAAAATAGTGTATCAGCTTGTCTCCATCACTGGGAAATTTACAGCAAGCTATTATTTGATGGCACAATTAGAACACGAGCACCTGATTGGGTTCAATTTGCGAAGAAACCGCTCGCGGGTAAGGGTGGCTTGCTCGGAAAAATCATACCCGATGAGCCTTTATTGTAGGTGATGCCATGTTATGGTCTGAGATACGAACCAACTACCCTGATAAGTGGCTTGTTGTCGAAGCGTTAGAAGCCCACACTGCTGTAGACAGGCAACGCCAACTTACCAATTTGGCTGTTATTGAATGTTGCCCTGATGGTAAAGCAGCAATACAACGATATCGTGCACTGCACCAGCAATATCCAACACGGGAGTTTTATTTTCTGCATACCAGTCGAGAAGAACCCGATATTCGTGAACGGTGGTGGTTAGGGATAAGGAGTAATCATGCAACTGACACTGATAGATAATTTACCATTCTCCACTATCACCGTCACTTACAAAGGCGTTACGGCAATTATCGATAAGATCCTGGTTGATACTGGTTCTGTAACAACAATACTGGCTGTAGATGTTGTAGCAGCGTTGAACATCATTCCTGAACCTCAGGATACGTTGCATCTGATTAGAGGTGTCGGTGGAACTGAAGTGGTTTTCAGACGCAGACTGGATGCCTTGAAGCTGGGTGAACATGGTATAAACGACATTGAAGTTGAAATAGGTGGGATGGATTATGGGTTTACAATTAATGGTATTTTAGGAATGGACTTTATGATACGTACTGGTGTGATTATCAACTTAAAGACGATGAGTATTGAATTAGCCATTTAAAAATTTCTGGTGACAACTGAACAAACCCACGCCGTTTTAATTCTGCGACTGTTGGGCAAAGATCCCATGCAGCGCCGGTTTGATCAACAGGCAGAAAGCTATCGGGCGCCAAGCAAGAACCTACCAAAAAATTACTTAATGGTAACCGCAATGTTATATGCCCTGGCCCGCCGACTGCTGTTTCACCTCGACCCGGAAACCGCCCACGATCTGACCCTGGGCGCGTTGCGCCTGGTCTGTCGCGGTCCCGTCGCCGCTTTCATGACAGCGCGGGCGCCGCTCGCTCCCACGCGGGTCATGGGCATCGATTTCCCCAATCCCATCGGGCTGGCGGCGGGGCTGGACAAGAATGGCGATTATCTGGATGCGCTGGCCGCGCTGGGCTTCGGTTTTATCGAAATCGGCACCGTCACCCCTCACCCGCAGCCGGGCAATCCCAAACCGCGGCTGTTCCGCCTGCCCCAGGCGCAGGCCCTGATCAATCGGATGGGCTTTAATAATAAAGGCGTCGATTACCTGCTGCGGCAGGTACGGCGCGCCCGCTTCCGGGGGGTGCTGGGGATCAATATCGGCAAGAACTTCGATACGCCTCTGGACAGGGCGGCGGACGACTATGTACTGTGCCTGGACAAGGTCCACCCTTACGCGCATTACGTCACAGTCAATATTTCCTCGCCGAATACGCCGGGGTTGCGGGAGTTGCAGTACGGCGACACCCTGAACCGGCTGCTGCAGCGGCTGAAGGCGGAACAGCGCCGGCTGGCCGGGGAACAGGGACGCTATGTGCCGCTGGCGGTCAAGATCGCCCCCGATCTGGATGAGGCGGAGATCGACCTGATCGGGCGAACCCTGCTGGAACAGGGCATCGATGCCGTGATCGCCACCAATACCACGTTTTCCCGCCAGGGCGTCGCCGGTCTGCCGCATGCCGAAGAAGCCGGGGGCTTGAGCGGCGGGCCGTTAACGGCGCCCGCCACTCAGGTGGTAAGGCGCTTGCACGAAACTCTGGCCGGACGGCTGCCCATTATCGCCGTGGGTGGTATCCTGAGCGGGGCGGATGCCTGCGCCAAACTGGCGGCGGGAGCCAGCCTGGTCCAACTGTATACCGGCCTCATCTATCGGGGTCCGGGCTTGATTCGCGAAGTGGCGGCGGCGTTGCGCCAAGCGGCGCCACGGTGAATTTGGAGGAGCGATGAGTCAGATTTCCCAGCAGGAATTCGAGCAACTGGCCAGAGAGCATGTGCCTTTCGTCGGCGCCCTCGGCATTCAGGTGGAGAAAATCGAGGCCGGCCAGGCGACCATCCGCCTGCCGTACCGGGATGATTTTATCCGTCCCGGCGGGTCGGTGGCAGGACCGGTGCAGATGGCGCTGGCGGATATGGTCATGTATGCCGTGGTGCTGAGTCTGATCGGACGGGTGGAACTGGCGGTAACCACCAATCTCACCTGCAATTTCCTGCGCCGGCCGCGCCCGGCGGATTTGATCGGCCATGGTCAGATATTGAAATTGGGCAAGCGCCTTGCGGTAGGCGAGGTATTGCTCTATTCCGAGGGTGACCCGGAGCCGGTGGCGCACGTGACCTGTACCTATTCCATCCCGCCGCACCCGGATATCGCCAGGTAGCTTCAAATGCCGGAAATACTCCACTGGCTCCGCTTATTCCGGCCTACTCATGGCGGTTATTCGATCACCGCCGACTTGGCCCACCACGGATGCCTGGCGCGGACGAATTCTTCCCAGCGCGCATCGAAGCTGTCTTTGATGTCGTAATACTGACAGGTGCGCCAACCCACCAGTCCGCCGGCATATTGAAATACCTGCGGGTCCGTCTCTCCGGTCAGCAACTCCTCGAGCAGATCATGCATGACGGCGACATCGTGCATGATGCCCAACAGGTCTTGCAGGCCCTTCAGATGGGCGATGAAATCCTCCATCGCACTGAACAAGGGATTGAAAAATTCGGCGGCGTAGCGCAGTTTTTTACATTCGATCCGCAACCGGTGCATCTCCTGGGGCGAATTCCGATCGACATTGCTGCCGGTCGCCAGCACCGCCCGCTCCTGTTTATCGAGCACCTGCCGGGCAAACAGAACTATATTGTCCTCCAGTCGCTGGCGGTGCTTATCGCTCAGTTCCGCCGTCAGCCAGCCCTGCGCTTCCAGCCAGGCGCCAAGGCGTTTCTTGAAACCGGCGTAACGCTCGCCGTCCAGCATGGCAATGACGGTTTCGTAACCCCCGGCACGACGGCTCTGGGCCAGCAGCAGCAGCTTTTCCCGGCCAGGAAGGGGTAATTTATCGGCCACGACCTCCAATCCCTCGGCGATGAATACATCCATATCGCGGGCCGGCCCCAGTCGATCGGCCAGCCAACGCATCTCGTCTGCCCAGACATCGGTCACCGCCCGCGGAATGGCCGAACGAAATACCCGTAAGGCGGAACGCAGGCGCCGTAAAGCCACCCGCACCTGGTGAACGCCTTCGATATCGTCCCAGGATCGGGCCGTGGCTTCCCAGTCCAGCAGGTGTTCATAGTCATGCTTGAGGATGGCGGCGAAAGTTTCGCTGACGGTCTGCCCGGCATGAATCGAGACCTTGATTTTGGATTTGGCTTTTTTCTTCATAGGTGTTTACATTAACTGCCTGAGCAAGAGCAGGCAGCGTCTCAAACCCGGTGATGCCCGCGACCCGATTTTTTCCCTAAACTGCCGGTACAAGGTATAACTTCATGACACAAAAAGCTTTCCAGGATTACTATCCGGATCACCTCAGCCATTGCCATGGCTGTGGACGCCTGAATGAGCACGGCTTGCATATCCAGAGCCACTGGGACGGCGACGAGACCGTATGCACGTTTTATCCCAGGCCCGAGCATACCGCCCTGCCCGGCTACGTGTACGGTGGTCTGATTGCCTCTTTGATCGATTGCCACAGTACCGGTTCCGCCGCCGCCGCGGCGTATCGGGCCGAAGGGCGGGAAATGGATACGCAACCGCCGCTGCGGTTCGTGACCGCCTCGTTGCAGGTGGATTACCTGCGGCCGACGCCGCTGGGGGACGATCCGCTGGAGTTGCGCTCCCAGATCGAGGAAGTGAAGGGTCGCAAGGTGGTCATCGCCACCACCCTATCGGTACGGGGGGAAGCCTGCGCCCGCGGCAAGGTGGTGGCCGTCAGAGTGCCTGATAACTGGATGACCGGGGGAAACGCCGCCTGATTTTCTTATTTCAGGCCGCTTCGCATGGCGCCATGACTTACGCAAATTGTCATTCCCGCGTAAGCGGGAATCCAGAGGCTTGCCATCCATGGCCGCTGGATTCCGGCATCCCAGCCGGAATGACGGCCGTGCGGCGGTCGTAAAGGGGTATATGCGTAAGTCCTGGGTGCGTAAAACGCACCCTATGACACTACAAATTTCAGATTTCCGGCGGGATCAAATCATAAAGAGCCACCAGCGCCACCGCGCGGGGCCAGGATATCTGCAGTTTGCCCCCCACATAGCCCTCGATCAGGGACAGGGCCCACTCCAGCCGGACATCGTCCAACGTGCGCAAATCCATAAAGCGCAACAACGGCACATGCTCCATGTAAGCGCTGGCGTAGATAGCCGCCAGCGCCCGGGCTGAAGTGGTGCCCCGCGAAACACGGGTGCACCAGTCGTAAACCAGTTTTTCCGCTTCCCGTGGTTCGATCATGGGGGTATCCACTTAAGTCGGGACACTTTGCAGGCTGAGCCCGTAGGGGCGGTTCGCGAACCGCCCCTACGGGGATTCCCTGGGAGCGCCGGCATTTTGCCGGCTGTTGACTGGCGTCGATGCCCTGAGGCCGGCGAAG
>CAIMUS010000121.1 GCA_903844665.1 uncultured Pseudomonadota bacterium
CTGTTCGATCTTTCGTCGAGGAGGAGCGACTGCTGCAACAATCTACGTGACGAGCTTGGTGTCTCAAGGGCGCAAACAGCATCCAGTCGCTCGAACCTGGAGTGCCCTCCAGGGGTGAATCTTAAGGCAGGGAATATCCCTGAAACCTATAATGACATCACCAAGTCAATAATACAAGGGCGCAATAGCGTCAGCGTATTGCGCCGAATGAAAGCCAAGGTGGATAGCAAGCGCTCTTTCTGGGAATGGAATGTTCCGGCCGTCAGGCTGTATCCGCCGAATGGTTTCGGCTCACCCAGCCTCATGCGGCGCATTACGCTGCGCTAATGCGCCCTGCGCGCTTCAATAAGGCTTGGATATAGGTGGTAACTCCGTACAAGTCTTATGGTATGGCTCATTTCTTAGATACTTTTGCCATTCTTCAGGGGTTAGATCACGCTTGGCATAGTCACAGGCCAACCTGAGCAAATCATCAATTTGCGTACGCCAAACGCGGATGGTACGGTCGGCGCTGGCGGAGGCAAGGGTACGGCCATCCGGGCTGAAAGTTAACATAGAGACAATACTCTCATGGCCGCGGAAGACACGAGGTTCAGCGGTGGGAGCGGTTAGATCCCACAGGTAAATCATACTATCCTCACTGGCGGCGGCGAGAGTGTGGCTATCGGGACTGAAGGCCATTGCAGAGAAAACGTCGTCATGTTCCCCCTTGAGAACCTGGGGTTCAGCTGTGGGGTTGGTCAGATCCCAGAGGCGAATAGAACGATCTTTGCCGGTAGAGGCGAGGATACGGCTATTGGGGCTGAAAGCGATGGCAAGGACAGCCTCCTCATGGCCGTAGAGGACGCGCGGTTCAGCCTTGGGATTAGTCAGATCCCAAAGGCGGATGGTGTGGTCAGCGCCGGCGGAGGCGAGGGTACGACCGTCGGGACTGAAGGCCAGTGTGGAGACAATGTCGTCATGTTTCCCAAGAACCTGGGGCTCAGCTAGGGGGTTGGTCAGATCCCAGAGGCGAATAGAACGATCCTTGCCGGTGGAGGCGAGGATATGCCTATTGGGGCTGAAAGCGATGGCAAGGACAGCCTCCTCATGGCCGCTAAGGACGCGCGGCTCAACCTTGGGATTGGTCGTATCCCAGAGGCGAATGGTGTGGTCGGCGCCGGCGGAGGCGAGGGTATGGCCATCGGGGCTGAAAGCCATTGCGGAAACAACGTCGTCATGTTCACCCAGAATCTGGGGTTCAGACGTGGGGTTGGTCAGGTCCCAGAGGCGAATAGAACGATCCTTGCCGGCGGAGACGAGGGTATGGCCATCGGGGCTGAAAGCGACGGCAAGGGCAACATCACCGTGGCTGCTACTGAGAACGCGCGGCTCAACAGCAGGGTCGGTTGTCAGATCCCAGAGACGGATAGTGCGGTCCCCCCAGCTTGAAGAAGCGAGGGTATGGCCATCGGGGCTCAGAGCGACATTCGAGATTTCTTGTTGGCGGACGAAAATACGAGATTCGAGGGGATCAGTAGTATTAGCCAGATCCCAACGGCGGACAGTACGGTCCGAACCAGCGGAGACAAGGGTATGGCCGTCCAGGCTGAACGCAACGGCAAGCACAGGACCCTCGGAACTGGCGTTGGGGAGGACACGCGGCTCAGCCTTGGGATTAATCAGGTCCCAGAGGCGAATGCTGCGATCGGCGCTGGCAGAAGCAAAGTAATGGCCATTGGGACTGAAAGCGGCAGAGGTTCCCACGAATGCACCTCCTTTAAGGCCAGTTTCGATGAGGTTGGATTTGGGGGTGGGGTTGGCCCAGTCCCAAAAGCGAATAGTGCCGTCCCGGCTAAAGAAAGCCAAGGTATAGCCATCTGGGCTAAAAGCGACTGCCGAAACAGTATCCTTAAGGTCGCTAAGGACGTGCCGCTCGGCTGGGGAATCATTGGTCAGGTCCCAGAGGTGAATGGTGCGGTCGGCGCTGGCGAAAGCGAGGAGGTGGCCATCAGGGTTGAAGGCCATCGCAGAAACAAAGCTGCTCTCAGGGCCGCGGAGGACGTACGGCTTAGCCGTGGGATCTTTCAGGTCCCAAAGGCGAATGGTGCCGTCCCGGCTGGCGGAAGCCAGGAAGCGGCCGTCTCGGCTGAAAGCGACTGCCGAAACACCATCCTCATGGGGGAGAACACGCGGCGGCTTAGCCGTGGGGTCTTTCAGGTCCCAGAGGCGAATGGTGCGGTCGGCGCTGGCGGAGGCGAGGGTGCGGCCATCCGGGCTGAAGGCCATCCTGAAAATAGGGCCTCCATGACCGCTCAAGGGCGTGCTACCTATTGCTCCAAGCGCGCGGCGCAATGCTCTTTCAGTATCATTGGTAAGTTTAGCGTGGTCGGCTTCTGTCAGGGTGGGGCTAACAGCCAGGTTGTGGTGGCTAACGGAAACAGCCTCCGACGACAACAGCAGGCTAAGTGGTGGCAAAATGTTCAAGTTAGCGTTGGATTCAGTAGCCAGGTAACGGCTAAGAGCAATTTTCCCCTCCTGTGTTGCCAAGATACTTTGATTAAATGCAACTATCGCCAACACAACAGCAACAACAAACGCCACAATAGCTGTCACTGTAAGGAACTTTAACCGTTTGTTAACCCGTGCTTGTTCCTCTGCTCGCGCTTCCTGTACCAGTTGACGCTGGCGGGCTTGTTCTTTCTCACGGTGGGCTTGTTCTTTCTCATCACGTTCCTTGTCACGCTCGGCTACACTGGCTTCCAAAAAATCCATTGCCTGTTTAAAGTCACCATCGTCGCCATAACGGGCCGCCCAGGCAGCGTTAGGACATTCTTCGGTTTTCCACTTCAGCGCGATATCCAGATCCGGCTCACGCCACAGTGCCGCTTTACCCTGCCGCCAGTAGCGTGCGGTGGCTACCAGGAACAGATAGCGTTCTGCCGATTTTGCCTCCGCCTCAACCCAGTCGTTGAGCCTGCGCCAATGACTGATCAAGCTCTCGTGGCTGATGTCCAGGACGGTGTTGTCTTCCAAAGACGTCGGGACGGGTGGCATGATAAAACTGCGATCCGGGCGGCGAAAAACTTCTACCACCGGGTTGACGGCTGCTATATCCACCCCGGCTATGGCAGCCACTTTTTTCAGCTTTATCGGCCGGCGGGTGTCACGCTTGCTTTGGCTGCGCTCGCAGAGGCTGCGAAACAGGATTTGCGCAATGCGCTGTTGTTCCTCATCCAGTTCAGACAGCGCTTCGTCAGCATGGCGCGAGAGGGCCATGGAGAGACCACCGGTTGCCTGGTAATCCGCCAGGGTCAGTAGTTTTTTCGAGCCGGGTTGTTCTGGACCAGCCAGGGTCCACATCCGCATCAGAACATGCTGAAGTACAGGCAGCTGATCCGGTGAATCGCCCAGATCGTTGAGCATGCAATTGACCAAGTCCGGTTCCAGATCACCCCCAAACAGATGAGCCGGCTCGATGATTGCCGAGCGATACTGGGAGCGGGTCAGACGCGGCGTCAGGAACTGGCTGTCGCTGATCTTTTCCGGTAAACCGGTGAACACGGCACAGTCACCGATGAAATCCGAGCGCATGGTGATAACGACATAAATCGGCACTTCCTGCCCTGTGTGGATAGCTGGGGACGGCCGGGTCGAGGCCAGTAACAGATTGACGAAAGCATCAGCGTCATTGACACTGCTGGCCTGCTCGCGGTAGCGAAAAATCTCTTCAAACTGATCGACTACCAGGAGCAGGTTGGTTCCTTCGGGCAGGTGCGTTTCCTGCACTGCTTCTATCAACCCCAGCGGACCCCGCCGCAACGTGGCCTGCAGAAATCCAGCGGCCGTGGCATCACTGCCGCGTTCCTGTCCCAGCGCATCCGGCTGGAGCAGCGCCTCAGTCAGACGCTCAAACGGCGCGTTACCCGGACGCATGATGGCCATACGCCAATAGGGACCGGCACCAGACAGGAAGCCCTCCTCCAGGGCGGGTAGCAGACCGGCCTGTACCAACGACGATTTGCCACAGCCGCTGCTGCCCACCACGGCCATGAAACGGTGGGTTTCCAGGCGAGCCAGCATGTCTTCAACCTGCTCCTCGCGACCAAAGAACAGGTCCGCCTCCTCACGGCGGAAAGGCCGCAGGCCAGGATAGGGGGTGCGCAATACTGCCGCGAGCAAGGGTTCATTCATTGGCTTGCCACCTTTGCCTGAACCGCCTCGATGAATTTTTGAAACTCAGTGTCACTCGGGTTGTTGAAGAAGTAGAACCTGGGGGGTTTGATGAGCAAAGGCGCCTTGTTAGGCGGGGGACCGACGTAAACTGCACAGATCAGCGGTCGTGGTTTCTTGCGCAGCATCACCTGACGGCATGCTCTGATTTGGCTCTGTACCCAGGCCTGCTCGCACTGGCCATAAACGACAACCAGGGCGTCATAGCAATAGTTGTCACTTTGTACCAGGTCCAGGAGAGGGGTTTTTTCATCGATGATGTCATAACCGATGTGATAGTCATCTAGCGCCCTGCGGATGTCATCAGCAATGGACAAATCCAAGGTGTTCGCATTGACCAGGGTAAACGCTTCTCTTTCGGAGAGCGGCGGTTTATCCGGCCGTGGGATGGTCAACAAACGCACCTTTTCCTGCACTTCCCGTTTGAAATCCTCGAACGGCATCACTATCACATCCGGGGCCAGCAGGTGGT
The DNA here is from genome assembly GCA_903844665.1 of uncultured Pseudomonadota bacterium. Lineage (GTDB taxonomy): Bacteria > Pseudomonadota > Gammaproteobacteria > Competibacterales > Competibacteraceae > CAIMUS01. Next base: position 4,685 of record CAIMUS010000121.1, read on the forward strand.
CCTGATTTCTGACGGACCTCACATCCAGGCCGGGATCACGCCAGCGCATGATCGGTTTGTTCGCTGACTGTGCCAGGTCCAGTTGCAAGCCCTCGTAACCCTTAGGCAAGTCGGCAGTTTTGCGCGTGCTGTAAGGGCCGAGCAACTGCACAAACAGCACGCTCTCAGCCAGGTCCTTTTCCATAGCGGCCTTGAAGTCGGCAGGTGAACGGTTGTAGTAGGTCTCGGGCAGTACCCGCAAACCAGACTGCTCCAACTGTCGCTTGATGTTATCCCGCAGATCTTCCAGGTCCGGTGTGGTCTCGGCAAGAAATACCGTACTTTGTATGGGTACTATCAGCAGCACTTCCGGTTCTGGGGATGAGCGTACAGTCTCTGCCCACAGGGTGCGTAAGCATTTCTCCAGGTCCCGGCTCAGGTCATCCAGTTGGTTAAAATAGGCCAGGTCGCTGCGATCAGGAATGGGCATTCCCAAAGTACGGGCGGGTGCATCGTCGCGATCTTTCTTAAAGAACTCATAACCGATCCGGTCGGTGAACTCCTCGGGCCAGTGCGCACGGTCGATTTCTGTTTGCTGCACGACGAAGACGCGACCTTCATACCCCCCCCTGTGCCTGGCTGCCTCGCAGAACAGTTCTCTTTCCCGATCACACCACTTTGAGTTCAAATAGCCTTCAGAGAGGATCACCAGGAGGGTGGCGGAATGAGTAACAGCCTGTCGAATTTCAGGTGTCAGCGACAGGTCGCCGGTCAGCCGAGGATCTATCCAGATGGTGCCCCACTCCTTGCGTCCGAGTTTTTGGTGCAAGAGTTTTTTAAGGCCGTCCACGAGGGTATGAACCCACCCTGATGATACCTCACCGGGAACTAACGCCACGTTATCTACATGGGCGTAGCTAACGAAGACATCAAAATCAAAGCCAGGAACAAAAGCAGACATAGTTGGCTACTCCTCCGATAATATCGAACTTCCCTTATCAAACTTCACCTATCAAGATTTCCTTGATTCATTATAAGAAAAATTGGTAGTCCTGAATTATGAGTGATAATTTGCAACCTTGCGCTGTAGGAGCGACGCCCCGCCGCGATAAATGGTGCAAAAATAAGTCACCCAGTTTTCAGGACTACCGAAAAATTTGGTAGTGTAAATTTCCCAGTGATGAGAACATGTGAGCACTACATGTAGTGTTATCTTTGCTATTACTACACAAAATAGTGTATCAACTTGTCTCCATCACTGGAAAATTTACAGCAAGAAAAATTTTAGATCATGGGGTCTTGATTGTCAGTTATCCTTCCCTGATAAACCCGCCAGGATGTCAAAACCATTAACCCATCTGCGAGCATTAGCTGCAATCCAGCAGGAACACTTGGCATATAATACTTCTGAAACTGAGGAAAGTCGAATGACTAACAGTAAATCCACCCCCCCCAAAGCCCAACTGGCCCTTCGCATAGGCGTGACCGGGCATCGCGCCAACCGTCTTGCTCAGGCAGACCAGGCACCCCTCAGCGCCCGCATTCGGGAAACCGTGGAGCGCATTCGCAACACCGTGTTTGCTGACGAGAAGGTACGTGCCGTCTACGACTCTGAAAAGCCACCCCTGTTGCGCGTGATCTCGCCACTCGCGGAGGGTTCCGACCGGCTGGTTGCTCACGTGGCGCTGGACATGGGTTGCGATCTGCAATGCCCGCTGCCCTTCCAGCGGGATGACTATGCAAAGGACTTTGCCAGTGCTGCATCGCAGGCGGAATACCGCGACCTGCTCAACCAAGCCTCGGCTGTCTTCGAACTCGATGGTTCACGGGAAACACCTGAAGCCGAAAACGAAGCCTATCTGGCCGTGGGCCGGATGGTGCTCAAACACTGTGACGTACTGATCGCGATATGGGACGGCCAGCCCCCGGAAGGCAGGGGAGGCACCGGTCAGATCGTTGCGGAGGCACTCCGGCTGCAGATTCCACCAATTGTATGGATCAAATCGCAAACCCCCTTTGATGCCTGTTACCTACAACTGGATGATAACGGTAACCGGCAGGAACTGTCACTCGCAAAACTGTCTGATCGGGTCGCACAAATCCTGCTTCCCCCCAAGCCTCCCAATCTCTCTGACCCTGATCTACGGACCACGTATTTTGCCGAGCGACAACGCCACTGGACCCTGCTGGGACCCTTGTTCAAGGTCTTTTTGAATCTGGTCAACCGGGGTCGTCCCGGAACACCGCAGTGGCGTTTAGGCGATTTCGAAGCGGCGGCCCGCCACAACTGGCAGGAGGAATGGCAGGTTGCACCGGACTTTCCCGGCGCAGTGGCCGAACAGATTACCTCCCACTATTGCCCTCATTACGGCTGGGCTGACCAACTGGCTGATTACTATGCCAATCGGTATCGCAGCTCTTTTTTGCTGAGCTATCTGTTGAGCGGTTGCGCGGTGTTGTTTGCCCTGCTAAGCCATGTCAGCCGACCCTGTGGGCAGATATTCATCAAATTGGAACTGGTAACCATTATCTTCATCTTCGTGCTCATCATTTGCGGTCGCAAGTGCCGCTGGCATGAACGCTGGATTGACTATCGGCTGCTGGCTGAGCAGTTCCGGCAAATGCTCTTTCTTGCCCCGCTCGGGCACACCACCCCTGCTTTCCAGCTGCCGGCTCATGATACTTACGATGATCCTGGCAATTCCTGGATAAACTGGCACTTCCGTGCCATTATCCGGGCTGCAGGATTGTTCAATGCGCGGCTGGAGCAACGCTATTTGCAAGCCTATCGCGCTCTGTTAAGCGGCGCGATCAAGGGCCAAGTGAATTACCATGAAGGCAAATCTGAAGATAGCCACAACGTAGCACATCGTTTGCACTGGATCGGCATCTGGTTTTTCGCCGCTGTCCTCATCACCTGCCTGGTTCACCTTACCTTTCCTCATGAACTACAACTACATGAATTGGTTGAAGAATGGGCAACCCTGTTAGCTGCTGTCCTGCCCGCTTTTGGGGCAGCGCTGGGCGGTATTCTCAGCCAGAGCGAATTCGAGCGCATCGCCAAACGCTCGAAGGCGATGCAGGAACAATTACAGAAGATAGTGGATAAGTTGGATAAAGCGCCGCTACTCTCCTCAAAAAGCCTGGGAGAGAGAGCCGAAGAAGCGGCGGAGATCATGACCAGCGAGGTCCTCGACTGGCGGGTCGTCTTTCGCGCCAAACCGTTGGGGCTGCCAGGGTAATCGAAGAGACAGCAAGCCCCTCAGCGAGGAGTACCGGCGATATTCACACAGGCCGTCTGAAACTTTCCTCATGAGCAAGCATTCCAACCTACATTTCCGCACCCTCTATTCGGAATTGGAATATAAGGCCACATAGCATTCTCCCAGCACGGCCAACAGCCGGTGTTGATGTTCATTCATAGGCTGAAACCTGGTTGGAAGAAGGGCTTGCCGGCGGGGTGAGGTCAGCCTGGAGTAGAGCAGACCAAGAGGTTGGAATGTGAAAACTGAATCCGCTGATTCTGGGAGTAGGGTGGGCAGCGTTGCCTACCTATCTTGCCTATACCTAGACAATCCGCATGGGTAGTCTTGTAAGGTGGGCATAGCCCACCATTCTAACTGTGCTTGATGTCATGAACACGATCATTGAGATTGAGAAAAAAATACTGACTCTCCCCGCTGTTGAGCGGGAGCAACTCGCAACGTTGGCTTGGGAAAGTTTGGTTGGTGATCCCAGCGTGGCTGGCAATCGCAACATCGACCCAGAGGGCATTGAGATTGCGGCGCAACGCGACGCCGAATCGTTTTGGCGTTAATGAGTTCAACCTGACAAAGGGCTTCGAGTTTGGTCAACAACCTGCGAATCTCGGCAAACGGCATGGCAAGACGTTTGCTAACGACGTTTATCACCTCAGTGAGAACTTGGGTTGAAATTGTCGGCCGTCCAACCAATAGCGGTGCGACGACCGCCGCTTTGTCCGAAGCCTGACCAAGGGCATAAATGACAATATTCGTGTCGATGAACACCTTAGCGGGCATTGGCGTCTTCCCGGTCGAATTTGTAACCGCTTACATCGACATTAAAGCTGCGGAAGAAGGCTTCGATTTCTTCGGCTGTCTGGGGGGTTTTCGCTCTTATCTGATCTTGCCGGGTTTTCAGATAACCAATAAAGTCCAGCACCTCGGCTTGTTTATCGAGGGGCAGGTTCTCAAGTTCACGGGCAATGAGTTCAGCGTATCCCATGTTCGTCTCCTGCATATCGATGATTCAAGTACATTAAGTCTTGAGTCTTGATCGGGTCGGGGTAACGGGATTGCGCCCGTTACCCCTCCCACACCACCGGACATGCGGTCTTCCGCATCCGGCGGTTGAACCCAGCGGCTTCACGTTGCCGCAAGATCCGATGGAACGTATAAGCCCCAACGCCGGA
>CAIMUS010000122.1 GCA_903844665.1 uncultured Pseudomonadota bacterium
CGATCCGATTCTGCTGGAGGTGTTCAATAATTTGTTTATGTCCATCGCCGAGCAGATGGGCGTCACCCTGGCCAATACCGCCCATTCGGTGAACATCAAGGAGCGCCTGGATTTCTCCTGCGCGTTGTTCGACCGTCAGGGCCGGCTGATCGCCAATGCGCCGCATATCCCGGTGCATCTCGGCTCGATGGGCGAATCGGTCCAGGCGGTGATTCGCCAGAACGCCGGCTCGATGCGGCCCGGCGATGTCTATGCCCTCAATGCGCCCTATAACGGCGGCACCCATCTGCCGGATGTGACGGTGATCACCCCGGTATTCAATGCGGCCGGCCAGGAGATTCTGTTCTACGTCGGCTCGCGTGGCCATCACGCCGACATCGGCGGCATCACTCCCGGCTCGATGCCGCCCCATAGCACCCATATCGAGCAGGAAGGCGTGCTGATCGACAATTTCAAGCTGGTGGACCAGGGTCGGTTCCGGGAACGGGAGTTGCTGGAACTGTTGCGCGGTGGTCCCTACCCGGCCCGCAATCCCGCCCAGAACAGCGCCGATCTGCAAGCGCAGCTCGCCGCCAACGAGAAAGGCGTGCGGGAACTGCGGCGGATGGTGGCTCACTTCGGCCTGGACGTGGTCAACGCCTATATGCGGCACGTGCAGGACAACGCCGAGGAACAGGTCCGGCGGGTGTTGGAGGTGTTGCGGGACGGCGCTTTCAGCTACGAGATGGACGACGGCAGCATGATCCAGGTCGCTATCCGTATCGACCGGGAGCGGCGTAGCGCAATTATCGACTTTACGGGCACCTCGCCGCAGCAGGCCGGCAATTTCAATGCGCCCACGGCGGTGTGCAAGGCGGCGGTGTTATATGTATTCCGTACCCTGGTGGATGACGACATTCCCCTAAATGCGGGCTGCCTCGAACCGCTGGAGATCATCATTCCTGAAGGCTGCATGCTCAATCCGCACTATCCGGCGGCGGTGGTGGCGGGCAATGTCGAGACTTCCCAATGCATTACCGATGCCTTGTATGGTGCGCTCGGGGTGATGGCGGCGTCCCAGGGCACCATGAACAATTTCACCTTCGGTAACGACCGCTATCAATATTACGAAACGCTCTGCGGCGGCAGCGGCGCCGGGCCGGGCTTCGACGGCACCGCCGCGGTACACACGCACATGACCAACTCCCGGCTGACCGACCCGGAAGTGCTGGAATGGCGCTTTCCGGTGCGGGTGGAGGAATTTTGCATTCGCCAGGGTAGCGGCGGCCAGGGTCGCTGGCGCGGCGGCGACGGTGTCATCCGGCGGATTCGCTTCGACGAGGCCATGACCGCTTCCATTCTATCCGGCCATCGGCGGGCGCCACCTTACGGGATGGCCGGCGGCGAGCCGGGACAGGTGGGACGCAATGCGGTGGAACGGGCCGATGGACGGGTGGGAGAACTGACCGGCGCCGCCAGCGTGGCCATGCAGCCCGGCGATGTGTTCGTCATCGAAACGCCGGGCGGCGGCGGTTATGGTGAACTGGCAGCACAACTGTCCGGTCCTAAGGTTTGGTAGCCCGCTTCGCTAATGCGCTCCACGCGGGTTGTGAGCAAGCGTAGAGTGTATTTTCATCGATGCTGATCACTGTGTTTCTGGTCGTACCCAGGTAAACGATTGTGAGAGGTTCTGCTCGCCATGCTGAATACTGAACGCATTGAAATCAATCCTAAAATCATGCTCGGCAAACCTGTGATCCGAGGAACGCGTATCCCGGTAGAACTGCTCCTGCGCAAACTTGGCGAAGGTGCGACAGAGTCGGATCTCCTGGATGCCTATCCCCGGCTTACGCGCGAAGACATCCAGGCGGCTTTAAGCTATGCCGCTGCCGCCCTGAGGCATGAAGAAATCATGCTGTTGGAGCAAGCTGAGCCGATTCCATGAAATTTCTGGCTGACGAAAGTTGTGATTTCGCCGTCGTCCGTACACTTCGTAACGCCGGTTACGAAGTGTTAGCGGTTTCGGATATATCACCCAGCGCCAGTGACGATGCTGTGATCGCTCTGGCTGCCCAGGAGAGTAGAATCTTATTGACTGAAGATAAGGACTTCGGGCAACTGGTGTTTGCAGAGCAACAGAACAGCGGCGGGGTGATACTGGTTCGGTTTCCAGCCACAGCCCGTGCAAGCTTGCCAACAGCCATTCTGCAGCTTGTCACACAAGCAAGCGACCGCTTGGTCGGCCGGTTTACCGTCCTGCAACCTGGCCGCGTGAGAATTCAGCAAATGCCATGAGTGCGCAGGTTGAGCAAAAACGAAGCGTTGCCCAGCCGCGTAGCCGCTGTTCTACCTTAGTGTCTGGAAGGGAACCCGTAGGTTGGGCACAGGACGTGCCCAACAGCGTACCCGGCATTGCCCAACGATTCCCCAGTTCACGGTGGCGTCTGTTCCGGGGCGTTTTCGTAAATCTCACGAATCAATTTGATCGGATGTCTTCAGCCCATAGGTTGGGGTGACGAAGGAACCCCAGCGTAATCCGCCACAAGGACATGTTGGGGTTCATTCCTCACCCCAACCTACGCGCTGTGTCTGTGATTTCAGCCGCTTGGCTGTGCCATGAATCAGGGTCAATGGCTGTCAGTCCTTCAACGCGCGGTAAAGCGTTATCCGGCTGACGTTGAGGATCGCGGCCACGTCCTGCAAAGGTTGGCCGCGCTCGATCTGCTGGCGGGCGTGTTTGATCTGGGCGGGTGATAGCTTCGGCTTCCGGCCAAACTTCACGCCTTTCGCCTTTGCCGCCTTCACGCTGGCGCGGGTGCGCTCGGCTATCAGGTTGCTTTCCAGTTCGGCCAGCAACGCCACCATGTGCAGCATGGCGCGGCCTGTCGGCGTTTCGGTGCTGATGGCGTCGGTCAAGGATTCAAACTGAATGCCGCGCTTCTGTAGGTCGTGCAGGATGTTGAGCAAGTCGCGCACGCTCCGGCCCAACCTGTCCAGTTTCCACACGGTCAACGTGTCGCCATGCTCCAAGTTTCAGCGCGTCGAGCTGCAAGGCGGGCTTTTGGTCGTCAGTGCTGACGCGGGCATAGCCGTATTTCATGCCCTGCATTTTGATCATGACTTATGAAACATGCAACACCCTTGTTTTCTGCGGGGTTCCGCCATGTTTCATAACTTACCCTTTTTGCAACTGGCGGCAAAAAAATCGGCGGCGGTTCAGTCTTCGGCTTCCTTTGCCGCGTCCTTTTGGAGGGCAACGGCGTGGCCGGTCATATCGTTTTGTCTAATGTTAGGGGGTCGGGACGCGCCTAACCACTTGATTTTCAAGGGGTGCTGGTTTGGAGATTAGACAGAAGAACTCAAAATGTCCAGTGTCGCCGTGACACACTCAAGGTTTTGTGTTAGCTTAGAATACGCGATTTTTCTTTACACACATCAAACGGGGAATATTTATGTCTGAAAAATTTACTCACGACGGCCAAGAATTTGAAATTCGTTCTTTTAACGATGGGGTAAACATTAGGGTAAAAGCCTTTCTAAATAATCAGCAATTTGGCCCAGAGTATAGCGCTTCCTCTGAAGTAAATAGCGACCACATCAAGTTACATGGTGAGCATATCATTAATGTTCTTAAGACTCAGCTTAAATCCGACATTCAAGAAGGATTGTATTTATAACGCTGACTAGACAAAACGATACGAAGTGTCTAGTCGCCGCCATTAGACACTTAGGGCCTAAGTGTCTAATGTTTCCTAATGTTTCCGCGCCGCGCTAAACTGGCCCTGCGGTACAGGCTGGAGAGCCGATGACCGTCAAGGAAATGGAGCCGGTGAGTTTGTAATCCACCTCACCGGCTCTTTCTTTTACCGCCCGTCCTCGATGCGTCGTGCCGTGCTATCGCGTTGATACGCGCGGCGTTGCGCCTTGGCGCTCCTGTTTCGCGACTTCCGCCACTTAAGCTGCGCGCCGTGGGGTGGCGGTGTGCCCGCATCGGCGGGGGCGTCCGGCCTTGGAACCAGAGCGGCGCGGGCAATCGTCGGGGCGACGGGATGGCCGTTGCCGCACGGCACGGCTTCCACGTGGTCGAGAGCCTGTGCTGCACCACGTCACCGCACTGGCGGCATATCGCCTGGTAGGTCTCTGGCAGCGCAGCCCCGCCCTTGCTCCGCCTCATCGAGGCGGCGAGTGCTTCGCCGTCAACAAGGCGAATGGGGGCCGTGGCAGCGTAGTCTGTTGCCGCCGGGGTGAAACCTCGCGTGGTCACATAGAACCCGGCCTCCGCGCTCGCGGCGATGATGGCGTTATGCAGCCGCACGAGGGCCGCCGTGCGGGTCGGCGCGGTGGCGGCGGGTGGCGCGCAAGCGATGAGGTATTTGCGCCCGTCCTTGGTGACGGTGAGGTCGTTCGCGGTCGGGTCGGTAAGCACTGCATAGCCGAGCCGAGCCGTTCCAGCATGAGGGCGACGGCGGCCCGCAAGTCGCCGGGCGTGAGCGAACGCAAGGTGACGAGTGTCGGCGGCACAAAATCGGCCAGCCGGGCAAGTTCCTGCTGGCGTAGCTCGGCGGCGGCACTCTCGAAGCGGGCGGTCATAGGAGGGATTCTGCACCGGAATGACGCACCGGAAAAGGGGTAGACCCAACCACTACGCGGGGTTTACATTCCCTGCTCCGGCCCCGCCAACTCGTGCTCGATCACCGCGCGCAAGGGCGGCAAGTCGATCTGCACCGTGTCCCACACCTGTCGCGCGGCAACGTCCTCATAGTCGTGGCGATAGATGTTGCCCGCGCCGGCCATGTCCTTCCATGCAATCGACGGGTGCCGCGCCTTCAGGTCGTCCGGCAGACGGCGCGACGCTTCGGAGACGATCTCAAGGCAGCGCGTCACGGCATAGACCGTGCGCAGGTCGGCCCGAAACGCCTCGTAGTCGAAGCCCGCCGCGAAGTGGACGGCGAGGTCGATGTGATACGCGATGTCGCGCAGGGCGGCGGTCGCGGCGTCAGAAGGCATAAATGGCGTCGGCGGTGGCGGCGGGGCGAACGTAAGGTTTGAGCCCGTCACGGTTGACAACATCGACCGGGCCGTCAAAGAGACCGGCAATGTAGTCTTTCAAACCGGCGTAATTGAAGACGGTAACGTGGGCCGCAGGATCGAATTCAACCATGATGTCGATATCGCTGTCGGGCCGGTTGTCGCCGCGCGCACGCGAGCCGAATAAGGCCGCGTGGCTGACGCCCCGTGCGCGCAAGGCCGACTCGTTTTCCCGAAGCTTGGCAAGAATTTCCTCACCATTCATGTCTTTACGATAGCACGAAAAGTTGTGTTTGTCAGGCGCGCCCGAAGCCGCGCTTACGCCATGCACCCTATATTTTGCACCATACAAGCGCGACGAAGACGGGACGAATGGCCGGTCATGGTGCGGGCCTCGATGCGTCATGCTGTGCTAGCCGGGATCGGGTCGGGGTAACGGGATTGCGCCCGTTACCCCTCCCACACCACCGGACATGCGGTCTTCCGCATCCGGCGGTTGAACCCAGCGGCTTCACGTTGCCGCAAGATCCGATGGAACGTATAAGCCCCAACGC
>CAIMUS010000123.1 GCA_903844665.1 uncultured Pseudomonadota bacterium
AAAAGCTCCGGATTGCGCGTGCCCTGTTGGATATGATGGATGATGCCCTGATTGCGGAGAAGACCGGTTTATCTCCTGACAGCGTGCGGCAGCTTCGGAATGAGGTTGCTTCTCCTCCAGCAGCATCGCCTGAATAGCTCAAACGGCGGAACTCGTTTCATCATTCCGCTCTATGGCGGGCTATAAAACGGGTTCCGTCCTACGCGTGTTACCTGCTCTGGCGCCACAGCCATCGGCCAACCGTGCATGGCAAGCGCTGCAATCCTTGCTAAGATTATGTTATATTGTAGATATTATTAACCGGCTGCGAGGGTTGAGTCGATGTCGACCGTTATCCATCCCGCCACCGAGATTTACTATCCCGATTCTGATGGTCAACCCATGGCGGAAAGCGATTTTCAGCGTGAACCCCTGATCTATGCCGTCGAGTCCCTGCGCATTTATTTTCGCGGGCGCGAAGATATTTACGTCTCCGGCAATATGTTTCTCTATTACGAGCAAGGCAATCCGAAGGCGGTGGTGGCCCCCGATGTGTTCGCCGTGATCGGCGCGCCCAACCGGGATCGCTACTCTTATAAGCTTTGGCAGGAGCCGAAAGGGCCGGACTTCGTGCTGGAGATCACTTCCAAAAGCACCCGATCGGAAGATCGCGGCCCCAAGCGCGGGATTTATGCCCTGCTGGGCGTGAGCGAATACTGGCAGTATGACCCGACCGGCGATTACCTGCGACCGCCGCTGCAAGCTTTCCGCCTGGTGGACGAAAACTACTGGCCCATGCCCGCCGAAACCTTGCCGGATGGAGCCATGGTGATGCATAGCGCCGTACTGGGGCTGGATCTCCGCCTGGAAAACGGCATCCTGCGCTTTTATGATCCCTTGACCGGGCAAAAACTACTCAGCCACGAAGAAGCCGAGCAGACCCGTCAGCAGGCCGAGCAAGTCCGCCAGCAGGCTGAGCAGGCCCGCCAGCAGGCCGAACAGGCCCGCCAACAGGCCGAACAGGCCCTTCGGGAAGCGGAAGAACGGGCCAGTCGGGAGATGGAAGAGCGGCAGGTGCTGGAGGCACGCTTGGCCGAACTCGAACGGCGACTGCGCGATGCGGACAATAAATAGCCAAGTCGCGTGGATATTGCCTTGGCGAAGAGTTGTAGGCCGGAATAAGCGGAGCTTGCGGAGCGTTTCCGGCGCTCTTGGGCATGCCGGAAACGGGCCGCCGTTGGCGGCCTTATTCCGGCCTACAGATGCTATTGTCATGAGTGCTAAGCCGATTCATCGCCATGCGTTTTCTTAATCCCAAAACCGATTTTGCCTTCAAACGGATCTTCGGCTCCGACCGGAGCCGGGAGATTCTGCTCAGTTTTCTCAACGCCATCCTGGGGCTGGAACCACCCTACCGGATGGTCGATCTCACCATTCTCGACCCTTACCTGGCGCCTAAAATCCAGGGGATGAAGGACACCTATCTGGATGTCCGCGCCCGTGATGAACAGGGGAAGTGGTATATCATCGAAATGCAGGTGCTCAACGTTGCAGGATTTGAAAAACGTATTTTATATAACGCCTGCAAAGCTTATGCCGGCCAGATCAAGCGGGGTGAGGATTATCAGTTGCTCACCGATGTCATCGCCATTACCATCACCGATTTCTTGATGTTCGGGGAGTTGGCCGATATCGTCACCAAGTTTCAGTTGCGGGCGGAAACAGGGCAGGTGGTCTACAGTGACGATCTGGAATTGGTGTTTGCGGAACTACCCAAATTCACCAAGACAGAACAAGAACTGGAAACCGTGCTGGACCGTTGGTTTTACTTTCTCAAGCATGCCGGTAATTTGGAAGCGGTCCCGGAAAGCCTTCAGGCCGAACCAGCCATCGTGGAGGCGTTCGACATTGCGAACAAGGCCGGATTGACGCCGGAAGAGCTGGATGATCAGGAACGGCGGGAAATATTTATTCAGGATCAGCGAGGGGCCATCATGTTGGCGGAGCAAAGGGCTATGAAGAAAGGCTTGGAAGAAGGCCTAAAAATAGGCAGGGATGAGGAAAAGCTCCGGATTGCGTCTGCCCTGTTGGATATGATGGATGATGCGCTGATTGCGGAGAAGACCGGGTTGTCACCTGACAGAGTACGGCAGCTTCGGAGTGAGGCTGCTTCTCCTCCAGCCGCATCGCCTGAATAGCTCAGATGGCGGAACCCGTTTCATAATTCCGCCCTACGGCGGGCTGTGAAAGTGGGTCTGTCCTACGCGTGTTACCTGCTCTGGCGCCACAGCCTTCGGCCAACCGTGCATGGCAAGCGCTGCAATCCTTGCTAAGATTATGTTATATTGTAGATATTATTAACCGGCTGCGAGGGTTGAGTCGATGTCGACCGTTATCCATCCCGCCACCGAGATTTACTATCCCGATTCTGAT
>CAIMUS010000124.1 GCA_903844665.1 uncultured Pseudomonadota bacterium
CGGCAATTGTTAGGCTAAAATCGGTTCGTAATACTATGGCCAAAATTTATGTGTCCGCCACGTATGCGGATTTAAAAGATTATCGCGCCGCGGTTTACGCCATTCTGCGCAAGCTGGGACACGACGTTAAATCAATGGAGGATTATGTCGCCACGGATGTTTATCCGCTGCACAAATGCCTGGCCGATGTCGCCGCCTGTGAACTCTATATCGGCCTGGTAGGCTGGCGGTATGGCTATATTCCCGACCGGGATAACCCGGAGAATAAATCGATCACCGAACTGGAATATCGCCAGGCTGGCGTCGCCAAGTTACCGAGACTGATGTTTCTGGCCGACAAAAGCGCTCCCTGGCCGGATGCGTTTAAAGACGAGATCACCGGCGAAGGCGATGGAGGAAAACACGTCGCCGCGCTGCGGGCGGAAGTCGAACGGGAAAAGCTCGTCAGTCATTTCACCACACCCGAGCAACTGGCCGGTCTGGTCAGCGTGGCGGTGCAGAAGGGTCTTAAAAACCGGTCCATTGTCGAGATGCAAACAGAGAAAGTCGATTTGTTATCATTGTGCGGTATTCTGAAACCGCGCATACGTGGAGTGAAATTAGAAGATTTTGAGGAGGCTATTGCCAAAGAGGCGACCGAGCAGTGATCGCCTTGGATACCAATGTACTGGTGCGTTTTCTGGTTGCGGATGATGAGAAGCAAAATCGACGCGCTACCGAACTCATCGAGGCTGCTATCCAAAAAGATAATGCACTTTATGTTTCAGATATCGTGCTTGTCGAAACTGTCTGGGTATTAAGCCGAAGCTATCAGTTTACCCGCCAGGAAATCGGCGGAGTCCTGCGTAAACTGCTTACCGCCCGGCATCTGGTATTTTCAGCACCCGATCAGATCGCTCGTGCATTGGATGCCTTTGAACATGGACGTGGCGGGTTCGCGGATTATTTGATCCGCGAACATGCCCATCATGTTGGATGTGACCGTATTGCAACCTTCGATCAGGCTTTACTGAAAGAAAACGGATTCATAAAACCTTGAATTCGTAGGTTCGTAGCTCGGGCAAAAGCGCAAGCGTTGCCCGACGATTGCCCGGTTCGTGGCGTTGCATGTCGGGCACGTCCTGTGCCCGACCTACGGGGCCACGGGGCTGTGCCCGACCTACCGGGCTGACGAAGAATGCCGCCACCGCATTCGGTGTTCCTCATTCGAACAGATCGGCGTGCGTGCCGGCTCGCACAAACACCAGTAAGCCTGGCGTTGCGCGGTCATCGAGTTTGTACAGGAGCAGAAAATCGCCGCCGATGTGGCACTCGCGATAACCTTCCCAGTCGCCACCCAAGGGGTGGTCGAGCCATTCCGGCCCGAGCGGACCCTCGTTGGCGATGAGCAGGAGCACCGCTTTTTTGAGTTGGTTCATGTCGTACCGGCCCGACCGCGACAATCGCTCCCAGTCCTTGAGGAAGGATTTGGCATAGTCCGCCGCTCGCGGTAGCGGAGCGCGTTTACTGGCTGCGGTTCTTTTCGAGGTCATCAAACAGCGCTGCCGCTGTGCTAAAGCGTGCCCGGCGCGTGCGGGTGATCTCATCGGCTTCGGCCATCGCCGCACGGGTTTCGGCATTCGGCGCCTTGAGCGCGAAGGGCAGTTGTTGTTCGGCGACGACGCGGGTGAGGAACACGCGCACGGCGTCGGACACGGATAGGCCCATTGCCGCCAGGGTTTCGGCGGCTTGCGCCTTGAGATGTTCGTCAACGCGGACGTGAACCATGGTGGTGGCCATGTCGCTCTCCGGATTTCTAAAAGAGATGCATCGTATCTCAGACGCCGCGTGCGTACAACCGATATTCCGCACACCAGGCTTTTAATTCAGCAGGCAGGTAGTAGGTAGCTCGGGCAACAGCGCCGCGTTGCCCGACATTTTCCCAGTTCGTGGCGTTGGATGTCGGGTACGTCCTGTGCCCGAGCTAACTGGCTCGTTCCTCATTCGGCGGAACCCGTCCATGGTTCCGCCTTACGGCCTTACGGCTTTATGAAAAGTATGATCGTCCACTTAAGTGGGGGAATTTTCATCGCTGCATCAAATCTCTGTTCTGGGGTGGTTGTGTCTTCGCTAGTATTTCCCCAATAGAGCCATGGCAATACATCCCAGAAGAAATGTTTCTCGTAGTCCGGCGGAGGATAGAAATCAAAACTTCCACCATTTTCGCTAGTCGTGACCAGTTTTCCATTATGGTATATCGCTTGCTCTCCGGAAAGAGGACCCCTACCGCGGTAGTCTCTGTTCCCGGTGGTGCCAATGTTGTGTGTCGGAGTTTCACCGTTAAACTCTTCGGTTAACTTCCAAACTTGAAGGTCGAGCATATTCTCTTCGTTAGGAGGTACGACGCGAGAGAACAATTCATTTCTGTGATAATGCAATTCTTTCGACAAGAAGAAGGGGAAATGGCTTCTACTTAATAACTTGCGCGAAATTTTCCATGCCTCTATGGCAATATGGCCAATCTCATATACATGCAGAACGCTCGCAATTGCGTTAGTAACTGACAGTTCTGTCAAAGTAAATCTCCCAGTTGGGTCAGAACTGTTCACGGGATTGGCGTTTGTGTACAGGTATCCGTGGAGGGATGACGGATCGTCCACGAGTCCATCAAATGGATCTCTAGTCAAAAATCGCCCATTGATGGCATCTGCATAACGCGCCCTCAAGTACAAGAACCCCACATTCCCATCCAACTGCTCCCCGGAATACAGGTAATTATTCAGCGTACTCCCCTCCTGATTCACCAAATTCCCAAAAGCATCATAGCCATACCGATCCGTCACCGTCCCGCTCGCATCCGTCAGCAACCGCACACTCCCATGCCCATCATACCCATAGAAGCTGACCCCACCCGCCTGGTTCTGGCTGATAAGGTCAAGCCCATAGGTATAGCTGCGCACCACCGCGCCGTTCTCAATCTCCTCCAGCACCTGCGCATACCCGGTCGGATTTCGGTCATCGACCAGATACCGCGTCGTCACCCCGCCGACCGTCTTCGCCACCCGGTTGCCGTCGCCGTCGTAGACGATGCCGACCTCTCCTGAATTCATCTCCGTCAGGTGGTTCTCGAAATCGTAAGCGAAGGTCTTGCCATCCGAGCCAATGGTGCTGCCGTTGGCATCATAGCTCTCCGTGTTCAGTCGGTCGTTGGCGTCGTAAGTGAAGCTCTGGTTGGTGATGGCCGGCAGGGTGGAGGTCCGACTCAGGCGGTTGCCCACCGGGTCGTAGCCGTAGCCGATTTCGCCGCTCTGGTTGGGCTGGACGACACCGCTGATGGTTTCCTTGACCAGCCGGTAGAGGTCGTCGTAGGCATATTGCACCGTCCGTCCGCCGAGTTCCTGTACCTGGGTGCGGTTGCACGTCGCTCCCAGGGTGTAGCTGTAGCGGGCCAGGGCGGTCGCGCCCTTCTTCACCTGCATGTCGGCGAGGCGGTTGAGGGCGTTGTAGGTGTAGGCCGTCTCCACTCCATTGGGATAGACGTAGCCGGCCAGATTGCCGACGGTGTCGTAGCTGTACGTGGTCTCGCCATTGATTTGCCGGTCGGTGACCTTGGCCAGCCGGTTGAGGCTGTCGTAGTCGTAGGCGAGATCGACGCCGTTGACGTGGTTCGACTGGATCCCGGCGAGGCTGCCGTTGGCGGTGTAGGCATACTTGAGCGTGCCCTGCGGCGTGGCCTTTTCGGTCAGCCGGTCGCGGTTGTTATAGGTGTAATTCGTCGTGCCGGTGGCGTCGGTCATGGCGGCGCGCTGACCGCTGGCGGTGTAGCTGTAGCTCACCGTCGGTTCGCTCAGGTCGGGATCAGGCGTCTTGCTGACCAGTCGGTTGAGACTGTCGTAGGTGTAGATCGTGACCTTGCCGTTGAAGTCGGTCTTACTGACCAGATTGCCCGCCGCATCGTAACTCATGCTCTCGGTCTGGCCGAGCGGCAGTTGGCGGGCGATGCGCCGGCCCTGGCGGTCATAGGCAAAAGTGGTGACGTGGCCGTTGGCGTCAGTCTGGCTGATTTGGTTGCCCCGTTCGTCGTAGCCGTAAGTGGTCTCCTGGTTCAGGGCGTCGGTGACTTTGATCAGTCGTCCCAGGGCATCGTAAGTAAAGCGGGTCTCCTTGCCGGCTTGGTCGGTCTTCTTGATCGTCCGGCCCAGGGCGTCGTAGGCGATGAGTTCCTTGGTGCTGTCCGGGTAGACCACCTGGGTGCGGCGGTTGCCGTCGTTGTAGACGAAGGTGGTGACGTGATGGCTGGCGTCGGTGACCTGGGTCTGATTGCCGGCGGCGTCGTAAGTGAAGGTCGTCACATGGCCGGTACAAATGGTTCCGGTTGGTCGTCCCAGCGCCCGGTCCGCTCTGCACCAGTGAGTTATCTACGAAGAAGCTGAAGCCTAGTAGTACGTCAGCGTTGCAGTGACGGGTAAAGCCGCTTGAGCTTGATCCGCGCATCCGCCGTCGTAAACCGCCAATTCACCGGGGCGGGTGACGCATTACGCCGGGCTTCCCAGGCTTTCACTTCGCGTTCCAGCGTCTCCTGATCAGGTATCCGCCGGTCCAGGCACTGCCGGCTCAGCACGCTGAGTTCCAGTTCGGCCATGTTGAGCCAACTGCCGTGCTTGGGCGTGTAATGAATGTCCAATTTGTCCAGTAACCGACGGGCCTCCGGCGGTTCAAAGGCTTTGTACAGGGAGGCGCCGACATGGGTATTGAGGTTATCCATCACTAAGGTGATGCGCTCGGCGTGAGGGTAACGGATATCGACCAGTTCCTTGATTTGGTGCGCCCAATCCACCGCGGTCCGCTGCTCCGTGACGTTCACATAGCGCTTACCGGTCAGCGGTTCAAGGAACATGAACAGGTTACTGACGCCGTTGCGCTCATACTCGAAATCATACTTCTCCGGCTCCCCGGGTTGGCCGGGTAAGGGGGAGCGCACTTCTTTCACCAACTGTTTACTACTTTCGTCCATGCCGATGAGCGGGTGGGCGTCATCATAGGGCCTCTGGTAGACCTCCAGCACGTCCTCCATCGCACAGACGAACTCGGCATTGGCTTCCGGCGGAATACACCATTGTGCTTTCAGCCACGGCTTAAGTTCGTTTTTTTTTAATACCTGCCGGACGGTTTCATACGATACCGTATCGACATACTCCAGTTCCACCATCCGGTCCGCCAACAGCCGCAAGGTCCACCGGTTACGTCCCGCCGGCGGGGCGCTACACGCCACGGCGATTAAATACGCTTCCTGCTCACCGTCCAGCTTCGGACTTTTATAGCGCTGTTGCGGGCGTCCGTTCAACGCCGTCGCCAAACCCGCTTCCACCAGGCACTGGCGCACGCGCTCCACCGTCCGGCCACTGACATCCAACGCCGTCATGATCGCCGCATCGGTCCACGCCGGGCCGTGCTCCCCTTCATCGGCTTTTAACAGGATCTGCGCATGCCACCGTTTGCGGGCGGCGGCGCGCCCGGTCTTCACCAACCCTTCCAACTCCGCCCGTTCGGCTTCACTTAACCGCACCACGTATTTTTTGGCCATGACTCCACCCGACTGATCACTTTAGTATGCCGGTAGAGTTTGACCTATTTATCTCGTCAAAGTAACGCTGACAGACTACTAGTAGCACGTCAGCGTTGCAGTGACGGGTAAAGCCGCTTGAGCTTGATCCGTGCATCCGCCGTCGTAAACCCGACTGATCACTGTGTACGCCGGTAGAGTTTGGCCCATTTATCTCGTCAAAGCAACGCTGACGGA
>CAIMUS010000125.1 GCA_903844665.1 uncultured Pseudomonadota bacterium
AAAACTCCCTGTCCATCGGCTAACAGCGGGTTTATGTCGATTGCAGTGATCTCCGCCATATCGATGATCAGTTGCGAGATTTTGACCAAGGTCAGGGCGATGGAGTCCAGGTCCGCGCCAGGGATGCCGCCATAACCTTGCGCCAGCAGAGGATACAGCCGGGTGCGCGCCATCACCTCACGGGCCAAGTGCATGTTAAGAGGCGGCAAGGCGACCGCCCGGTCATCGATGATATCGGCGTTGGGACCGCCGTAACCAAACAGGATGACAGGGCCGAACACGGCGTCTTCGACCATGCCCACCCTTAATTCATGAGCCTGGGGACGGTTTATCATGGGCTGGACCGTAAAGCCCAGGAGACGGGCATCGGGATAGCCGGCGCCAATGCGTTCCCACATCGACGCGGCGTTTTCCCTCACGACGGCTGGCGTCTCCAGCGCCAGGGCAACACCGCCGACGTCCATTTTATGGCGGATATTGGCGGCCTGAATTTTCAGTGCTACCGGCGTCCCGCAGTCGGCGGCGGCGGCGGCGGCCTCCTCGGGGTTGGCCGCCCAGTGGGTCGGGACCACGGGCACCCCGTAAGCGGAGAGAATGAGCTTCGCCTCGAGTTCCGTGAGCCAGGCGCGCCCCTCGGCCAGGGCTTGGCTGATGACCTGCCGGACCGCTTCGGTGTCTGGAGTGAAGTCCTCGGCAATGGCCGCGGGGGTTTGCATCAGGGTTTCCCGGTTACGCCGGTGGCGGACCCGGTTCATAAAGGCATGCACCGCATCACCAGGCGTATCGTAGGTGGGAATTCGATGCTCTACAAACGCCCGCCGTGCCGCCTGGGCGGTGCCTTCGCTCAGCCAGTTGGTGAACACGCCGGGCCGCCCGTCGTCCTGGGTACGGTGTTGCTCGATTACCGCTATGACTGCCGCGGCCGTTTCGATGCTGGAAGCCAGGGCCGTGGGACAATTGAGCACGAGCACGGTATCGATGCCCGGATCCTGGATTAGGATTTCCAGAGCGGCGGCATAGCGGCTGCCGGGGGCATCATCCAGAATATCGACCGGATTGTCATGGGACCAGTTGGGCGGCAGCACTTGGTTCAAACGCTCCAGCGTAGCGGGCGCCAGCCGGACAAGCCGCCCCCCTTCCTTGCTCAGCGTATCGGTGGCCAGGGTGCTGATGCCGCCGCCATTGGCCAGAATGGCCAGTCTATCCCCGTACACAGGCTCTGCCAGGGCCAGCGTTTCCACGGCGCCGAACAGTTCATCCAAAGCGTAGACCCGCAGGAGCCCGGCGCGCTGAAAGGCAGCATCGTAGAGGGTGTCTGCCTGGAGTCCGACTTTGAGCACGATGACCGGCTTGACCCGGGCCGCCGCCCGAGCGGCGGACATGAATTTGCGGGCCTGCGTAATGGACTCGATGTAGAGCAGGATAGTGTGGGTGTCCTGGTCACGGGTGAGATAATCCAGCACATCTCCGAAATCCACATCCACCATGTCTCCCAAGGCGATCAGGTGGGAAAAGCCTATGCCTCTGGCGTAAGCCCAATCCAGTACGGCCATGACTACGGCCCCCGACTGGGCGATGAAGGCGATGTTCCCCGGCAAGGGCTGGATGGGATTCAGGCCGACATTAAGACCCAGGCTGGGCACCAGGACGGCGCGACAGCCAGGGCCGACGATTCGCAGCAGATGGGGTTTAGCCGCCGCCAGCAGCGCCTGGCGACCCTCCGGGGCGCCCTTCGTCACCGCGGGGCTGATGACCACGGCGGCTTTGGCGCCACGATCGCCCAGTTCTGTGATCACTTCAGGCGCCGATTCGATGGGCGTGGCGATGATAGCGAGATCGGGAGCGTGGGGCAGTTCGGAGAGCGTGCGGTAAGTGGGTCTGTCCTGAAGTTCCCTGGCTTCCCGGCTGACCAGGAAGAGGTCGCCCTGAAAGCCCGCGCTACAGAGATTTCGGGTAAGCGCCGCGCCGAGGGAGGCGGGTTGCCCGCTGGCGCCGATCAAAGCGACCGACCGGGGTTTGAACAGAAATTCGAGATTGCGGATGGTCATGGTATGTCTATTGCGTTTCAGGGTGGCGCCAGTTCTGTAATACTATAATATCTTCCTATCGACAGGAGAGAACTCCTATGCTTATCCGGGTTGGTTACGACATCATCTTCGAACATCCGGCGCCGACGCCGATTATCACCATGCTTTACCTCCATCCCTCACGCCGGCTGTCGCTCCGCCGGGGCGACTATCTGCTGGTCGAGCCGCTGGTGCAGGTCAGCGACTACACCGATGTTTTTGGCAACCGCTGCGATCGCCTGCTCGCACCCGCCGGACCGATGCGCTTCTGGAACGATGCGGTGGTCGAGGACAGCGGCCAGCCGGACCGGCAGAATTATGACGCCGAACAGCATGAGATTTATGATTTACCGGATGAGACGCTCCAGTTTCTGCTTGCGAGCCGCTACTGCGAGGTGGACCGGATGGTGGACCTGGCCTGGCAACTGTTCGGCGCCACGCCTAAAAACTGGGCGCGCGTGCAGGCGATCTGCGATTTCGTGCATCAGCATATCCACTTCGATTATCTACAGGCCCGACCCACGCGCACCGCCTACGAGGCTTACCAGGAGCGGGTCGGCGTCTGTCGCGACTTCACGCACCTGGCGATCACGTTCTGCCGCTGTCTGAACATTCCGGCCCGGTACTGCACCGGCTATCTGGGCGACATCGGGGTGCCGCCGACGCCTGGCCCGATGGATTTCAGCGCCTGGTTCGAGGCCTATCTGGGCGGTGACTGGTACACCTTCGACCCGCGTAATAACACGCCGCGTATCGGCCGGGTCCTGATGGCCCGTGGCCGCGACGCCGCTGACGTGGCGCTCCTGACGGCATTCGGCCCCAGCCGGCTGGACCGGTTCACGGTGTGGACCGACGCCGTGGGCGAGGACGCCCTGTTGTAGGCCGCGTTCGAGCGTCACCGCGACTGCCGCTGTTTGCGAACTCCTCTCCGGGCGACTGCGGGCGTTCACGGGTGGCGAGCGCTTTGTTCACGACTTCACCTTCTACGCGGGCTTACCGTACATCCCGCCGCCTGGCAGTCGGGAAGCCGGCGCCTGCCCCAGCAGACGATCGGATTCGTGCTTTACCACCCGATAACACTCGCAGACGGTCGCTTCCAGTCCCTGGCGGTCAAGGATGGTGATATGGCCGCGGGAGTAGCGGATCAAGCCGGCCTCCTGGAGGTCATGGGCCGCCACCGTGACGCCCTCGCGGCGTACCCCTAACATATGGGCGATGAATTCCTGGGTCATCCGTAACTCGTCTGAGGCCACCCGATCGTGGGTTAACAGCAGCCACCGGCACAACCGCTGTTCGACCGGGTGCAGCCGGTTACAGACCGCGGTCTGGGAGATCTGGGTGAGCAGCGCCTGGGTATAGCGCAGCAGGGCGAGTTGCAAGGGACCGCCGCGCCGGAACTCCGCGCGCAGGGCTTGTGCCTGCAGCCGGAACGCGCCCCCGGCCACCTGCACGATAGCCTGGTTGGGGGTGGTATTGCCGCCCATGAACAGGGCGATCCCCACCACCCCCTCGTTCCCCACCAGACCCATTTCGGCGGTCGTGCCCTCGGCCGTCGTGTAGATCAGGGACGCGATGGCGGACGTGGGGAAGTACAGGTAGTTCATCGCGTGGCCCGGTTCGTAGAGCACGTCGCCGAGCGCAAACGTGATGGGGTTCAGATGCGGCAGCAGCCGCTCATAGTCCTCACCCGGCAGCAGGGCGAGCAGGCGGTTTTCAAGGGGAGTTTGAGACGCTGTAGCTGGGGACATACTCAGTTACCTCTTCACGGGCGGTCCTGACGCGCCACACCTTCGGGCTTGATGGTTTGGGCTAAGAGCAGAGGACCACTGAACCAGTGCGTGGTCGCACGCTGTCGGGGAATTTTACAAATTTTATTGTATGTGTGCTAGCGTACAGACGCCGGCAGGGGGAGGCGATAAGTTGCATAGATGATAAGTTACGTCCATCTCGATTAACCCTGCGTTAAGCGAGCACTTTAATGACAGATTCAGATAAGGAGCAAGCCCATGTCAAAAAGAGATGACTATGTAGCAAAAATGAAGCAACAGTCGGATGAGTTGAAGACGGAGATCGATGCCTTGGAGGTGAAAGCGCAGGAGGCCAAGGAAGACGCCAAGACGAAGCATCAGGAGCAGATCGGCAAACTGCGCGCCAAGTATCAGGAAGGCGAGACCAGATTAGAGGCTATCAAGGCAGCGGCCGAAGACTCCTGGGAGAAGCTGAAAGAAGGATTCGAGCATACCTGGGAAGCGCTTAAGGATGCCGTGAACCAATTCAAATTGCATTTCAAATGATTCCATCCTTTTTCCCACTGGAGAGGAAAAGGGCGTTTATCGGGTCTGGCCGGTAGGATCGAGGGGTAAACCCCTAATCCTTGCCAGCCAGCCTGCCAATCTCGCGGCGTGCACGCCGTAGTATCGAAGGAGAAAAACCATGCCGTTGGTTCAATTAGTAATTGCTTTAGTGGTCGTTGGCGTTGCTCTCTGGCTGATTAACAACTACATACCGATGGACGCCACCATCAAGAAAATCTTGAATGTGGTAGTGGTCATTGTAGTGGTTCTTTGGTTATTGAGCATCTTCGGGGTCTTGGGTTCCATGTCAACGGTGCGTGTAGGTGGGTGATTAAGAAGAGGGTATGTTGAACAGCCCTGTATCTGCATCGTTGCGCCAAAATTAGACGTAACCGTTCAGACCCCTCTCCCCAACCCTCCCCCACAAGGGGGGAGGGAGTTATTGCAAAACAGCTACTTAGCGTATTCCCCCTCCCCTTGTGGGAGGGGAGTGAACGCTTACAATTAGACGTTCCCCCAACGAAAATCCCTACTATGTTTTCCAAGCCCGCTTGGCTGCAACGCAGAGCGGGCTTTTTTCCAGGCGTGAATAATAATGGGGCCAAGTTTTGCATTATAACCCGTATCTATAGTTCAGCTAATTGAGAACCGGACCTACGCAGTGATATCCCTGGGAGCGCCGCACCCCAGTGCGGCCCTACAAATGCCGCCCTGGGGTGCG
>CAIMUS010000126.1 GCA_903844665.1 uncultured Pseudomonadota bacterium
CATCGGTCATATCTATGACGGTTTCAGCGGGGAAATCCGCGCCGAGGTCCATGCCCCGGCGGCCGGGCTGGTCGGCAGCCTGCGCCGGCAACCGCTGCTGTTCGAGGGCGATCTGATGGCGCGGATCCTCACCCTGACGGATGCCGGCAATCAGATGGAGCGGATACTGCACAGTCAGGGGCAGTGAGACTCAAGCAGTTGACGACGTCCTGAGTAGCGGCAACCAGATAGGCTATTGCGCCTCGTTTTGACTGACAGGGAGCAATAACATAACCCGGTTGAAAAGACGCAGTTATGTACAGCGAGCGGTTTCAGCGTAATGTTTGGATCACCAATCACGCCAGATTAATGATGGAAGAACGTTCAGTGCCTGAACTACTGCTGCTGGATTTGCTGGAAACTGGCAATATCAAGGAGAAAACGGCAAGAGACCTGTGGATTTACAAAGCTTATCCCGAACGGCCGGACAATCTGGTATGTACGGCAGTTATGAAAGGCCAGGCCATTATTATCAAAACGGTGATGGTTAACTGGCAGTTGGAGGAATAACCATGCAGATTACCTATCACGAAGCAGATGATATTCTATTTATCAAGTTCAATGAAGATAAGATTGTGCGGGATGTTTCCTACGGTTGGAATGTGAACATCGGCTATACTGAGGCTGGCATAGGTGAAATCACCATTCTGGACGCTAAAGCAGCCGGTTTGCTGCCCATCGTCGTGGACAAGGCAAGCGCTGCGCAGATTGCCACTGCCGCTTGAAGACCTTGGATCAAGGGCTTAAGGTCCTGGCCAGGCGAGGGTATCCACTTATGCCGGGACACCTTAGCAAGTAGCAAGCACCGCTACAAACTGGTTAAGCGTCGGGCAACGCTACGCTTTTGCCCGACCTACGACTACAGACGGGTTGAACCAGCCCGCCACGTGCACAGGAAAATAGTTGCATACGCCGTCAGCCCACCACTGGGCGAGCGCCAGCCCGCCGGCAGCACCGCACTGTCATTCTTTCTTAATCTGAGAGGGGTCGGTTACGACGATTTCAGGTTTGCCTTTATAGTTCTTAATGGTTCCATTCACATAAATCTTAGACCCTTCAAGACTTTCAGGAGGAGAAGTAAATTTGGATCGATTCACTCCCCAGATGAGCACGGTAAATATTTGATTAGGATAAGGCCGATTCAGGTTCAAGAAGGTCGGCGAGTTTGGTGATGAAACTGCATATTTAGCGCTAGCCACTATGCCGCAAACAGACACTTGTTCTCCAATATGGTTGTTAGCATCCTCAGGAGCAATGCAACTTTCAGCATGTACTAACCGAACGAAGAAAATGGAAGCGAAAATACAAAGGGCAAAAAATCTTTTCATGACGTACATTCCTCGCGGCAACTCTCAAACTCATCCTTTGCATTCTGGATACACATTGACAATGTATCAGCATCTTCTGGGTCAGTGTAGAGTAGTTTGCAATTCTCAATTTCTGAGTCGTACTTATCCCGGCAATCGTAAATGCAACCTGCAAAGACACTACTTGACGGCATGCTTAAAGCAATAGAAATACCGCCCACAATCAACAAACATTTTATACCCTATTGTAAAGCTAACCCCTTGTTTTGCTTGGCGTCCCCAAGGGGATTCGAACCCCTGTTGTCGCCGTGAAAGGGCGGTAACAGCGGCTATCTGTGTCTACCACTGCTACTTAACTGCTTGAAATTGCTGGTTACAGTATGCCCTTGTCTTTGGTTGTCCGCTGGCGTATATTGGCTACGTATTGGACAACTACCCAAGGCGCCTTGCAATGGCCCGGACCCTTCAAGACAGCAGACTTAGTACCCGTACCGAACGGTTACGCCTGGCCCCACGCGGCAAGCCGTACTACCGGGCAATCGACCCGGGCCTACATCTGGGTTACCGGCGTAACGCACGGGTAAGCGGCGTTTGGGTATTGCGGTTTTACCTGGGTAACGAACGCTACTTAGTCGAAAAGCTTGGGGTTGCCGATGACTATGGCGACGCGGACGGCTTGACCATCCTGAACTATGCCCAAGCCCAAGCCAAAGCCAGAGCACGGGCGGCGGCGCTGGTGCGGGTATCCGCTGGCCTGGCGGCGGCTACCGGCCCGTACACCGTCAAGCATGCCATTGATGATTATTTGATTTGGCTGGAGCAACACCGTAAAACCGCATCCGCCAAGGATGCGCGCCAGCGGGCGGACAGCTTGATAGTACCGACCCTTGGCGATCTGGATTGCGCCACCCTTACCCCCGCTATCTTGCGCCACTGGTTACAGACCCTGGCCACCAGCCCGGCCCGGCTGCGTAGCGGCGCCCCCCGGCCCCTGGCGGAAGATTCAGAAGCCATCCGCCGGCGCAAGGCCACGGCCAACCGGACCTTGACCGTATTGAAAGCGGCGCTCAACCACGCTTACCAAGAGGGCGCTATCCACTCTGCTGAAAGCTGGCGGCGGGTAAAGCCCTACCCGGCGGTGACCGCGGCCCGGTTACGCTTCCTGACAATGGCGGAAGCCCGGCGCCTGATAGCAGTTTGCCCTATCGACTTCCGGGCGCTGGTTGAAACCGCCCTGGCCACCGGCGCGCGGTACGGTGAGTTGACCCGGCTGACCGTAGCGGACTATGACCCCGCCAGCGGCACGGTTCAGATACTGGAATCGAAAAGCGGCAACGGGCGGCGGGTGGTGCTGACCGATGAGGGCAACGCTTTAGTGGCGCGGCTGGCGGGCGGTCGGGCGGCTGATGAACGGCTGTTGCGGCGGGCGGACGGCTTGCCCTGGGGAAGTGGTCACCAGCAACGACCGATGGCGAGGGCCTGCAAGGCG
>CAIMUS010000127.1 GCA_903844665.1 uncultured Pseudomonadota bacterium
ACGCGGATCGTCATGCAGGAACAAGCGCTCTAAACCTTTGTGCCGAAAGTTTTCAATGCTCATGTCTTAAAGTAGCGGGTCGCGCGACACGAGTCAATAACTTGGTGTTGGTGCAGCGATTCAGAGCGTCCTGCCTATTCTAGGGAAATGGGTTCAGACACGATATTTTCTGCTATGCTGATGCCATCATTACCTGCTGACGCTGATGCGTTACATCGAACTCAACCCGGTACGGGCGGGCATGGTAGCGCACCCCGGCGATTACCCCTGGTCGAGCTATCGCCATCATGCGCAGGGCGAGCCGGGAGTGAACGCTGACTGGTTGACGGCGCACGAGGAATATCTGCGCTTGGGGCGCAATGAGGCGGACAGGCAAAGCGCCTACCGGGAATTATTCCAGGCAGCCATCTCCAGCAAGGATTTGGCGGAAATCCGCGAATGCACGCATAAGGGTTGGGCGCTGGGTGGCGAGCGTTTTAAGGAACAGATCGAAGCGCTGGGGCAGCGGCGTGCCGTGTCGGGTAGTGTACGAATATTGTTGTCCATGGATTTAAACAGCAAGACCAAACTCATAACGATTCACAAACAATCCGATCACAATATCATGCATCTCTTCTATTTTTGAGAAACAGATGGTTTTACGGGCAAGTCGCTTAATTCTGGTGCGTAGGGTTAAGTGCTTACGTTCTATTTTCTGAGTGTTTTCCTTGCCAATAATATGTTGCTCAGGATCAAGATTTCGCTCATAAGCGCCCCAATCATCGGTATAAAAACGGCTAATTCCAAAAGGCTCTAATAAACCTTTCAATTCCAGAAAGACCCGATCTTTGCGCTCCCCTAACACATACGCCAACACGTTTCCTGTCTCGTGATCAATAGCGTGCCATAACCATCTCCGATTGTCCTTGCAGCCTACATAGCTCCACATCTCATCCATCTCCGCCTCCGTATTATCGCTAGTAACTTCATGATTTTCTTCTACTTTAACCACTTCTACCGTAATCTGATCAGACGGATGGGCCGCTAAGAAAGCGTGGTTAACCGCTTGCAATTCTGGCCCCTTTTTTTTTAACTCATTAATTACCGTGTCCGTACTGATATCAAGTACCCGAGCCGTATCACGAACCCCACTGCCATTGAGTGCCATATCAACAATTCGTTGCTTGATTTCGGGTAAGCGACCTTTGTCTGAATACTCCTGGATGAAGGTTTTGCCGCAGCTCTCATTCCTACAGAGAAAGCGTTGCTTTTCATTAGACGTCTGTCCGTGTCGAACCACATCAACGCTTTCGCAGTGAAGACATTTTAGGGGTACTAAAACCATAACGAGCCTCTTGTTTCTTAAAACAGATTCATAAAATGAAAAATAGCATTAAAAATTCTATCTGTCAAAGCCTAAACAACAGATTTAGAACACTACCCACTGTCACTTGAGCGGCGGGCACGGTTTCCGTGGACTCCACCGATTTGCGCGTATGGACGGATACCCGCCAGCGATCATTCGTCGATTCGGTCCGGTCCCCCGCATCCGCCGGTTTTTCCGGGCTATGCACGATGACCGGCGGACCGCCGGGCAATACCGTCGGACTTTGCCAGGCGATCCAGCATTCTCCCAGCACCAATCCCAGACAGATGCCCAAGCCCAGCCATAGGCGACCGGGTCGACGTAGCTGCACCGTCGCCGTATCGCCGCCGAAACCCATGGCCTGCAAC
>CAIMUS010000128.1 GCA_903844665.1 uncultured Pseudomonadota bacterium
CAAAATGACAGGATAATGCTTTTCATGCTACTTTCATCCACGATTTACCTCCGATGCAGGTCACTTTCAGCGCCTTGCTGAAGGGGGCAGGGGTACTAAAAAGTGCAGGAACTGTCTCTGACAAATTCAACAGCCTAGCCGTGTACCATGCACGCCTGTCCTATCCAAGCCACTACCACACGAGGATGAGCCGCTATGCGACGACCGGGCAATACCAAAATTGTCGCCACCCTGGGGCCAACGAGCGACACGCCGGAGCGTAACCGTTTAGCCCCCTCTTCCCCGCTTGCGCAAATAGGGGGAGATATTGGGTTTTCCCCTCCTTGAAAAGGAGGGGAAAGCAGCAATACCTACCTTTGCAGATATGCAAGCAGGGGGGGCTAAACGGTTACCCACCAATCTGCTGCATATTACGAAGGTGGAGTAGGGTCGAAGTAAGGGCAAGCCGTTTTTCATAGACCGCGTAGGACGCATTAGCGTAGCGTATGCGCCGCATGCAGAGGCGCCGCGATCATGCGGCGGAATACTACGGGCTACGGGCTACGGGCTATACTCCGACGCAGCGGATTATGCCCTATCCTCCCCCAATTGCCGCAATTGCCTGTCATGTAATTTGCCGAGCGTAAGGAGCGCCGTGATTGCGCCTACCAGCGCCATGAACATATCCCATTGGGTGTCCCAGATATCCCCCTGGGTGGCCAGAAATTGCTCCGCATCCTGCCCAAGCAGAAGGGCCGTCCACCATTCGATGAATTCGTAGCACGCACTGATCGCCAGACAAACGCAGATCACCAGAAAATTCAGCATCTTGCCTCTTGAAATTGGGCTGACCCTGAGCAGTATTTCCCTGGTCAGAATGGCCGGTACGAATCCCTGGGCGAAGTGGCCGATGCGATCATACGGATTTCTCGACAGATCGAATAAATCCTGAAGCCAGAAACCGATAGGAGTCTTGGCATAGGTATAATGGCCGCCGATCATCAAAATTCCACAGTGAATAAATATCAGCGTATACGCTAAATTTGTCAGTGGAAATTTATTGTAGGTAAGGATCATCACAGGGACTGCAATGATCACCGGCGCCACTTCCAGAAACCAGGTCGGCCGATCATAAGGGCCGATGCCCGACAGAGTCAGGGCTGCCAGGAGGGCGAGAATATAACTATAAAACCAAGTTTGATTTGTCATGGATTTTGCACTCGCAAAGTGATGCCTGCTGGCGCAGCCGGTCAGATCCGGTTCCGGCAGGGTCGATCGCCTGCAGGGATGATAGTGTACATTTAATGCCGGAGTGAATGCGCCTATAATTAAGGATCACACTTCAATCACTTAGTAATAAAATTGAAATACAAAGACCTGCGTGATTTCATCCAAAAGCTGGAGCAGGACGGCGAACTCAAGCGGGTGCGCATTCCCGTCAGCCCCTATCTGGAAATGACGGAAATCTGCGACCGTACCTTGCGGGCCGGTGGTCCGGCATTGCTGTTCGAAAATCCCACGGGTTACAGCATACCGGTGCTGGGCAATCTGTTCGGCACGCCCAAACGGGTCGCCATGGGCATGGGGGAGGATGACGTCGCCGCGCTGCGGGAAGTCGGCAGGTTGCTGGCCTTTCTGAAAGAACCCGATCCTCCCCGCGGCATGCGGGATGCCTGGGAAAAACTGCCGATCTTCAGGAAAATTCTGGATATGGCCCCGAAAAAAATCAACCATCCGCCCTGTCAGGAGAACGTGCTCGAAGGGGCGGCGGTGGATCTGTCCAGGCTGCCGGTCCAGACCTGCTGGCCCGACGATGCCGGACCGTTGATCACCTGGGGGCTGGTGGTCACCAAAGGGCCTTACAAAGCCCGACAGAATCTCGGCATTTACCGCTTGCAGGTGATCGGCCGCAACAAGGTCATCATGCGCTGGCTGTCGCATCGGGGCGGCGCGCTGGATTTCCGCGACTGGCGGGAGGCGCACCCCGGCCAGGCCTTTCCGGTCGCCGTGACGCTGGGCGCCGACCCGGCCACGATCCTCGGCGCGGTCACCCCGGTGCCCGATACCCTGTCCGAGTATGCCTTTGCCGGTCTGCTGCGGGGCGCGCGCACCGAGCTGGCCGCCTGCCTGGGCAACGAGGAATTACAAGTCCCGGCCAGCGCCGAATTCGTGCTGGAAGGGCTTATCCAGCCGGGGGAGACCGCGCCCGAGGGACCGTTCGGCGATCATACCGGCTACTATAACGAGGTGGAGACGTTTCCGGTTTTCACTATCGAGCGCATCACCCATCGCGACCGGCCGATCTACCACAGCACCTATACCGGCCGGCCGCCGGATGAACCGGCCATTCTGGGGGTGGCGCTGAACGAGGTGTTCGTGCCGATTCTGCAAAAACAGTTTCCGGAAATCACGGATTTTTACCTGCCCCCCGAAGGCTGTTCCTACCGCCTGGCGGTGGTCGGCATAAGAAAACAATATCCGGGGCATGCCAAACGCATCATGCTGGGAGTATGGTCATTTCTGCGCCAGTTTATGTATACCAAATTTGTCATCATCGTGGACGATGATATCGATACCCGTGATTGGAAGGATGTGATCTGGGCCATGACCACCCGGATGGACCCCGGCCGCGATACGGTCGTCATCGACAACACCCCGATCGATTACCTGGATTTCGCCTCACCGGTATCCGGCCTGGGCTCCAAGATGGGTTTCGACGCCACCCATAAATGGCCTGGCGAAACCCAGCGGCAATGGGGTCGCCCCATCAGCATGAGCGCAGCGGTCAGGCAACGGGTGGATGAAATATGGGAACAACTGGGAATTGGGCAAAGTTAGGCTGTAGGAGCGGGCTGGCTCGCGAATACAACCGAAGCCGGTGAATCTAAGTCATGCAGGGTTTTTCCAACGGGCAAATTCAACGAATTTGCGATTCGAGCAAAATATCGACGGAAACTTAACGTATGTCCTACAAAGTCACCAATAAACCCAGCGGCCATGAATTTTGGGTGGAAGCCGGGGAAACCGTGCTGGATGCAGCCTTGCGGGCGGGTTGTATATTACCTTACGGTTGCCGCAACGGCACTTGTGGCTCCTGTCTGGGTAAGGTGCTGGAAGGTGTGGTGGACTACCGGGGAGAACTACCGCCTGCTCTCGACGAGCGCCAGCGGGCGGAAGGCAAGGCGCTGTTCTGCCAGGCTGTTCCCAACAGCGATCTGGTTATCGAGGGACGGGAAATCGACGCTCTGCGCAATATTGCCGTCAAGACTTTGCCCTGCCGGGTGGTCGGCATGACCCGACTGGCGCCCGATGTGATGCGCCTGTATCTGAAATTGCCAGCCTCCGAGCGCCTCCAGTTTCTGGCCGGCCAGTATATTTCCTTCCTGTTGAAGGAAGGCAAACGGCGTGATTTTTCCCTGGCCAATCCGCCCCATGCGGACGAATATCTGGAACTGCATGTGCGCAAAGTGTCAGGCGGTGAATTCACCACCTATGTTTTCGAGCAGATGCAAGAGAAAGCCATTCTGCGCTTCCAGGGGCCGTTGGGTTCTTTCTTTCTGCGGGAAGACTCGCTCCGTCCCATCATCCTGGTGGCGGGCGGTACCGGTTTTGCCCCGATCAAGGGGATGCTGGAGCACGCTTTCTATCAGGGCATCATCCGTCCCATCCACCTGTACTGGGGGGCGCGGGCGCGGCAGGATCTGTATTTGCACGAACTACCCGAAGCCTGGGCCGAAAAGCATGAAAACTTCAGCTATACCCCGGTGCTGTCCGAACCCTGTCCCGAAGATGACTGGCAGGGCCGTACCGGCTGGGTGCACGCGGCGGTGGCGGCGGACTATCCGGATTTGAGCACTTACGAAGTTTACATGAGCGGGCCGCCCCCCATGATCGCCGCCACCCGGGAGACGTTTACGGCGCGGGGACTGCCTGAAGAGTATTTATATTACGATTCCTTCGAGTATGCGCACGAGCGGGGCGGGGCCTGACCGGTTTCCGGCTCCTGGCAATGGGTTTGAGCGCCGAGCAGGTGGCGGAAGCGCTGCGATTGCTGATGGAAGATGTCAGGCCAAAACAGCAGCAGTAGGGTGGGCAGCTTGTCTGCCCACGGGGGTTGCTCTGAGGTAGGCAAAGTGGGCAGCAAAGCTG
Organism: uncultured Pseudomonadota bacterium; assembly: GCA_903844665.1. GTDB lineage: Bacteria > Pseudomonadota > Gammaproteobacteria > Competibacterales > Competibacteraceae > CAIMUS01. Next base: position 4,129 of record CAIMUS010000128.1, read on the forward strand.
CCCACCCGACTGACTCTGACCGCCCGTTCAGGAAGCTGCCGCCGGTTGGGGGTCCTGGGACAGCGCCGTAACCCGGCCGGGTTCGCCGAAAGCCGTTTCGCTGCCGGAGCCGCCGAGAAGCACGGTGGCGGCTTCCTTCGCCTCCTCCCGACCGGAGAGCAGACGCAGACCGGCGCGATAACACTGCAAGGCTTTGTCCTTGTCGCCCGATTCCTCCAGCACTTCCGCCAGTTCCTGATAGGCGTCCGGACCGGGTAGAACAGCAAGACTCCGCTCCAGGTAAGTGCGGGCTTTATCCAACTGCCGGGCGCACCGGGCCAGCCGGCCACAACTGAATAATAAATAGGGGTTATCCGGCTGTTGCTTGAGCCAGTTCTCGGCCGTCTCCAACTGGGCGGTGATATTGCCGCGCCCGAGCGCCCCGTAGCCCAGCGCCAGTCGATCGCTCCAGCGCCGCTCCAGGGCCTGGCGCAGTAAACCTTCGGCTTCGTCGGCGGCGTTGTTGTCACGCAGATGACCGCTGTATTCGATCAGCAGCGGCTCCTCGGCCCGCAGTGACTGGGGCGCCGCTTTCCAGAGCGCGCGCAGTTCTTCCAGACTGCCGGCTTGAGCGGCATCGCGCAGCAGGGCGCTGTAAACCTGATATTGCAGCCGGCTGAAGCCGGCCTTGTCGAACATGCCGCTCTTGTCCAGGGCCGGCAGCAGTGCCTGCAACTTGCGCCAGTCGGCCAACTGCTGGTAGGCGCGCGCCAGCAGTTCCAGGGCGCGGGGATGATTGGGCTGCTCCTCCAGCAGGGGGAGCAGGATGTCTTTGGCGGCGGCGGCCTGCCCGTCTTCCAACAGGAATTCGGCCCGCGCCAGTTTCGCCAGAAAGGCGTCGCCCTCAGGCACGGCCTCCAATTTTTGCAGATATTTGTCGGAACGATCAGGAGCGCCCAGATGGCGGGCGGCCTGCGCCGCGCCGAGATAGTACAGGGTTGGGTTCTGACTGCCCTTGGAACCTTTCAGCAGCGAATGCTCGGCGGCTTTCCAGCGGCCTTCGGCGAGTTCCTCCATACCCTGGGTCAGATATTGCTGGGATTTGCGGGATCTGAAGCTGTGCGTGGCGGTGCTGATCCGGCGGGGGGCATGCCTGAGATAGTGCAGCAACCGCAGCAGCAGATAGCACACCCCGAATAGCGCCAGCAGAAAGAGCACGGCGACGGCAAAGCTGGTTTCGACAGCCCACTGACCCATGCTGACCAGCACATAACCGGGGTCATCCCGCAACAGCAGCGCCAGACCCAATGCCAGGCCCAGGGCTACAAGAATCCACACTAACAGCTTCATGGCCTGGCCTCCCCGGCGGCGTCGCCAGCGGCCGGCATGGTGACGGAGCGCACCGGCTTGCGGGTCTGCATGGCGTCCAGAAAGGCCTGCAAGGTGGTGGAAACCGCCGGAATGTAAGGCTTAAGCTTGATATTTCTTAAGGTTTCCAGTTCCGATACGAATTCGCCGACCTTGGAATCGTTGGTATCGAAATAGGTTTTGACCCATTCCTGCGCCGTGGCGTCGGATTCCAGATAACTGGGGACATCGTTGCTCAGCAGGGCGATACGCATCGCCCCCAGTTTCATCCGCAGATTCTGCAACAGGAAATGTTCCTCCTGCACGGCCATCAGCGGCGGTTCGTTGCTCCGGCTGCGGCGGACCACGACGATATCCTTGAACTGTTCCCTGGCCAGCGAGCCGAGCCGTTCCCACCAGGGTTGGGTTGTTTCTCCTGGCACGGTCTGCACATCGTGCGGTTTGACATGTTCCTTAAGGGCGGCGATCTGCCCTTCGTTGCGCAGCGGCAGGGCGCCCAGACGGCTCTCCATCTCGATAATTTTCTGCGCCAGGGTGGAGCGGTCCGGCAGATCGACTCCCTTGAGGCTGGCGATATTTTCCCGGATCATTTGCCGGACTCCGCTGAAAATTTCCTCGTTCACGGCGCCCAGCCGCTGGTAGGCTTCGTTCAGCGCGGCGATGGCGTCGGGAACATCCTGCTGGAAGCGCAGCTTGTAATCCGCCAGACGCAGCAGATACTCGACCTCCGACAGGGGAAAGGCGTTGACGTCGCCGCCACGGGCCATCACCGCCTTGACATTGTCCAGCGTGGTCAGCAGGTTGCGCTGCGCCAGTTGCAGGTTCTGCACCCGGTTGTCTACTTCGGCGAGCATTTTTTTCCGCTCATCCACCTGCTTGTCCATCTCTTCCTTCAGTCCTTGCAGATTGCCGGTCAAGGCCTGCACGTCCTGTTGCAGCGCCTGAATCGCGCTGCGGTGAGTCTGATAATTACCCTGCTGGGTGTCCACACTGGCCTGAACCATCTGGTGGCTGTCCTGCAGGTTCTTGATCTGCTGTTGCAGGTTATCGAGGCCGCTACGCAGGTTTTGTTCTTCCTTGTCCTGCGTCTGGTTCTGGCTTTTCAGGGCGCCGGTCTCGCTTTTCAGGGCATCGGCTGCGCTGCGCTGTTCGGCGAACTGCTGTTGCAGCGTTTTGATATCCGTTTCTCGCGCCTGCACAATCTGATTCAGTTGCTGGTCTACCCGGACATCCTGCTGGCGCCATAGATAAGCGCCGCCGCCGCCGATAAGCAGGCTGAGCAGCAGGGCCAGCCAGGCCACCCCGCGGCCACTTTTACTCCTGGCCGGGGTCACTGGCGTGGGAACCGGTTTATCTTCCACCGCAGGCTGAACCGGTGCGGCCACAGCCTCGGGTGTCATGTCTTGCTGATTATCCGTCATGGCGGGCTCTCGCTGATTTTTGATTCGGTGGTAACTCTAGCAGTGCTTGGACGATAGCGGCGTCGCTCGCTTCCCTGGCGAGCAAAGGGGGCTGGCTGAATCCCAATTGCAAGGCCAATGAGCGGGCGCGCTCGCTGACGACTACCAGGGGTGTATTGAGCAACCAGGGTTGCCCGGCGGCGCCAACCATAGCAAAGAGGTTTTGCAGATTTTCATTGCTGGTGGCGATAACGGCCTGAATTTCCCCCCGTGTCCAGTATTGTAGCAAGTCATCGGGACAAAAGGCGGGTTTACTGCGCCGATAGACTATTGCATGGCCGATCCGGGCACCGCGTGCCCGTAGGGTATCGCCCAGGGCTTCGCGCCCGCCTTCGCCGCGAAAGATGACGATGCCTTTGCCGGCCACTGCTTGCAGTTCCGGTAGCGCCAGCAAGGCTTCGCTGTCGGCGCCCGGCTCGGGCGTGCGGCAAGCGCCGATACCGTATTCTGCCAGTGCCCGGGCCGTGGCCTTGCCGATGGCGAACAGCCGCCAGCCTGACGGTAGGGGATGGCGCGACAGCAGCAGCTCCAGCCCCAGGTTGACGGCGTTGGCGCTGGTAAAGATGGCAAGTTCATAGCCGTCCAGATGGTCGATCACGGCGAGGGCGGGAGCGGGGTCGCGGGGAGGCAGAATCTCCAGGGTGGGACAGCGGATCGCCCGCCCGCCCTGGGCTTCGATCAGCCGGCAGAGTCCTTCGGCCTGCCGCTCGGGGCGGGTGACCAGTATGCCCATTCCCTGGAGAGGTAACGGTTGGCTGCTCATCGGTCTGGTTGGAGATTCGGCGTGGGCGGCGGGGGATCGGCGCTATAGACCCGCTGCAGAATCGCCGCCGCGCCACGCTCGAGCAGATCCTCGGCCAGCGCGATGCCGAGCCGCTCCGCCTCGGCGGCGGAACCGTGGATTTCACCGCTGACGATACGGCTGCCGTCCGGGTCGCCAACCAGTCCGCGCAGCCAGATTCGATCCTCCTGTAACACCGCATAGCCGGCAATGGGTACCTGACAGCCGCCTTGCAGGCGGTGATTCAGTGCCCGCTCGGCGGTGATGCGGATAACCGTGTCCGGGTCGTTCAGAACGCCGATCCGGTCCGAAACGGCTGGATCATCCCGCCGGCACTCGATAGCGATGACGCCCTGGCCGATGGCCGGCAGACTGAACTCCGGTTCCAGCTGGCAGGTGATGCGATTTTCCAGCCCCAGGCGCTGCAATCCGGCCGCCGCCAGGATAATGGCATCGTAGTCGCCGGCGTCCAGTTTCGCCAGACGGGTGTTGACATTGCCGCGCAGATTCAGCAGGGTCAGATGGGGATAGCGGGCCGCCAACTGGCATTGCCGGCGCAGGCTGGAGGTGCCCACCCGGGCGCCGGAAGGTAACCGATCGGGATGAGGGTGGCGCGGCGAGACAAAGGCATCGCGTGGATCTTCGCGGGCCAGGATCACCGGCAGACACAAACCGGCTGGAAATTCCACCGGCACGTCTTTCAGCGAATGCACTGCCAGATCGGCGCCGCCGTCCAGCAGGCCCTGTTCCAGTTCCTTGACGAACAGACCCTTACCGCCCACCTTGGCGAGCGGGCTGTCCAGAATCTTATCGCCGCGCGTGCTCATGCCGACCAGTTCGACCCGCAGGCCGGGATGGGCCTCGCGCAGGCGTCGGGCGACGTGTTCGGCCTGCCAGAGCGCCAGGGGGCTTTTACGAGTGGCGATACGGAGGGTCGTTGCCTGCAAAATTTAACCCATTGGAATTACTAAATGTCTCGGCTTAAGTGGATACCCGTCTCTAACAACCTACCGGCTTTAGCCGGTAAGTCATTAAGTCACACCCAGCGTTTACTGTCCCGCTTTCAGTGGGTATTCCCTACCGGAATAGATGTACATTGCCGTAATCGATGATGACATAAGCGACCAGCCACAATAGAATTAACGCAAGAATGCGGCGTTCCTTGACCAGGATCTTTTCGGGTTCCTCACCATCCTGACGCACCATGACAATGCGTTTATAGTGCATGACCGCATAATATACGATGGGTAAGGTAACGACCAGCGTGGGATTTTTTCCAGAAGTCACCGTGAACAGTGCATAGCACAGGATCGCCATCGTAGCGGCGCTATTAAGCAAACTGTCCAGGTAGTCGATGGTATAACCGCTGAGTACCGGCCGTTGCGAGATACCCTGAGCGGTCAAGTTGTGCATTTCCGCCCGCCGCTTGGCGATCGCCAGGAACAGCGCCAGAAACAAGACACACAGCACAGCCCAGGAAGTGGGCAGATCGCCAAAAACGTAAATACCGGCCAGCAAGCGCAGAATGAAACCAAAAGCGATGGAAAGCACATCGATTACAGCAATGTGCTTGAAAAAAAGCGAATACAGCAAATTGTTCCCGACATAGAGCAGGACACAGGCCAGCGTCGACCAGCCTAAGGCCCACGCTCCAACCAAAGCTCCTAGAGCCAGGCCGCCACCTAAAACGGCGGCTGTAGGAACGCTGACCTCGCCACTGGCGATAGGGCGATTGCGCTTGCTGGGATGGCGGCGGTCGCGCTCACGGTCGACGATATCGTTAAAAATGTAGACCGCCGAGGAAATGGCGCAGAAGATCAAAAAAACCGCCAGGTCCAGCAGCAGCAATGCAGGCTGACCGACGTGCCCGCCGAATATCCAGCCGGCAAAAACCAGAATGTTTTTGCTCCATTGATGCGGCCGGAGCAATTTAAGATGCGCCTTCATCAGGACCGGCCTAGCATGAAGATACCGAACACCACCGCCACCAGACCGATATAGTGGTTGAGCGTCAGTTGTTCGTCGAACAACCAGTGGGCCGCCAGCGCGAGCATGGCGAAGCCGGAACCGGCGAGCACGGGATAAGCGATGGAGACGGGCAATTTTTCCAACGCTTTGGCGAACAGGATGACATTGATACCGTAAAAAAGCAGTCCGCCGATAAACCAGGGTGAGAGCAACAGTTCGAACGGTCCCTCATCGCCACGCGCCACCAGCCGCGATTTTTTAAGCAGAAGGTTGCCGATGCAGGAGTTGATGCCCGCGACCAGCACCAGCAGCCAGGTTGTCCAATACAAGGTTATAGAACCCATTGCAGCAGCCTTAAAATGCCCTGTTTGACGGGGCGGCGATGATGGCTGCCACCGGTAGTGGCCAGCACCCGCTCCCGGTTGGCCAGATACCAATCATAACTCTGGGCAAACATTTCCTCATTTGAGTACTTCGGCTGCCAGCCCAGTTCAGTACGGGCTCTGGTGATGTCGAAATACATCGAGCGGCCGTACATCAGCGCATGATAGGCGCCCAGTGGCGAAAGTCCCAACGTACTGGTGATTTTCATACCCAGGATAGCTAGGTTCATGGGTACACTTTTCACCCTGGATCGGGTACCGGCATGGGCGATTAACCCCTCCAGGACTTCGCGCATGGTGCCATAGCGATCGGTACCGCAGTTGTAAACAGCCGGTCCGGCGCTCTCTCCCGCCAGAATGCAGGCCTCAGCCAAGTCGTCGGCGTGGATAAACTGATAGACATTGTCACCGCGCCCGAGAACGGGCACGTTGACGCCTTCACGAATCCACTCGAACAGAATTTGAAAAATACCCAGTCGCCCATGGCCGATAATGGTGCGCGGTCGAATAATCGACACGTCCAGTCCCTGGCCAGCGAAGCGCTGGCATAACTGTTCGCCCTCTAGTTTTGCGCGCCCATAGTCTTCCCGCGGCTGGGGAATCATGGTCTCGGTGACCGGATTACGCTCCGGAATACCATAGACAGCACTGGAAGAAGTATAGATAACCTTATGACAGCCCGCATCCAAGGCAGCTTTAAGAAGGTTTTCGGTGCCTTGCACGTTGACCGACTCGAACAGATGCCGATCTTTCGCCAAGGGTACCTGGGCAACGTTATGATGTACAACGTCGATCCCTTCGCAGGCTGCCCGAATGGCGGCGTAGTCGCGGATATCCCCCTGCAGAAATTCGACATTCACAGGTCGGTCATCGGCGTCGTTGATATCGAAAACCCGACACTGGCCATCGCGTTCCAGCAATCTGCAGAGCAGTAATGAACCGAAATAGCCGGAGCCTCCTGTAACCAGATAGTGCATATCAGCTTCCCTCTTAACTGTTTATCAAGGTGTTGCCACACCAGGGTAGTTGGGTCGGGCGCCCGGGCCAGTCTATCTGCCACCCGTGCGCTATGGGTAAGTGTTGAATCAAGTTGGAAACTATAAAGAGTTGGGGAGCGCCGAAATTGCACTCTATTTCAGGCTATTCGGTTGTTGCCTTGGGCGCTCCTGATCACGTTTTCGGTTCATCCGGCTGGCTATAGCCAGTGTAACAACCGTTATGACCAGAGGCTGTGTTGGAATTGAGTACCGCCCATTTTCACCATATTCGGTAAGCGCCTGAACAACCGAGGTGCCTAGAATAACAGTGGTCAGTAATAGCGGGACAAGGTTGTATTGTAGCGGCTCACGTCTTATAAACAGTTGCCATAGCAGCACTACCGTGGCAATCAAAAATAAGAGATTGAACAGGCGATACAGCAGTTGCTGTCCTTTCCAGATAATTTTCAAGCTATCGGCCAGGGGTTGAAATTTGAGTTTATCCAGATGCCAGTAATTGGGGACGACCCAGAAACTGAGCCAGGCATCTGCGACACTGGCCATATACCGCAGTGGAAACTGCGCAAACAGATGCATTGATAGTTGTTGAAATTGATGGGAAATTTGAGGTTCTGGCAATCCGGTCACCTGCCGCAATTCCTGGCGCGCAAGCCAGAAAGTCATCCGATGACTTCCAGTCTCGGCCATTTTAATTTTACGGTATTTTAAATAGATGTCGCGGATTACTGCATATTCATCGGGTGCATACTCCATGAAAGCGCCGCTATGGTTGGTCAGATGATAACCGAGCCAGGTGGTCATACTAAAATAACCTGTTTTTTCCTTGTTAAAAGACATCCATCCGATCACGGGCGCCAATGAAAAAATAAGGAATATCGATAGCAGAGATACCCTCTTAAACTGAAAAAAAATAACAATAAAAGAGGCAAGCAGCGGAATAATGAATAAATACTGTGGGCGTGTCAGAGTCAGTAACGCCGAGATCAGACCAACCGCAGCCAACGAAGACCAATTACTCTTATGTATAGCTGAATAAATAAATAGATAGCAGACTAATATCACCAAGAAAGTGGTCAATGTTTCTGTGAGAATAAAAGCTTCGAAAAACATTTCGTTCAATGCAAGCAACTGCAATACTGCGCCTGCCAAAGCCCACTTCACACTCATGCCGTGAAGACGTATAATAAAAAACACTAATATCGATATCAGTAGTCCCAATATCGATTGAATTATCCATATTATGTAATTATTATTAAACGCAAGCAGAATTAATACTGGATAGCCAGGCGTGCGAAATCCATTATATTCATGAAAATCGAAATTTGCGATCTGGCTGGCAAGTTGTTGATAAGTACCGGTGTCATCTGCAGGCAGCGGAGAATATAGTAAAAACAATAACCCCCGTGTAAGTATCCAAAGTCCAATTAACAGCAGCAAGGCAAGGCGTTGATCACGGCGATCAGCATTTCTATCAATAAATAATGTTCTGGAATTAAATGCGGCGGCGGTCATATATTTTACTTCTCCACTTAGTGTTGGATGTTACCAAAATTAGAATCAGGAGAACTGCATTCAGCATTAGGCTTCACCTCGACGAAATCTTTGGTTACTGAGAAAGCATCCGCTAACCCTAGCCATGAAGAAGTCAATGTCTTCCCCTGATCTGTAATCTGCAAGCGCCCATCCTCAACATGAATATTTCCAGTCGCTACCTGCTCTCTGACTCTTTTTTCAATCGCCTTGTTTTTAATTACAAATTGCTTCACAAAATTACATTGAATTTCTGACATGGTTAAATCACCTGAATCGAGTAAAGCAAGGATAAACATAGAAATGGATCTATCCAACAGAGTAGGTAATGTAATATGAACAGCGTATGAGCCAGCGGCTCCAACAAATACCCCTAGAATAATATAACTGGCAAATGTCCTTGAGCTTGAAGTCAGCAGGGCCAATAAGAGACCACCTCCAACCACCAAAGCGGTCATAATAACAATAATCCAAATTCCCTCATAGTAAACAATGGATGCTGGATATATTTTACGCTTGATGATCAGCGTTGCTATAAATATAATAAAAAATATCCCTGCTACCAGTAGCCCTTTGAGCAGATTTAAGACTTCGCTTTTTAGAGTAGTATTCTGGTTTTGCGCATTCATAGACAAGTTTACTATTAAACGAAGGTGATTGTGCGGATAGCGGAAACTAATAGCAAAAATTAGCGGGTATTGCAATAGTCAGCTGCCGAATGAGCGATCACAAACGATATAAGTGATAAAAATACAGGTTGACTAAATCAAAATCTTACAAGTGCCGCCAGGGCCGAAACCGAGGCATTGGCAGTTTGTTAAGCTTTATTAACTGTCTCAGTTAAACATGTGTCAATCCCCATTTAGAACAGAGGGCGAAGCAGCCATTAACCATCGCAGGCTGCGCCGCATCCCCTCTTCCAGCGCCACGGTCGGTGCATAGCCCAGATCTCGCCGGGCTTTCTCAATCGAGCAGGCGATGGTCTTGTTCATCTCGGACAGCACATGGATTTTCTGCTGGTAAAAGCCCAGGGACTGGATACTCCAATCACACAGCCAGGCGATCTTACTCACAATGCCAGGCAGGCGCAGACGTGTATGCTTGCAGACTTGGCCAAATTCGGTCTCCAGCAGGCGCTCGATGGTAGTCACGATTTCGTTCATCGTATACGGTCGTACGTCGGCAATCCAGTAAATCTGGCCATTGGCTGCGGGCGTGAGCGCCGCCAGGAGCATTCCCTGGGACAGATTGTCCAGATACGCCATGGAACGGCGGTTCTCGCCCCCACCGACGATGGGTACTGCGCCATCCCGTATCATGCGGAAGAACAGCGTCTGGCGTGGTGGCTGGAACGGCCCGTAAAACCAGGGAGCACGGATGATCACGGTCTCGATCTGTCCGGCGGCCTGGACTGCTTTGACCTGTTGCTCCATCAGCACTTTGGAGCGACCATAACCCATATACGGCTGATAGGGTGAGGCTTCGTCGAAGCGATGGTCCAGGTGCGGATTGCAGCCGATCGGCGAATTGGAGGACATGACCACAGCGCGTCGCACGCCAGCCTCCTGGGCGGCAGCCAGGAGATTCTGCGTACCACCCACATTGACTGCATAGAACTCCCGGGTGCGGCGCGGGTGGATCATGCCGGCCAGATGGAACAGAATTGCCTGTTGGGCATTCGCACAGAAACGGCGGCAGTCCTGCAGGTTGGTCAGGTCGCCAATCACTACCTCGGCCCGTGGGCAAACGGCGGTGACTGCGCCTTCCTGCCCAGGCATAACCAGCGCTCGAATGGTTAAAGCCGGTTGCGGTTGGCTGAACCGCTCGCAGTCCGGCAGTCCGTTGCTCAAGGCATGCAGGAACCCTTGACCCAGCCAGCCCGCCGCCCCGGTGACCAATACCGTATCGGTGCTCAAATCCAGCATGATTGCGGTTGCCTATAACTTGCCTAGAAAGCGCAACGCATTGCGCCGTACCAAAGCCATCACGGTGCCTTGGGGATTGACTCCCGGCGCCCCTCCCAGCAGGGAAGCATCCGCTATATATAAATCATCCAGTCCATGCACTTTGCCAAAGGAATCGACGGCCGCTAGGCGGCGGTTCTCCCCCATCGGACAGGAAGCCATCAGGTGAACGGTCATCAGGCTGGTGCGTGTCGGCGGCAGGGGACGGGGAATACAGGTCAGATCAGCTTCGCCACGAATGACCGGATGACCATTGATACTGGGATAGAGGGCCTCGGCTCCGGCAGCCAGCAATACCCGGCACAGCTCACGCAGGGCATCGGACAGATCGTACAGATCGGTGGCTCGCAGCCGATAGCGGATCAGGGGATCAAGGTAACAAGGGACCGGCCTGACAATGCCTTGGCCACCGCCGATCATCGCATAATAAATGGCCATGTGGCGCCACTGCGGGTGCACTTTAGCGAGATCACGGGGATGGTCAACCAAAGCCAGCGCCAGGTAAGGAGGGGTGCTGATGGCGCAGCCAAAACTGAACCGGGGTGCAAATTCCTTGACCTGATGGACTGGCACGCCCATGTCGATGCTGTTGACTGCCTCAGGAAAACACGCTACCACCTTGACGGTGGGATGAAACTTCAGACTGTTGCCCACATTCGACTTAATCCCGCTACGCCGCAGCAATGTCGGCGTCTGGATGGCGCCACCGGCCACGAATACGGTGGCGGCGTCGATCGTCAGTCGGCGCTTCCTGACGCCGGCCGGAGAATGCTCGGCCCAAAGTCGCCAACCCGTGCGGGTACGAGTCAGGCGTACAATGCGCGTATCGGGCAGCAGGGTGGCGCCAGCAGCCAGGGCGCGCGGAATAAAGGTTTGCGTCATGGATTGCTTGATCCCGCCAGGGGCATCCGCTCCTGCGGCAGCAGTATAGGCAAACCAACGTGGCACTTCCAGGGACTGCCAGCCCAGACGTTGGGCGCCGTGGTGCAGCTTCAGCGAGGCCGCCGGGGCCGCACCACCGGGCAGGCAGGAGACGCTGAGGTCCCTTTCACAGGCGCTGAAATGAGTGGTCAGATCCGCCTCGCTGAAGCCTTCGATCCAATAGGCGCGGCGCCACTGTTCCAGAATATCCGCCGGCGTCCGGTGATACAGACCACTGTTGATTTCGCTGCCACCCCCCACGCATCGCCCTTCCACATAGCCGATTTTACACCGTCCCAGCGCCGCTGTCAGACCGCCATTGCGATATTTCTGCTCCATCTCCTGGCAGGTAAAGGGTATACAAGAATCCAGGGGCAGATAAGGACCCTCTTCGAGCAGCAGAACCTCACGACCCGCCTCCGCCAACAGAGCCGCCGTAATAGCACCACCGGGGCCGGAGCCAATCACGGCGATGTGGGTACAGAGCGAGGGAGGAGGGGATGAGGCAACCGCGGCAGGTGGTAACTTATCTCGCGGCATGCGTTGCCTCGTCGTAGGCGGCATACCAGCCGAATACCGTCAGGCTTTCATAAAACCGGATCAGATCGCGCCCCGGTCCGAACCGTGCGGCGCGCCAGCGGGCGATCCGGTACAGCCGGCGTTCAGGAGGCAATCGATGGAACGGTTGTAAAGTCGTCAGCCAACTGGCAGCGGTAAACGACAACGTCGCTAACAGCAGCGGCAACTTCAGGTAATCCGGCATACCTTGATAACGCGCCAAGACAAAGCGTACACAAGTGTTCTCCAAAAACCGGTGCTGGTGCGGATCCTCCGGACAGTGTGCCGCTACCAGGGAGTACACCAAGGCTGAAACGGTATGATGAAAGAGTGACATAAATTCGTATATGGATTTTAAGACCGGTATCGACAAGAATACTACATCTATCGTGCCAGATGCCAGTCAGCGGCCCCTGGCCCCTGGCTTTTATTTGGTAGACGTTGTCGTGGCGTAAACCGATGGTTCTGGTCGAAGAATTTATAATTGCAATTATTTTCTCCGCGAAGCACGTGTTCTGCCGTGGCATGAGGTTGTGAGGATGGCGTATATAGTGGCTCCACTGGTGGCATGGTTGGTGGCCGGCAGCCTGAAGTTTTTGCTTAATTCCATCCTGGCCCGGCGTCTTGCCTTTGAGGAAATCGGCCTCGGTAGGCTGCCCAGTACCCACACCACTATTGTCAGCACGATGGCTTTTTTGGTGGGTTTGCGTGAAGGGTTTGCCACGCCCTTGTTTGGTATCGCGCTGACACTGGCATGGATCGTCATCCTCGACGCCATGGACTTGCGCCGCCGTATCGAGCAACAGAGTACAGCGCTCAACCGGCTGGGCGCCTCCGGTGCAGGCTGGAAACCACTGCGGGAACGGATCGGTCATCGCCCTCATGAAGTATTGGCGGGAATAGTAACGGGCTTGGCCTGTGCTTATGCATTAGCTCTTACGCTACCTTAAGAGATTGAAGAAACTGGATGTCGTCGAGCGCATGGATGGCATCGCTCTTGCCTTCCAGTACCACCCAGTAAGCGATTCTTAGCCCGGCGCCCTGCTGGATCGAAAAGATGGCGCGTAGGACGCATCCTACAAAATCTGCCAACGATAATGGCCACACTGAGCAAACTGAACTTGGACAGTGCAGCAAAGGTGCATGAAGAACATATAGAAGAAGTGGTCAAAATTCAACACTCTAGGCTACCACTAATGCCGATAGTTCCATAATAAACGTGCCATAAAACGAGTCGGCTGTGCATCCCAAGGAGTAAAGCGCGGCAGTTGCCAGGGATCGGTTTGCAGCGTAATTCCCCCCCAGTTTGTCGATACGGCAGCAACAAAGCCTAAATCCTGCACCATCTCTCTATGCTCCGGTAGATAATCCTGACCCAATTTGCCATTGGGATAGGCGAACAGGTTAACCTTTTGTCCGAGCAGTTCCTCCAGATATTGCTTGCTGGTGGCGATTTCCCACCGGGCCGTCGGGTGATCCAGCCGGGCAAGAATGGGATGATTCACGGTATGGGCGCCGATTTCCATACCTGCCGCTTGTAATTCACGCACCTGTTGGGCAGTAAGCATTAACTTGTCAGGCAACGGTGTGGCAACCAGAGAAGCCAGGTAACGAACCCGCTCCTCCCTCTGTTGAAAGGGTAGATACTTCAGTAGCTGAATGAGCCGTATAGCCACATCGTTCCGTTCCTGCCAACCATCCAGGCGGTAACTGCCAAGGCCCTGCTCGCTAAGATCCAGGATGCCGGCGGGTAGACAGCGAAGTGCTTCTATTACGGTATCATTCCACATCCGGCCACCATCCAGATAACCGGTAGCGATAAAGAAGGTGGCGGGTACGCCTAGGGTTTGCAGAATCGGCAAAGCGACCTCGAGGTTATCGGCATAGCCATCATCGAAGGTCACACAAACCGCCCGTGCGGGCAGGTTGCTCTCACGCAGCAGGCGCAGCGCCAGGGTGAGCGGCAGTACCCTGAAATAACGGGCCAGCAGTTGTATATGCCAGCTAAAAGTGGCTGCATCCACCTCACCGGGACGCATGGGATCCGGTTCAGACAGCACCCGATGATAGATCAAAATAGAGAGCCTTCCCCTCCTGCCACCCGTCGCCAGCCAGGAACCCAGGTATTTCAACAAAGTAAGTTGTATTGCGGCCATCGTCTCGCCCTGCTGCCTGTCGCTATGTTAACGACCGAGAACAGCTTTGGTATCCTGCAAAGTTCCTGACCATTGATATCGATTACCTTCGATTTTCTCGGTTGCTTTACTATGCTCTTCCGCTATCGTCCTGCCCAATACCATGATAGCGACCAGATGCCAGGGGAGATCAAAGTAAGCTAAAGTATGGAAAGTACCTCCTGTACAGTAAGCAATCAATCCAAGCTGCACCATTTTTGTAAGATTCGCAAGCCATTCCAAATCGGGCTGCCCGCGGCACTGGCGAATAGTCCGGCTTCCTGTTCGCCATGCCATGAAAAGAATGGTGACGAACATACCCAGGCCAGGCCAACCATGCTCGGCCAGTGTGGAAAAATAGATACTATGAACAGCAGCAGCATAGCCAGGAGGTGCATCAGAGGAATATAGTTGATAGGTTAAAGTGCTCCAGGGACTAAACCCGGCGCCCATAGGTCTATGTTGAACCAGATTTAGAGTCATCTTCCACTGGATGATACGATCCTGAGCAGAGCCTTCACGTTTCCCCTCCTCGTTCGTCGTATAAATACTGGTCATACGATCATGCCAGGATTGGGGCATGAAGGCAAACAGCGCAGGAATTAACAGCATGATAGCAATTACTGTAATCAGTTTATTCTTGGTTTTAAGCCATAGGAAAGCAGCGACTGATAACCCACTTATAAAAGCAGCACGCGATTGAGAACCCACAATAGATATACTTGTCAATAACATAGAGATTAATAATGCCAGCCGAACCCATCGATTTTGTGAGATGATCCGGAGATAATTCATTAAAGGTAGCACGATAGCCAAGGCTAAGGCTAAACCGTTATTATCTTCAATAAAAGTGCCAGGTGGCCCCCAGACATGAAAGTTGCCACCGCTCTTAAGAGTAAATATTCCTCCCTTAAGACCGTAGTAACCCAAAGATAACACAATAACCCAAATTAACATATTAAGTCGCTCCTTCGATCCCATCAACATAATGGTAAAAAATGTTACCAGTTGAATCTTGAGAACCTTGATCAATTGTATATAGGCATCATCAGGAAACATTGCAAATATCGTCGTAAAACACATCCAGGCAATAAAAAACAGCCATAATACAGTAAGGCCTGTTAAGGGTATCCGCTTGGGTTCTTTAGAAAAGAGCATACCTAACATGGTACTGATAGCCACTACCTGGGCAAAAGGAAAATTCATGGCCAGCCCCCAGCTTATCCGATGAGGATTCATATAACTGAGCCATGACCAAAGCAATATTCCTACATGCGGTTTGCTGAAAACTTGTGGTAAAAAACCGAAAACCATAGCAAACACGAACAAATCTCGCAAAGCCATAATTATTTCTTCTACTGTTAAGCGTGGTTCAGCTCTGGCGGCTGTAGTGATTGGTCAGTTTAACTTGGCTTTTTCCGCCATTAGGAAATCGTTCTGCCAGCAGACAACCGGGCTGCCGGTCAGCCTGGCCACAGCGCCAGCAGGCGACGAGATCAATTCGCCTAATACGGCCTTTGCACATCGACCGGGTCATACATCCCTGCCCAGGACGGCTCCATATACCTGCCGGTAGCGGGCAACGCTATTGAACCAGCTACGCTCGCCCTCCACAAAGCGGCGGGCGGCGGCTTTGAGCTTTGGCCAGTGCTGGGGGCGCGCCAGGAGATCCACAATACCGGCCGCCAGTTCCGCCGCATCGCCGGCGCGGAATAATACACCCGTTTCACCATCGCGGATGAGTTCCCGGTGGCCGCCGACATCGGAGGCCACCACCAGCCTGCCCTGCGCCATGGCCTCGAGCGGCTTGAGCGGAGTGACCAGTTCGGTTAAACGGATGGCGAGCCGGGGATAGACCAGTATATCGATAAGATCGTAGTAGCGCTGCACTTCAGCATGGGGGACACGACCGGTAAAGATCACCTTGTCGGCGATACCCCGCTCCTCGGCCAGGCGTTTGAGAAAAGCCTCCTGAGGACCACCGCCTACCAGCAGTACCCTGACATTGCTCACCTTGGCCAGCACCAGCGGCAGGGCCTCCAACAGCAGCGGCAAGCCCTCATAGGCGTAGAACGAACCGATAAAACCCAGTACCCGGGCATTCGCCAGTTCCAGTTGGCGTTGCAGCGCCAGATCGGGGGCCTCGCCGGTGGAGAATTGTTCAATATCCACCGCATTCGGAATGACTGTCACTTTGGCCGCCGGGATACCCCGTTCGATGATATCGCCGCGCAGCCCCTCGCAAATCGTCGTGACATGGTTGACCCGTCGATACACCCAGGTTTCCAGCGCCCGGGTCGCGCGATAGCGCCAACCGCCCGCCGCGGCAGTACCATGATCGACCGCGGCGTCTTCCCAAAAGGCCCGCACTTCGTAGACGACCGGAATGCCCCACTTGCGCCCGATATAGAGCGCGGGAATGGCGTTCAGCACCGGAGAATGCGCATGCAAAATATCAGGTCGATGCAGCCGGACGACTTGTTCAATGCGCCTGGCCAGCGCGTTCATCAGTACCAACTCACCCAGGATGGGAAATTGCGCCAGGTTTCCCCGACCGGACAGGGTACGGTAGAAATGCCAGCCCTCGATCGTCTCTTCCCACTGCCGGCAATTTTCCTGCTTGGGGCTGGTCAGATGGATAGTTTCCCAATGCAGGCGGCGCTGCTCATTCAAGATGGCCAGGGTGCGGAAAGTGTAACCACTGTGAAGCGGAATGGAATGATCGAGAATGTGCAGAATTCGCATACTGGAAATCGGACCTGTTTCTCTGCGTTGCGCTCAGACCCGAAAATTGCCCAACCGCCGTAAGAACGCTTCGAACATCAACAGGGTCCACAACGCGGCGCTGTTATCGCGTTGTCCCGTTCGATGCTGATCCACCAGGTGTTGCAAGAAATCCGGATTGAACAGGCCACTTTCCGCCAGTAGCGGTCCCAACACCGCATCCCGCACTCGCGTCCGCAGCGGACCGCGGAACCAACTGGCCAAAGGCACTGCAAAACCCATCTTGGGACGATACAGAATGGTATCCGGCAAATAGGGGCGCAAGGCTTTTTTGAAGAGATATTTGCCTTCCCGACCCCGCAGCTTCCAGGACGGCGGCAGCCCGGAAAGCCACTCGACCAGGGGATGATCCAGCAGCGGCACCCGCACTTCCAAGGCATGGGCCATGCTGGCCCGGTCTACCTTGGTCAGGATATCGCCCGCCAGATAGGTTTTCAGGTCCAGATACTGCACCAGGGAAAGTGAATCCTCGGTGGGAGCACGCCGGGCATGTTCCCGCAGCACCTCGACCGCCTGATAGCCTTGTAATTGTCGACGGAAGGAGGCGCTGAACAACTGCTGCCGCAAGGGATCCCCCAGAATGGAAACACTATGAAAATAGCCTTCGATGCTGTCCCTGGCCAGCGCCTCGAGCGTGGCTTTGGCCCGGAATGGTTTGGGCGCCCAGTCCGCCTTGGGATAGATCCGTCCGAGCCAACCGAACAAGGGACGGCGTACCCCTAAGGGCAGCAACCCCCGCACCCGCTCTTCGTAAGTATGCCAGCGATAGCGGCGATAGCCGGCCAGGTTCTCGTCACCGCCATCCCCGGACAGCGCCACCGTCACCTGCCGTCGAGCCAGCTCGCAGACGCGATAGGTCGGCAAGGCCGAACTATCGGCGTAAGGCTCGTCATAGAGCTCCGCCAGCCGTTCGACCAAGGCGAAGTCATTCGGATCCACCGCTTCGACCCGGTGGTCGGTATGGTAGCGTTCAGCCACTTGGGCGGCATAGGCGGACTCATTAAACTGAGGATCGCCAAAGCTGATCGAGCAGGTCTTGACCGGATCGCTGGATAGCCCCGCCATCATGGCCACCACCGCGCTCGAATCCACCCCACCCGAGAGAAAGGCGCCCAGCGGTACCTCCGCAATCAAGCGAATGCTGACGGCCTCCCGCAGACGGTGCAGCAATTCTTCACCGACATCTTCTTCAGTGCCGACAGGCACCGGTTTAAAGGGTACATCCCAGTAACAGCGCGGCGGTGGGAGCGGTTGCCGCCGGCGCACCACCAGCGTATGCGCCGGCGGCAGCTTCAGGGCATGACGCAGAATGGTTTTGGGTTCAGGCACATAACCATAGGCGAAGTAGTCTTCGACAGCCTGCGGCTCGATCTCCCGGGGCAGTTCCGGATGGGTCAATAGCGCTTTCAGCTCGGAACCAAAGAGCAACTGACCATTGGGGAGAAGGGCATAATAAAGGGGTTTGATACCCAGCCGGTCGCGTCCCAAAAAGAGGGTTTCCCGGTTACGGTCCCAGACGGCAAAAGCGAACATGCCGCGAAATCGGGTTACACAGGTCTCGCCCCACTGTTCCCAGGCATGAACGATCACTTCGGTGTCGCAGTGGGTACGGAAGGTATGTCCCAGCGCCTGCAATTCCTCGCTCAATCCCTGGAAATTATAGATTTCCCCGTTGTAGACCACGACCACGGAGCCGTCTTCGTTGAACAGGGGCTGCTGCCCGCTGGAGAGATCGATGATAGAGAGACGGCGGTGACCCAATCCCACTCCAGGCTCACGGTGCAGCCCGCCTTCATCGGGTCCCCGATGATGCTGGGACTCATTCATCCGGTTGAGCAGCGCTTGGTCTATTGCCGTGGTGGCGCGTGTGTCGAAAATCCCGGTGATGCCGCACATGCCTGTTGCAACCTCAGTTTTGTCTGGTGATAAGAGTCAGGAGTACCGGCGCGCAGGACGGCGCTGGCAACCGTGCTATCAGCCGCCCGCCTTGCGGCCAGGCTGAGACTGCCCTTGGTTTTGTCTTGCCAAAGTCGCTTCGATCTGACCGGCCATGCTATCCAGGAACTGCTGTAACAAAGCTTCGGCATCGGCGGGCTGGACCTGATAATCAGCGGCTACCGCCACTATGGCGGAACCTCGCCGGGATCCACTAAAGCTATCCCAAGCCTCCAGCAATTTAGCCAGATAGGGCGAAGTGGTGGTTTTTCCTCCTATCCAATACCAGTGCCAGATCAGCCGTTTACGGTTAGCTGAGCCGACCCGGGTCGCCACCAGAGTCTGCCTGCCAGTAGCGAGCGGCGCCGTCATGTTCTGCTCACCCACATAAACCCAACGTTTACCATCATAGAGCGCATTACCGGAACTGACCAGCTTGGCGTCCTGGCGCTGCCGGCGGTAATAAGCGATATAGAGATACACCGGCTGCTCCCGCCAGCGATAGCTGCGCAATAGCGTACCGTCGGCGCCGAGGAAAACCGGTTGCCAGTCACCATCGCCATCCAGCGGTCCGCTCCAGGGAGCGACCGCGGCGGGCCCGGTTAGCGACACGGGGCCGCTCTGCGAGGCCCCGGCGTTCAACCAGGCTACGCCAGCCGGCCCCAGAGACAATACCAGCAGGCAGGCCAGCGCGGTGAAAACGAGCCTGCGGAAAGAAACCGTCGCACCAGGGGGGGTGGCGGCCGGTATCGCGGCACTGGGCCGGGCGGTGTCAGGAATGGATTCACGCCAGAAAGAGCCGATCCAGAACATCAGCAAAACCACGACCCCGAAGAAAAGCCAGCCATAGATGATATGATCGACGCCGGTGGCGATCTTGCCATCGCTCAAGTAGGCCAGCATCACGATGCCATAGGCTCGCAAGCCATTGGCGATAATAGGCACCACGAGAGCCATGGCGACAAAGGCAAGTCGTCGCCAGAGGCTGCGGTAGCTCAAATAGGCATACAGGCAGCCCAACGCCAGCGAGGCGATCAGGTAACGCAGCCCGCTGCACGCTTCGGCCACCTCGAACTGAGCCGTAGGTAAAACGAGCTGGTAGCCCTCCCAGAAAACGGGTATGCCGGTAAGACGTAACAGGGCGACGCTAAACCATGCCGTAAAATCCTGTAACGGCAGGGTCAGAAATTCCCCCACCGGCACCGCAAAATAGAGATAGGCCAGAGGAAAGGCAATCGCCCAACTGACCTGCCAGCCCAGCAAGGCAACGACGCTGGCCACTACCATGGTCACCAGAGCGAACTGCTGTACCACGATGACTTCGGCCGCATAAGCGGCCAGCCAGGCTATACCCGCCAGGACCAGTAAGAGCAGCCCCGATGGATTGCTGCGCGGCAGTAATTGCGCCAAGGTGTGACGCCGTTGCCAGATCATGTAGAGCGCTATCGGGACAATCAGCATGCCATGTGCGTAAGTATCCGAACGCCACCAGATTTCCGCCATGGAAACCGCCGTCTGCCAGTACAACCCGAGCAGAGCGAGTAACGTTATCCCCAGTAACAGCAATGTCCAAAGCCAGTACCCTGTGGCGATACTGTCTGGCTTCATTACGCGATTCGATAGGTTCCAGCCAATGAAGTGCATGGTTAGGACGCTCCTCCGGCAAAATCGTATACCGCTGCGGCCACTGGCGATGGCAGTTCGCTTTCCAAGAGTTGCCCGAAGCGGTCCAGGTGCACAGGCCAATGGTGATGTTGCAGTACCCAGCGCCGCCCCAGAGAGACGGAGTCTCGATCCATTTCCGTCAGCATCCGGACGGCAAGATTGGCCAAGTCCTGGGGCGTATCCGCTATCCAGGGTTCCAGCACCGGACAGGGTAACAAACCGTCGGCGGCGGCGCGGGTAAGCAGGATCGGCTTGGCCATAGCCATGGCTTCCAGGACTTTGTTCTGTACGCCGCGGGCAATGCGCAAAGGCGCCACCGCCAGTTGCGCGTGCGCCAGATAAGGCCGGATGTCACGCACCGCGCCGATCACCTGCACTCCAGGCAACCGCTCCAGTTGTTGCACTGCCGGGCTTGGGCGGGCGCCGACAATGGCGAAATGCGCCGTCGCTATTCGCTGGCGTATCCCAGGGAGCACCTCCCGGGCAAACCAACAAACGGCATCGATATTAGCCCAGTAATCCATGGCGCCGGTAAACACCATGACCGGAGTGGCCGCCGGTAAGTAGGGATCGGGATAGTCCAGTTCAGGGTTGAAGAAATTGCTGTCCACACCGTTGCTGATGGATACGATCCGGGCAGCGGCGTGAGGGGCCAGTTTACGAAACAGGCCGGCTTCCTCGGTGGTCACGAATACGCTGGCGCCAAACTCCGCCGCCACCCGCCGCTCGAAGCTTAACAGGGTCCGACTCTCGCGCCGGTACAACCAACTGAGTGGCCAGGGCCGGCGCCGGCTGTATTGCGCCCATTTGTCGGAATCCACGTCGACAAAATCGATCACCCGGTGCAGATGTCGATAGGCCGGCCCTTCGACATACTGCGCCATGGCCGAGGAAAACACCAGTACCCGCCGGATGGCAAAGCGCTGCAATACCTCATCTACCCAGCGCTGCAACCCGGCGTTGCGGTAATACGCCACCGTCAGCGCCCGATTGCTCCACAGACCGGTAAGGCTGTTTAAGCGCCCCCGGCCGGAGCCGAGGCCGGTGACATGGATTTCCCCACAGAGTGCCCGGACCTCATCGACATAACGCCAATCCTCCGGAGTATCGATAAAAGTTCCCAGATGCACCCGGTAATGGCGGGCCAGATGCTTGAGCAGATTGAAAGAGCGGATTTTATCGCCTTTATTAGGCGGATAAGGAATGCGATGGACCAGAAATAACAGATCTTCCATGCTGACATTCATCCCAGGTCGCGGGCAATCAGCGGTCCAAGCCAGCGGCTGAGCGGCAAAGGCAGGCGTTTCCACAAGTCGATGAACAGACGGTATTTTGGATTCGTAGGATTGACGTTGGGCAGTTGCCGGGCCTTTACCAAATGGTACTCATAAAAGAGCGGTTCCGGCGTAAAACCCCAGTTCTTCTTGAAACTGTAGGAACCGCTGCCCACCTTGCTGCGGCCGTAGTCGAATATCCGGATGCCTTGCTCGCAGGACCGTCGCAGCAGTTCCCAGTACATAAAATCATTGCCCTTTACCTGACGGGCCAGTTCGGTACCGCCCCCATAGTAAGGCAGTACCTGATCCCGAAAATAGAAACTCAATACACTGGCAACCAGGCTCCCATCCAGGGTTACCGTCAATACCCGACAGTTTTCTCCAAAGACTTCTTTAAGAATCCGAAAATAGCGGCGGGGCAATACCGGTGTTCCCAGATTACGCACGCTTTCCGAATAAGCGATGAAAAGGCGGTCGATATCGTCATCGTCCTGCGCCGCCAGACCGGCCTCGATACCCTTGCGCACCATCGCCCGCTGCTTGCGGGGAATGGCTTTCAGATTGACCTCGGGATCGGGATCGATTGCTTTGCGGAAGCCGACATACAGGTCCTCTTTTACCGGCCAGGTGGGATGGCGGCGTACCGGATTGCGCATTTCCAGGTAATCCACCGCCAACGACCCGGCGAGCTCACAGGCGGCCCGCTCCAGCGCAACGCGCGCTTCGACCGTGCTGGCGGCAATGCCTCCCTGCACGCAAAAAGGCAGCGATATAAGGGCTTTGCCAAATAAACGACTGTTGATGTGGCCAAGCGGCAGCACCCCTTGAATGACGCCACCAGCCTCGGCATACAGAAAATAGGTGGCATGTCCAAAGGTCCGCTGGATGACCTCCTCCCAGCCGGCGCGATGGAAAAAAGTCGCTTCGGGGCAGTGGGCCACGAATTCATCCCAGCGCTGCCTGTCCGCTGCCTGTAGAGACTGCACTACGAGGCCGCTTGGCGGTTTGTTTTCCGTGGCGGCGGCAGGCGGAACTTGATTATCTAGCATAGAGTTGTCTCAGATAGGAAGACCCGGTCCATCCGATCCCACCGGAAATCCCGCAACAAAGCCCGTAGGCGCCGTTCCATCCGGTTCAGATTGAGATAATGACGAAATCGGGTTTTGTAATCGATGCCGGGCACGCGCGGCTGTTGCGGATCGAGTTCCCAGGGATGAAAGTAAAACACGCAGGCCTGACCATCCTGCTGATTAACCCGCCGGATAGCCCAGCGCGACAGGGTATACGGCAGCAATCGGAAATAGCCCCCACCCCCGCAGGGGAGCTTACGGCCGCCGATAGCCACCGTGGTGACAGGTATCTCCAGCAATCCTGTGGCGCCTTCGGGCCGAAACGCGAACCGGGGCGCCTCCGGCATACCATAAAGATCGTGGTGGATGGGATAGATACTGGAACTATAGGCATAACCGGCGCGCTCTAAAACCTCCAGCGCCCATAGATTGGTTGCACCGATCGAATAACTCGCGGCGCGATAGCCGCGCACCGCTATCCCACTGATATCTTCCAGCAACTGTTTGGTGCGGCGAATATCTTCGTAAAATTCATCGGGCGTCTGCTGGGTGACGCGAACATGCGCGTAGCCATGGCTGGCCAGTTCGTGCCCCTCGTCTACGATACGCCGCAGCAATTGCGGATAACGTTCAGCGATCCAACCCAGCATAAAAAAGGTCGCTTTGACTCCATGCCGGGCGAACAGCGCCAGCACCCTGTCCGTATTGCGCTCGACCCGCTGCGGTAACCGTTGCCAATCCTCGCGGGCGATGTAGCGCTCGAACGCGGAGACCTGGAAATAATCCTCCACGTCCACCGTCATGGCATTGCAGTGCGTCGGCATAAGCTACTTTAAACCAGGCAGTGAAGTTAACGGTAGGCCCAGCCGGCGATCACCGTAGCGATCCGCGTGGCGGCGTGACCGTCCCACAGTTCCGGCGCCCTGCCGGCCTTCCCCCCGGTGGCGAGCACTTCCAGTGCCGTCCGGCGAATGCGTTCAGGATCGGAACCGACCAGCGTGTTGGTGCCCTGCGCCACCGTGATGGGCCGCTCGGTGTTATCCCGCAGGGTCAGGCAGGGCACCCCCAACGCCGTGGTCTCTTCCTGGATTCCCCCCGAATCGGTCAACACCAGGCGGGCCCTGGCCATCAGGCCCAACATCTCCAGATAACCCAGCGGCGGCAGACACAAAATCCGCGGTGTATCCAGCAGGCTGTTCAGACCAGCCTGATCGATCCTCGCCTTGGTGCGCGGATGCAGCGGGAACACTAATGGCAGCACGGTACTGAGTTCTCCAAGAACTTGCAATAATCGCTCCAGCACTGCCGGCTGATCGACATTGGCGGGCCGATGCAAAGTCAGTACACCATAGCCCTCGCGCAAGAATACGGCCGGTTCTGCCGCCGCCGCCAGCGTCTGCTCGGCTGGCGCCGCCAGCTTCAGACTGGCCAACAGGGTATCGATCATCACGTTGCCCACAAAATGAACCCTGGCGGGATCGATCCCTTCCCGAATCAGATTATCCAGGGCGTGGCGTTCCGTAGTGAACAGCAAATCCGAGAGCTGGTCGGTCAGCACCCGATTGATTTCCTCCGGCATCGTCCGGTCGAAACTCCGCAGTCCAGCCTCGACATGGATCACCGCCACCCCCTTTTTGGCCGCTACCAGCGCACAAGCCACGGTCGAGTTGACATCGCCCACCACCAGCACGGCGGCAGGTTGCTCCACATCCAGTACCGGCTCGAACCGGCGCATGATTTCGCTCGTCTGGACTGCATGGGTAGCCGAACCGACTTCCAGGTCGATGTCCGGAGTCGGAATCCCCAGTTGTTCGAAGAAACGCTGGTTCATCGCCACATCATAATGCTGACCGGTATGCACCAAACAGGTATACAACGGTCTGGGAGCACCGGCCAGCGCCGCCATGAGGGGTGCAATTTTCATGAAATTGGGTCGGGCGCCCACCACACAGACAATCTTTGGCGCAGCAATGGTAGTCATTCTTTGTTCCGGGAATTATTCGATGCAGAATGGGGCAGTAAAATAAAATGTCAAGACGACATATTGGCATCCGCGTCCAAGGGTTCTGCCACCGCTTGGCGCAACCCGGTCACCGTTTGTTGCAAGCTTTTCACGAGCTTTTCCAATTCCACCAAGCGTTTTTCCATTCTTTCCACCTGCACATCCTGCCATTGGGGATACTCCAGCAAGGCGTCGACCGTTTGCTCCAGGTTGGCTATACGCTGTTCCGTCCCAGGCAGGGTAAACAGAGTCTTTGCTTGCTGGAATTGAGGGGCCGCCGTTCTGATAGAACCGGAAACAACCTTTTCCTGCGAGAATTCATTGCCCACAGTATTTACGGTTGCTTCGGCAATCACGGACAACTCCTCCAAAAAGCCATACAGCAGCAGGCGGTCACAAAAAACATTGATCCGCCTGGGGACCCCCTGGGTGTGCTGGTGAATGGCAGGGTAGGCTTCATCGTCAAAGTGGGGATTACCCTGCCAGCCCGCAACCCGCAGTCGATGTTCGATGTAGTCGCGCGTTTCCTGCAAGCTTAACGGATTGAGGTGACAGGAAGCGATTACCCGTTGGCGCAACTGCTCCATACCAGGCCCCTGCAAGGTGGCGCGGAAAGTCTCCTGGCCCAGCAGAAAACTTTGCAACAGCGGGGCATCGGCCGCCTGGAAGTTGGAGAGCATGCGCAGTTCCTCCAAGGAGCGCGCCGGCAGATTTTGAGCCTCGTCCACCACCAGCAGAATCCGTTTACCCTGCCGCGCGGAATCCCGCAAAAATTCCTCGAACCGTCTGAGCAAAGAAGCTTTATTGCTGTCCTCATAAGGCAGATTAAAGGCGGCCACCACCATCCGTAGCAAGTCGTCCGCCTCCAATTGGGTGGTAACCAACTGGGCGGCGATTACATTAGTGCTATCCAATTCCTGGAACAGGCTTTTCACCAGCATGGTTTTACCGGTACCGATGTCGCCGGTAATGACGATAAAACCCTCCGATTGGCTTAACCCATAGCGCAGGTAAGCCAAAGCCCGGCTATGCCCGCTGCTTCCAAAAAAGAAACGGGGATCGGGGTTCAATTGAAACGGCTTAACAGTAAATCCGTAATAACTGGTATACATGATATTTAAAAATTCATCAGCACGTTCATCTCGATACGGTTCTCCCGATAATCATTATTCTGGAAATTCCCGTTATTCCCGTTATTCCCGTTATTCCCGTTATTCCCGTTATTCCCGTTATTCCCGTTATTCCCGTTATTCCCGTTATTCCCGTTATTCCCGTTATTCCCGTTATTCCCGTTATTCCCGTTATTCCCGTTATTGTTGAAATGAGTATAACGTAACTGGCCGCTGGTGTTGGGTGTAAAGGTATGCTCCAAGCCGATCAGGGTTACCCAAAAATTACTGTCGCCCTGGGCCGCTTGTGAATAACCAGTCCGGTACCAGTTACCCTGCAGGATGGAGCGTGTCCGCGGGGCCAGTAACCGTGTCCAGGAAGCTCCGCCTCCGTAGGTATGCTCGTTATTAAAGTTATCTTGATATTCCTGCCGTTGATCGTAGGCATTGATCGTGAACTGATTTCTGCCTGGATTATAACCTATTGAAGCTTGAAGATTTTTACTTACATAATTTTGATTGGTCAGGGTAGATGGCGGGCCTTGTTGATTAATGGGATTGCCCTGATTATCGAATAAGGGTCGAGTAGCAAACTGTTGTTGCGCATTAGTAACTTGTTCGGAGTAAGTAACAGACCAAGTGGAAAACTGGGTACTTTGTCGCAGCGAACCGCTCCAACTGGTTCCCGGATTGACGCCGACATCCAGCACACGACGGCTGAGTTCCAACTGGGTACGCATGGTCGGATTCAATCGCAGGCTGTATTCACTGGAATTAAAGCCTTGCAAAGCGGTTACCCCCAGGAAACGATTGGGGGTCCAACTTGCGCCCGCCTCCCCGTAAGGACCGTTGTTAGTGGTTATGTTCGACACTTGGCCGCCCTTATAACCCCCTCTTGCTAATAAGGTCCAGGCTCTGTTCAGGGGATAACCAACTTGTGCGGCTGCACTCTGACCGCTATCGTTTTGACCCTGTTGTTGCTGATTCTGGTAGTAGTAGGAATAATTAAGCTTCCAGGATAAGATTGGAAAGCGCCTGCCATTGTTTAAATCGATATTGAATTGATGAATCTGTCCGTTAGAAACATTTCCGGTATTATTGTTTCCGGTATTATTGGAAGTATCATTAAACAGCACGTCGCTAAAATTATAGCCGATCCGTGAAGTCGCGTAGTCGTTGAAATTATTTAATAGATAAGGATTCAGGTTATATGCGCTGGCGATGGTGCTATTCTGGCCCATCAGGCTGTATTGCCCTTGCGGGCGATTGGAATTGGTGGCCACCCGATCGACGTATGCACTGGCGTCCAGGAATAAATGGTCTTGATACAACTCAGAGTTGGCCACTCCCCGCACGCTGGGATTGAAATTCGAATCCCCCTGCGGGACAGCATATAGAGTTTGAAGACTGGAATCCAGATTGACTCCTAATCGGCCGCCCTGACGGCGCAAGGAAAAACCAGGGGTTGTCTCCCCCACTAAAGCACTCTTGGCATTACCCGGCGGATCCTGGTTCAAATTATCGGTGAGAATGGTTCCCACGCCAAGCCGGGGCCTGAATTCCCAATCGCCAGCCATACTCTTACAAGACACCAGCAACAGCAGAATGGTCAGCCAATAAGATAACGCATTCATCCAGTCTCTGGAAAGCAATTGGCCAAAACTCATTGTTGGCTGGAATGCCCATAGCCATAGCCATAGCCATAGCCAGAACCATAGCCATAGCCAGAGCCAGAGCCATAACCGTAACCATAGCCATAGCCAGAGCCATAGTAATAATCGGTAAGAGGGCCACGGATCTTGTTGAGAACGAAGCCTACAATGGTATTGGAATCCACTAAAGCAAGCGCTTCCTTAACCTGAGACTGGCGGGTTTTCTCAGATTCCACTACCATTACGACCTGTCCCACGAGACTGGCCAGGATGCTGGCTTCACTGGTTGCCAGCAACGGGGGCGTGTCAAATATAACGATCCGATCCGAATAACGTTTGCTCATCTCCTGAACCAAAGCGCGCATATTGCCGCTGCCCAGCAGTTCAGTGGATAAATGATGCAAACTGCCCGCCGGCAGAATCGTCAGCGAAGGAATATTGGTTTTCAATAAAACATCAGACAGCTTTAAATCGTCCTCAATTAAATAATCCACCAACCCTGTTTCAGCTTCGAAATCTAACAACTTATTTACAGAGGGTCTGACCAGATCGGCATCTACCAGAAGTACTGTCCGATCGCGTTCGGTGGCGATACTCAGCGCCAGATTGCTGGCCGTAAAGGTCTTGCCTTCGCCGGGATTGGCGCTGGTTACCATAATTAAATTGGCGTATTCAGCGACGGTAGCGCCTTTGCCGGCGGCATTCATCAGGAGAGGCCGTTTGATGTGGCGGTATTCCTCCCGGATACGACTACGTTGGGTATCCGGCACCAGCAGACCGCGTTGCTGCAGGCGCTCCAGATCCAGTGTTATCGTGCGTTTGGTGCGCTGCTGCATTGAGCGTTCCATGGCATCGGTCCCGACGAGCACGGCTTCCGCCGACTGCCCGGTGGGAGTGTGTTCCTGCCGGGTGAACGGTTGTTCGCCTGCCACAACCGGCGACGCTGCCTGCGCCAGCTTATTCATTGCTTTCTCAATGCTGTTCATCAACCTACCAGCCTCGGCTTAGATCTTGATAAGATGCATCATTTCTGCTGTCAACAAGCCCATAAAGAGCAGCAGCAGCAGGATAAACAGAGCGACGAACATCAGTATTTTGAGGCGCTCGCGGCGGACTGCGGTAGACGACAGGATCATCCCCACACTGCCAAACACGGGAACATTGGTCGCTTGCATCAAACTCCGGCGCGAATCGAAGGTAGGCCAGAGTTGCGCGATGAGAAAAGCCACAGCCACACCGCCACCCAGACCCCCAACCAGCACTTCGCTCATCAACACCGGTCTGTTAGGACCTGAAGGTTCAGTTGGCACACGCGGTGGTTCGATCACGCGAAACCGGATATTGTCGGTTGTCTGCTCAGCCTGTTGCGACAGATGGGTCTGTTCCCGCCGCGCCACCATGGCATCGTAGTTGCTGCGTGTTAAACCGTAATCCCGATTCAAGGCCTGGAGTTGGGCTTCAATTTCCGGTATCGTGTTGACTTTACTCTCGAGTTCCTGCAACTGTCTTTGATAACTTATAGCGCGCGTCTGCAGGGAGGCTATATTCGCTTCTTCCTGGGCCAGATGGATTTGCAACTGCTGATAGATGGGGTTGGCATTCAGTTCGGCCGCCTTGGTATCCGGCGCCTGCATAGCCGCCTTATACTCGGCAAGATCTTTTTCCCGCTGCTTCCGCAACTCGGCAAGCAGATCCCGGGTCCATTGCACATCGGGATGCTTTTCCGTAAACCTGAGCAGCAGATTGTCCAACTGTTGCTGGGTGGCTCTGATGCGGTCGTCTATAGGCAAAGTCAGCGTTAGTGTTTTTTCAGAATTGGCGGGGTTTACATCGAGCGTCGGTTTACTCTGTTCGATCTGCTGCTTGATTGAATTCCGCCGGTTAGTCGCCTGTTGCAGCTCCAGCAAGGCGGCTTCCAACGCTTTTTGGGTGGCTTCGATACCGCCGTAGAGATTTCCCTCCGAACCCGCCACCAAGCTGCCATGTTTTTGTTTAAATGCGGCAAGGCGGTTTTCCGCCTCCACCAGGTGTTGCTCATATTCAGCGATCTGCTTATCCAGAAAACGTTGGGCGGTATCGGTATCCTGCCGGGTTTCACCCAGGGTGTTCTCCACGAAGATAGTCAGCAGGGACTGTACGACCCGTTTGGCCAGATCCGGATCCGAGTTGGTATAGGCAATACTATATAGATTCTCCCTGCCGGCTCCAGCAAGTTGAATCTGCCTAAGCAACTCACCCATCAATTCATCCTTGGCATAATCATCTTTGGCCTTTAAATCCAAATCGGTCATGCGTGCGACTTTTTCCAGATTGGGGCGACTCAATAAAGTGCGCGTCATGAGATCGATCTGGGAAGAAGGATTGAACTGTACTGTCATTCCTTGTAGAAGAGGTCGCAGCACCGATTGTGTATCCACATAGACACGCGCCGACGCCTGATACTGATTCGGCAATTTAAACACCAGCGCCCACCCCCCCAGACAGATCAGCCAGGCAAGACCCAGGGCATACCAGCGGTGGCGCCAGATGCCCTGAAGGTAGGTCAGAATTTGTTCAACTATATCATTCATCTACTGCTATACCCCTCGACTATAAACTGACCACCTAGAACCAAGACTCGGGAATAATTAGAATGTCGCCAGGCAGCATATCCACATTGGCCGTAATATCTCCATTTTTAAGCAAGTCATCAATACGTACCCTAAATGGTTTGAGTTGACCGTTCATCATCCGCATGATAGAAGCATTATTACCGTCGGCGAACTGGGTGGTGCCTCCTACCACAATCATTAAATCCAGCAAGGTCATGCGCTCCTTGTAGGGCAGCGCCTGCGGTCTGGTGGCTTCGCCGACCACCCGGATTTGCTCGTTATAAGGTCCCGTCCCCCCTCCTACCAGCACCGTCACGATCGGCTGGCGGATATAGGTTTCCAGTGCTTTTTCGATATCGCGAGCCAGTTGGGTAGGCGTCTTGCCGCTTGCCGGCAGGTCTTCCACCAGGGGGGTGGTGATCATGCCGTCAGGGCGCACGGTCACACCTTGCGAGACCTCCGGGTTACGCCACACGAAAATTTGCACGCTGTCACCAGGGCCGATCACATAGCGGTAAGCATCCGGATCGACAGTCGTGGAGCCATAATAATTGGAAGCAGGCAGCAACGGATAGTCGTTGCGCGCACAGCCGACCAACCAGACACCGACGATAATAGCCCAAATTGTTGTACGGATTATACAGCCTCTCATCTGGTGCATCCCGCTTTATCCTCGCCACCGGTAATTAAAAAAATCATCGATCGATTAACAGGAATTGATTAGAGGGCCAAGCCGGTCCGATGCCATTGTAGCATCATCACTCGCCTGCCCCGAACAAGAGCGCCTTCAAAGCAACAAAGCTTAACATAGCCAGGGCTTTGGTCGGCAATAGGTCTGGTTCCGTTCGAAACCACTGTTATGGAGTTATCTATATGATTTTGAAAAAATTTATTAATTTTAAGAAAGTCTTTAAACTTTTTGCCGCCAGTCCAGCCCGGTTGCATGTCTGGCTAATAACATTATTAAAATAAATTAATTTCAATAACAGGGGTATCCCAGAATCTAGAGTTTGTGTATACAAAAATGCTCCAGGGAAGGGCTACCCACTTAAGGCGGGACGATCCGACCCTGGGAGCGCCGGCGTCCTCGCCGGCCCTTTGGGTCAGCCTGCAAAGTGTCCCAGCTCAAGTGGATACCCTAAACTGGCGTATATGGGGCTGTACCGACCCTACCAGGCTACGCTGGCTCAAACCAAGGCCCACCGGCAAAAGGTGGGCCATAGCCAGCCTACTGCAATTATTTACAAATGAGCAATAACTTGCTAATGTTTTCGTTGTCGAGCTTACTACTCTTACGGGTCGAAGGCTCTTCAAGAAATAAGATCTATTCCAATCCTGGGAGACCTCCATGAAACGAGCTTGGTTCGACCCGCTTCACGTGCCGTTGCTCCTTACGCTGGTAATGGGAGTGATGGGGCAGGCGTTAGCCAGTAATGGTATTCCTGACCAAATTAGTACGCTTACTGCGCGCTTTAATGCCTTGGAAGGCCGGGTGACAGACCTGGAAGCCGCCAATAGCATTCTGAAAAGCCGGGTGACAGACCTGGAAGCCGCCAATGATACTCTGAATGACAGACTGGCCTGCGTATCAACCGAGAGCAACGACAAAAACTTTTACTTTAAAGGCTGTAACGTACATGTCCGTAACGCCAACGGGCCAACCGATAGTATTGACGGCTATGGCAACCTGATTATCGGCTATAACGAGAGCGTAGGAA
>CAIMUS010000129.1 GCA_903844665.1 uncultured Pseudomonadota bacterium
CTTGCTGTAAATTTTCCAGTGATAGCCTTTAGATCAACTAGCCAAGGCCAAGATAGTATGAATGCCATTAATGTCTGAATCGTTGGCAGCCTCATTAGCAAACCAGAGCTCCCGCCACTTATTATTGAGCTCTGCCACCTTCAAAATGCCTAAACTTTTACTCCCTACTTCGCTCCAGCTCATCCCCTTTTTCTTCTGGCGATGACCAATCACCTGATCACAGCCCTTTTCTATTCGACCACTGCCAATAACTTTGCCTGCTTGCTGACGACGTTTGTAGTCAATAATCTCCGATTTATGCTTCTCTATATAGCCGATCAACTCGGCTAGCTTTTCTGGATTCTTGGTCTTGACTACTGTCTTTAGATAGTCCAAAACCGCCTCTGTCTTACCGTGCCACAGATGATAAAATATAAATTTCAAATACGTCACCTTCTCCGCTTTCGTTGGGGCAATCATGCTCATCAGCTCCCGTACCTTTTTACCTAAATGAAACCAATCTAAAATAATTACCACCGTCATACCAAAAGTCGCTAGTAACCGCCCACGAATGGCTTTAGCACCATCGGTAATCGCTACTATATTCAGTGGGTTTGGTTCATCGCCGTATTCTTGGATCACCTTACTTTTGACTATAGCTGCTAACGGTAGGGGTTCCTTCTCCTCGTTATCTATCACCGCTGTGATATACTCAAAGCCGCCCTTCTTCCTTTCCAACATGATCACATCAGTACTAATTCGAGCCCGTTCAGTAGCCGCCTCGCTGTCCAGAGATACAACTTCAACTGGTTGATTTTCATCATTTTTTATTCGCTCCCGCGTCTCCTTCTGGCCCTTCACTTGAATCGCATCGTCCAGCAACAGAATCTCTTTCTCCGTCCCCTCATAAATGTCCACTTTTCCATTGATCGCAGGTAACTTCTTCGTCGTGTCTCTCAGTATCAACTGCGTCTCTTCCGTCAGCGCTTGGCTCACTTCAAGTGCTTTGTTTACCACCAGTTGCTGAATTTTTTGATCACTGATCTGCTGGCTACCTGCTAGCTTCCTGATTAATTCTTCATTGTCCTCATAACTCAGCCGATTACTATAATAGGCCGCAAACGCCTTGAGATTATCACTGAAGTAACCCGTTTGAAACTGGTTGGTTAATTCAAAATAGTCGACCTGCCGCTCTTGACCCGCCTGGTTAACTATAAACCGCTGCACCTTAAATTGAAAGCCACCGTCCAGTGTCTTGATCTGGACCGGATTCGTGCCATTTCGCTTTAATTGGTCGTTTTTTTTATAAAATTATCCTGGGCTTCCTTTAAAAAATCAGCCTTCAGATCAGGTAAAGCGACATTTTTGAATGTGCCCACAGCTGCTTCTATAGCATTGAAGCTTTGGTTACCCAGGTCTAGCTTATATTCTTTCCTTGCTCGACCTTCTATTGTATTGCCATGATCATCTCGGATAATGATTTCAATCGTTGCCATATCGATGTCCTCTTAATTCAAACAAAAGTGTATACTTTTAACATAGTATAACATGTTTGATATTCGTCACTGGAAAATTTACAGCAAGCAATTTTTGATTGGGATTGCGCCACCAGGAATGCCGACTACCTTCCCTTAGCAACACACATCCGTGTCCCCGTAGATGCCGGAGAAGTTGTTCTCGTTTCATACAGCGATAGGCATTTCTTCAAAACCCTCACCGGCAGCTTCCAAGGCATCGTTACGATTAAACTCCAAGGCTTCTTGCAGCGTGACTTGCAGCGTTTCGATCAATTCCTCCTTCGCCCGCTCCTGGCAATTAACACCAGGCGCCTCCTCAATCCATCCGATCCACCAGGAATCAGATTGCTTAATGACGGCTGTATAGGTTTGCTTCATGTAATTACCTTATGATTGAAAGCCGTAGGGCGCAATAGCGAAGCGTATTGCGCCGCATGAGCCGCAGCATGACGGCGGAATACGCTGCGCTATTCCGCCTTACAACTCTTGATGCCGGCCGGCGCCAGTAAATCACCCTCAAGGCCGGCTGCTGGCTTCCCGATAAACTTCCTTCTGCATCAGCTTGACCAGATCCATCAGACCCTCGGCGAAGAGATCCAGGACATCGTCGGCCGTCAGAATGCCTTCCAGACCGCCACGGGCATTGACGACCGGCAGGCGGCGGATGCCTTCGTTCCGCATCCGGTTGAGGGTGGTCCAGAGCGCATCGTCCTCCCCCGCGGTCAGCGGGTCCGGGCTCATGATATCGGCTACGGTGAGGACGTCCGGATCGAGTTCCTGGGCCAGCACTTCAAGCACCAGATCCCGGTCGGTGATAATACCGACCGGGATATTTTCTTCGCCTTGCCGTTCTACAATGATCAGGGCGCCGACGTGATGGCCGCGCATCAGCCTGGCCGCCTCACGGATTTCAGTGCCCCTGTCCGTGATCACCACGGCGCGGTTACAGTATTCACCCACAGACATGTGGTTATCTCCTACGGTTTGTCAGCTATTGGAACTCACTATGCCGATTCTAAAGCGCGCCAATGCGTGTATCCACTATGAGGACAGCGGCGCCGGCGAACCGCTCATCCTGCTCCATGGCTTCTCCGTCTCCAGCCGGTATTGGAGCGAAACCGGCGTTAGCGCGGAACTGGCCGGGCGCTATCGCGTTATCGCCATGGATTTGCGCGGTCACGGCCGCACCACCGTGCGCGGTGAACCCGAAGGTTATGACGCCGAGACCATCGCCGACGATATTACCGCACTGGCCGACAGTCTGGGGATCGACCGGTTCCATTTGCTGGGCCATTCCGCCGGTGGCATGGTAGCGCTGCGCCATGCTTGGCGTCAGGGACAGCGGTTGCTCAGCCTGTCGCTCATAAGCACGAGTCCGGCCACCGCTCTCGGCCACAGCGATCCGCAACTGCGGCAACAGGCCCTGGACTTGTTTGCCGATTTCTACGGGCGGCAAACCTGGCCACAAATCTTCTCCCATCTGCGGCAGTTGCCGGGTCCCCTGCTGCACTGGATGGATCGACTGCCCGAACGGGAACGCTTGTGGACGCTGCTCCTGGAAATCTGCCGTGACAATGAGCCGGGCATCCTGGCGGCCTTCGTGCGCGCCTTCTTCACCGATCCGGACCTCTATCTGGAAAACTTGCGCCTGATCGCCCGTCCCACTCTGATCGTGGTCGGCGAACATGATAAGTTATTCCTGCAAGCCGGCGCCTTGTTGGCGCGGGAGATCCCAGGCGCACGCCGGCGGGTGCTCGAAGGGGTCGGCCACATGACCGCGCTGGAAGCGCCAGAACTTACCAGCGCAACCATTCTGAATTTTCTGGACGGCTGCCGTGGTCAATAGCGTTCGAAGACAAAGCGCGCCACACTGCCGATGTTGATGGTGTCTCCCTCCTCCAGAGGGACCGCCTCGTTGGGCGCCAGGCTATGATTGCATACCCACACCCCACCTTGATCGACCCGGTTTTGAATCCAATACATCCCGTCCTTGAACAGCAGTTCCGCATGGTGGGGCGCCACATCTTCCGCATCCACGCATAAGCCGGCCTGCGGCGAGCTGCCGATCGATAACCATTTCGCCAGATAGATATGCATCACCCGCCGTCGGTTGGCGTCCTGCCGTTGCAGCCGGGCATAGAGCAGCGGTCCCAAACTGTTGACGCCGTTACCCTTGGCCGCCTGGTTCTGCAAGCGGATCAGGTTGCCGTAACCGGTCCTGAGGCTGTTCTTGATAGTGGGATCCACCGGTCCCGTCATCTGGTCCAGCAGATCGACGATCTCCAGGACACTGTTACTGAAGCGCTCCCTCTCCGGGTTGGCCTCGTCGATGCCGCTGACACCGGGCGTGACATCCCAATCCAGGAAAGTCTGCATTTCATACAGCCCGCCGATATCCACCTTATCCCCGACGTCCAATTGCTGCCACTGCCCGCGTCGCAATTTACTGCCGTTGACAGCCGTATAACTGCGCTCGCGGCGGCTGGTGTGCATGATGGCAAGGCCGTCTTCACAGGCGCAAATGATGCATTGCAGCCGGGAGATATGTTCATACCCTGGCAATAACCCAAGGGAAAAATCGCACAGGCGGGTATTACTGTTTTCGATATAGCGGCCACAGACGATAAGAGGCCGCGACACGATCTCGATGCGTTCCGGCGCGTAAGCAAGGTTTTGACTGCGCAATAAAGCGCGGTTCAACGGGGTGCCGCGTACGGTGGCGTGCTGCTCGATAAAGCTTTTGGTCTGCAGCCGGAAGGTGCGTTCCGGGTCCAGTTCCAATTCGATCGACAGCATCTGCTCCCAACTGGGTAGCCGTCGGGCTTTAGGATCCGGATGGTCGGAGAGTTGCACTGCACCGAACGTCGGCGGAGACCCTTCCAAACCCGCGGGATCCGCCTCGGCCAGGCTTGGGGCAAGAGCATGGTAATAAGGGGTGGTATTGGACGCATGCGTGGTGCGAACCCTGACTTTACTGTCGCCGCCGGGTTCTGGAAAATTCAGCAGAATATGGGAACGGTTGTTGTACGCCCGCCATTCGCCGTTATGGTCGCAAACGTCCACTTCCAGCGCCAGGGTGGTGAGTAAAGCCTGCGTGGGGGCCTGATAATGGAGATAGACCGGCAAGGTATCCCGGCCTTCCAGCAACTTGATGGGAAGGGGCTGGGTATCGTCCAGCAGCGCCACCCCGGAGGATCGGAAGCGGACCCGGATTTCACGAAATAACGCGGATGTAGGATTCATCACCAGGGCGATCAGGACGCAAGGCCGGCCGGGCTCGCAGCTAATATTGGTATCCAGTCCGATCAGAATCGGCTGTTTTTTATCCAGCGAACGCAACACGCGCTGCTCGTGTTCGCTCACCAGCACTTCATCCAGGCCGCACAGCGCCTGAAATTGCGCCAGAATCTGCCGATCGGCCTCCGTCTTGCCGCTTTTCTTGCCCCAAATACCGTATAGTAATTGTTCCAATTCCCGTAAATTGGCCGGCGTCGGTCCCAAGCGTTCAGGCTTGTACAATAAAAAACGTTGCATTTCAGTACGATAAATAGGATATTCGGTTGGCATGGTTATCGTGATCGATCCAGGCAGACAAGCACTCTACTCTAGTATTTAGCCACGGTAAGCAACAGTGCAAAACCGAAGAGAATTGGGTTAACTGCCTGTCTTACCTCTTAAAAACCGATAGTTAACGCCGGGTAATGTCAGCCAAGTCGTTTACCGGATCAAGTAAAGATATCTTTACCTTTGCTTTGGCTAGGTTAAGCGTGATTAACAGTTCAATTATTACTGTATACAATTAAATAGTTATAAACTTACGGTTACACGTCAACCAGCCCGGCGCCTGTCGGTGCGTTCCTTTCAGGGAAAATTTTAACACTTTAATCGATGCTCGACGCAGATTTGCCATCTGTTATCTGGTGGCGCGGCTCAACCTGGCCAGGCTTCAGCCTCTAACTGGAGCCGGACAGGCAGACAGCGCCTCCCGCCGGCTCCGCAACACCAAGGTGTGGCAGTGGTTGCGGCGGCGGGTGGCCGATGGCGGTAGCATGGCAGAATCTGATTTATCGTTAACCAGCGACGGGACGCCGCTGCCACCTTCGAGCGCGCTTTGGATACAATGCTCACACCCTCATAGCGTAAGTAGGGCAGTACGATGAAGTTAAACCGTTTATCAACCTTGTTACTGCTGTCGAGCCTGCTTTCGGCCGGCGCCTGGGCGGCTCCGAAGGGAGCGGCCACGAAACCATCGACGCCAGCGAATGCTTGCAAAAAAGAAACTGTTTTACAGTTCAATCGCCAGATCGGCGTCTGGCGTTTACCTGGCAAACCGGCTTTCTTTTTCATAGATGGCATGGCCGTGAATGCGCATGGCGCTCCCAACGCCTACGATCCCAACGATCAACGCGGCCTGGATGTTCTCGCCCGCGCCGGCAGAAAAGGCAACTGGTGGTCGATCGCCACGGATAACGGCAAACTGAATGGTAAGCCCTTAATTCAACAAGCAGGCCCCTTCAAAGGTTTTTATATCTCCCAAACCTCGCTGCGCGATGCTACGAAAAAGAACGATGACATTACCAAATATGTCGATTCGACACTCATTCCCTATTTTGCCTTACCGCCCCAGTTGTTAGGCGCCGGCAAGGCCATGCTAGGCGATCTGGGGATGGTGCTCGATGCGAAAACCGGCAAAGCGTCGTTCGCCATTTTTGCCGATGTCGGCGCGCGTGACAGTATCGGCGAGGGTTCCATCGCCCTGGCCGGCCTTCTGGATATACCCACCGATCGGCGCAGCGGCAAAACGGGCGTCGGTAACGATATTATCTATGTAGTATTCCCCGGCACGGCCGCCAGACCGGCCTGGCCGCGCTCCATCGAGGATATGCGAAAGACAGCGGAAGCGTCTTTTCAGAAATGGGGTGGACTGCCGCAATTGAAAGCTTGTTTTCCAAACGCCAGGTAGCAAGCCGGCCGAAAGGCTGGCGCTCCCTATCCATTGTTTGAGAGTCCTGTAGCTGATGTCCGAGATAAAACAAAAACCCGATTGGGCGCCGGCTAACGCCGGCGCCGAATTCACTACCCAAATCATGGCCGGCGTGGAAGGCGGCCACGACGGCCTGCCGGGCGGGCGCCGCGAGGGCGCAGCCAGACCGGTTACCCCAAAGCGCCGCCGCTTGAGCGTGGATGAATACGTCCAGGGCGTTCTCGCCGGCGATCGCAACGTACTGGCTCAGGCCATCACCCTGGTGGAGAGCAATGCCCCGGCGCACGGCGCCATGGCGCAGGAAGTATTGCGGCAACTGCTGCCCCATACCGGCAACTCCATCCGGGTCGGCATTACCGGCGTGCCCGGCGTGGGCAAGAGCACCACGATCGAAGCCCTGGGAATGTATCTGTGCGAACAGGGCCATCAGGTGGCCGTGCTGGCGGTAGACCCGAGTAGCACGGTGACACGGGGCAGTATTCTGGGCGACAAGACCCGGATGGAACAGCTATCGCGTGACCCCAGGGCGTTTATCCGTCCTTCGCCTTCCAGCGGCACCCTGGGCGGCGTCACCCGCAAGAGCCGCGAGACCATGCTGGTGTGCGAGGCCTTCGGCTTCGATGCAATCCTGGTGGAAACCGTGGGCGTAGGTCAGAGCGAGACCACGGTGCGTTCGATGGTCGATTTCTTCCTGTTGCTGATGCTGGCCGGGGCCGGCGATGAGTTACAGGGGATCAAGAAAGGCATCATGGAGCTGGCCGACGCCCTGTTGATCAACAAGGCCGACGGCGATAACAAGCTGCGCGCCCGCGCCGCCAAGGCGGAATACAACCGCGCGCTGCACTATCTCGCGCCGGCGACCGAAGGCTGGCAGACCCGCGCCTTCACCTGCTCCGCCCTGACCAATGAGGGGATCGACGAGATCTGGCGGGTGATCGAGGATTTCCGGCAGAAGACGCAAGCTTCCGGCGTGTTCGAGAAGCGGCGCCGCAAGCAGACCCTGGAATGGGTCTATGCGATGGTCGAAGAGCATCTGTTGAGGAGCTTCTTCGAACACGCCGGGGTGAAGCATATCCGCGCGGATGTCGAGAGAGCGGTGATCGAAGGGCAGATGCCGCCCACGGTGGCGGCGCAGGAGTTGATCGGGAAGTATGAGGACAGCGCCACTCATTAGGACGCCAATAAGCAATCACTGCAACGAGTACCTCACCATCATGCACATCCTCCACGGCGCCTGGGTTCCCCAGGAAACTGATGACTTCCTTCAGACCGGCACGTTCTATCTGTGGGTGGAAACGGCCCAAATCCTTCAGGTCAAACCGGGTTACCGGGTCGACCACCTGGAAGCCAAGGAACTGGACGAATTTCTGGTCCAGGATCTCGGCGTTGCCGGCGATTCCTCCGTCAAAAGCATCCGCCAGCGGCTGCAAACGTTCTATCACTGGCTGCCCAGCACGGACGGCAAGCCGCTGCCCTCGCCGGAACTGGCCCGGTGGCTGACCCTGCCGCCGCCGGAGGATCCGACGGTCGAACTGGCCTGCTGCGCCATTACCGCCTTTCCGCTGAATGACGTATTCAAGACTCTGAAAGAGCTGCATTTCCTGGTCTGTTATCAGCGCGACGACGTCCAGTTCGGCCAGGATCTGCTGTTCTGGCTGCATTTCAGCCAGACGCTGCGGCAGGTGTTGCGCAAGGATCAATATATTCCGGCCCTCGAATACCGCGAATTGTCCGGTAAGACCAAAAAGGCGGCCAGCTTTGCGATTTATCCCGGCTGGGAGATCGTTTCCGACAGCTTCGAGAGCCAACTACAATGGGCGCTGACCCGTATGCCACCAGTATGCGCCGCCGTTTCCATGAGTTCCTCTGCAAAGCCCCTGTACTACGACCGGCTGGAACTGCTGCGGCATTTCGCCGAATGCCTGCTGCACCGGCTGGTGACGGGCGTCTCGTTCCCGGCGGCTTTCGAGAAGAAGATCGAGGGTTCCCTGCTCGATCAGTGTATCGCCGGAATGCAGGCGCTGGCGGGAACCTCTCAGATGCTGGAACGCTATCGCCAGTGGCAGACCTGGCGGCAGGCGGTGGCGACTCGCTATAGCGAGGATTGCCAGTTGGGTTTGCAATTAGTGGAGGGGGCGAATGAAAACGCGCCCTGGCGGCTACTGCTACTCGCCATCTCCAAACAGGACCCTTCGCTGAAGCTGCGTCTGGACGAATACTGGCATCTCGATTCGAAGGTTAAAAAGGCGCTGCTCAAGTCCTTCGGCGGTCATCTGGAGGAACAACTGCTGCGCCACCTCGGCCATGCCGCCCGGATCTATCCGAAGCTCTGGGAGGGAATGGCGACCGACCGGCCAGTGGGGGTGACGCTGTCCATCGAAGCAGCCTTCGCCTTCCTGAAGGAGCATGCCTGGGTGTTGGAAGACGCCGGCTTCAAGATCATCGTGCCGGCCTGGTGGACGCCGGAAGGTCGCCGCCGGGCCAGAGTGCGGGTCGCCGTCAGCCAGAGCAAGGCCGCGCCGACGGTGGGGAAAGGTTATTTCTCCCTGGATTCGGTGGTGCAATACCACTACGAACTGGCGATTGGCGATCAGGTGCTAAGCCCGCAGGAATGGGAACAACTGGTGAACGCCAAGACGCCCTTGGTGTGGTTTCGCGGCCAGTGGATCGAACTGGAACGGGACAAGATGCAGCAGTTGCTGGAGTTCTGGCAGAAGCACGGCCAGGAAGACGCCAGCATGAGTCTGGCCGAGTTGCTGCGCAAGGCCGCCGCCGACGAGGAAGAAGTCGATGTCAGTCGCAACAGCGCGCTGGCCGAGATGCTGGGCAAGCTGCGCGATCAGAGCCGGTTCGAGCCGGTCGCCGATCCGCCTGGCTTGCACGGCAAGCTGCGGGAGTATCAGCAGCGCGGGGTGGCCTGGTTGCAGTATCTGGAAGGTCTGGGACTGAACGGCTGTCTGGCGGACGACATGGGCCTGGGCAAGACCGTCCAGGTGATCGCCCGCCTGCTGTTCGCGCGGGATACGGCAGCGGGGCCGACGCTGTTGATCGCGCCCACCTCGGTATTGGGCAACTGGCAGAAAGAGGTCGAAAAATTTGCGCCCCAGCTCAAAGCGCTGGTGCACCATGGCAGTGGCCGGCGGCAGGACGCCAAGGCGTTTCAGGCGGACTGCCAGGCGCAGGATATCGTCATTACCTCCTACACCCTGGCCCGCAAGGATATCAATCTGTTGCAAGGCATTCCCTGGGAACGGGTGGTCGTCGACGAGGCGCAGAATATCAAGAATCCCAAGACCGCCCAGACCAAGGCCGTGCTCAAGCTCAAGACCAACCACCGCCTGGCCATGACCGGCACGCCGGTGGAAAACCGGCTGCTGGATCTATGGTCGATTTTCAATTTCCTCAACCCCGGCTATCTGGGTACCCAGACGCAGTTCCGCCAGCAGTTCGAGCTGCCCATCCAGAAAAACAACGATCTGCAAAAGTCGGTGTTGCTTAAAAAACTGGTGCAGCCCTTTATCCTGCGGCGGGTGAAAACCGATCAGGCCATCATCAAGGACCTGCCCGACAAGCTGGAGCACAAGCAATACTGCAACCTGACCAAAGAGCAGGCTTCGCTGTATCAGGCGGTGGTCGATGAGGTGAATGCGGCGCTGGGAGACGCCGAAGGCATCCAACGCAAGGGCCTGATCCTGGCCACGCTGATGCGGCTCAAGCAGATCTGCAATCATCCGCGGCAGTTTTTGCAGGACGGCAGCGCCTTTACGCCGGAGCGTTCCCACAAGCTGGAGCGGCTGATCGAGATGCTGGAAGAGGTCATCGCCGAGGGCGAAAGCCTGTTGATCTTCACCCAGTTCACCGAGATCGGCGAGAACCTGGAGCGGTACCTGAGCCGGACGTTGCATTACCACACCTATTATCTGCACGGCGGCGTCAGCCGGACCCGGCGGGAGAAGATGATCGGCGAGTTTCAGGACCCGGCCACCGAGCCGTCCGCCTTTATCCTGTCGCTGAAAGCCGGCGGCGTGGGCATCACCCTGACCAAGGCCAATCATGTGTTTCACTTCGACCGCTGGTGGAACCCGGCGGTCGAGGATCAGGCCACCGACCGGGCCTTTCGGATCGGCCAGAACCGCACCGTATTCGTCCATAAGTTCGTCACTTTAGGGACGCTGGAAGAGCGGATCGACCAGATGATCGAAGACAAGAAACAACTGGCCGGCGCCATCGTCGGCGCCGACGAAAGCTGGCTGACGGAACTGGACAACGCCAGTTTCCAGCGGCTGATCGCCTTGAATCGCAGCACTGTATTGGATTGAGCGGAGGTTATATGGCATCGTTAACCCGTACCTGGTGGGGCAAGCGCTTTATCGCGGCCCTGGAGGGCTTTACCGATCCGGGCCGGCTGGGGCGGGGTCGTTCCTATGCCCGCAGCGACCGCATCCAGAAATTCAGCATTCAGCATGGCCAGGTGAAGGCCACGGTGGAGGGCAAGATCAATCCCTATTTCGGCGTTTATAAAACGCCTTATTACACCACCACGGTGGAAATCACGCCCATTCCTGAAAATCGCTGGCCCGATATTATCAAACGTCTGGCCGGTCATGCGGGCATCGTCTCCAAACTGTTGATGAATGAAATGCCCGATGAGATCGAAAGCGCTTTTACCGAATTGGGGGTGCATCTGCTGCCACGCAGCGGCAAAGATTTCAAAACCAAATGTAGTTGCCCGGATTATTACAATCCCTGCAAACACATTGCCGGGCTTTGCTATTTTTTTGCAAACAAACTCGATCAGGATCCGTTTTTATTATTCGAACTGCGCGGCTTGTCCCGCGACCGGCTTAATAAAGAATTAGCTAAAACGCCACTCGGCAAAGCCCTGGCGCAGTCTTTGGAATCCGCGGAATTGCCGTTACAGCCGGTCGGGTCGTATTACACCCGGCCGCAGCGAGTCACTGTAGAATCATGCAGTTACGACCGTTTCTGGAGCGGCGAACACCGCCTTTCGACCACGCTGGAGCCATTGCCACCATTACCCGCACTGCCCGCCGTGCTGGTCAGAAAGGGCGGCGATTATCCACCGTTCTGGCAG
The DNA here is from genome assembly GCA_903844665.1 of uncultured Pseudomonadota bacterium. Classification (GTDB taxonomy): domain Bacteria; phylum Pseudomonadota; class Gammaproteobacteria; order Competibacterales; family Competibacteraceae; genus CAIMUS01. The sequence continues at coordinate 11,576 of CAIMUS010000129.1, forward strand.
CAGGATCAGTCTTTTATCGAGGTGATGAGCGAGTTTTACGAGCGGGTTAGGAAGCAGCTTAAGGAGACTTGACAGAGTTTTATTTTGGTTGGAGATCCGGCAGGTTGGGGTGAGGAACGAACCCCAACGCCATCCCTGCTGGCGGAATGTTGGGGTTCGTTCCTTAACCCAACCTAAAATACTGTTTTTACAGCATAGCTGTTATTTAAGATAATAGCAATGATGTATTTAAACTGAATAGGTCAGCTTAAGCTGTTTGGTATGTCAAAGCGTCGCGCTCTTACTCCTGTCGAAGCTGAAGCGGCTCACCGCTTGCTTCTGCTGTGGAACTCTCGCAAGGGTTCGCTTGGGCTTACTCAGGAAAAAGCGGCTTATGCCCTTGGGTATCGCACCCAGGGTGCTGTGCACCAGTACCTGCACGGGATCATCCCTCTCGGTACTAATGCTGTTATCCGGTGGGCTAAACTATTGGGCGTCTCTCCCGATGAGATTCGCCCTGATATGAAAGATTCCTTTGAGATCCTTGGTCCTGTTATGGCTCAGTCCGATGGTGAATTTATCGAACTATCCTCTGATGAGTTCGAGTGGATACAGATGCTGCGCCAGCTTTCGCCGGAGGAGCAGCGGGTAATGAGGCGGGCTGTGGCTGCGCTTGCGAAATCGAGGGTAGATGAATCCGACTGCGCTCCCTAACTTCGTCCTGCGGGCCTACTGCTGGCTTGGCTTGATCCAGACTAAAACACTTGAGGGGCGCGTAGATCCCGTAGGTTGGAGTGGTGAGTAGGAGTAGGCCGGAATAAGCGGAGCGTCAAGCGCAGCGTTTCCGGCGCCTGACGCTGAAGTCGGGGGTTAGGCCTTGACTTTTCATCTTCAAATTGTACAATTGTCAGTATGAATATTATCGCTGACACCAACACATTTTTAGCTGCTGCCCTTGAGGAGCCAGAGAAGCAGCGTATCATCGAGTTAACGTCCGACAGTGATATTATTTCTCCAGAAATTTTATTTTATGAGATAGGTAATGCATTGACTGCATTGGTTAAACGTCATCGCTTATCTCCAGATGAAGCAAACATAGCATTTGAATATGCTCAGAAGATACCTGTTAGACTCATCCGTCCAAATATCCAGAAATCGTTGAAAATTGCTTTTGAATTCAATTTATATGCGTATGATGCCTATTTTCTTCAATGCGCTCAATCATTGAAGTGTCCTTTAATGACACTTGATAAACGTATGAAAAATGTTGCTAGACAGCTAGATATTAGCATATTAGAGTAAATTATGAAGGTTTATACTTATTCTCAAGCACGTCAACATCTTTCAGAATTACTGAATTATGCTGAAAATGAAGAGGTACTGATTCGTCGAAAGGATGGCTCAACCTATTCGATAGTCCCTAAACGGATGTCCGCCTCTCCGTTTGAGGCGCCAGGAATAAAAACAAAGACTACAACACAGGATATTCTGGAGGCAATTGGGGAATCTAGAAGTAGGCCGGAATAAGCATAGCGTTAAGCGGAGCGTTTCCGGCACCCTACTGGTTTTGTTGAGGCATGCCCGATTACAATGCTTATTAGATCAATCCGAGAGGTATCCTTCCATGGCTGGCTGGCATTCGACCGTCTGTCCTACGTCAAGAAATTGACCGAAGATGATAACTTCACACCGAAACAGGCTGAACATGCCGCTGATGCTCTTAAATCGGCGTTTGATGAGTTTATCGAAAGTCGCTTTACCGACTTGGCTTCGAAGCGTGACATCAAAGATCTGGAGGTCAAATTGGCGGAGACCAGAGCTGATTTGATCCGATGGGTTGTCGGGGTCGGCTTTCTACAAATTACACTGATTACCGCGTTGTTGCTAAAACTGATCAGCTAGTATAGTTCAGCTAATTGAGAACCGGACCTACGCAGTGATATCCCTGGGAGCGCCGCACCCCAGTGCGGCCCTCTACAAATGCCGCATGGGGTGCGGCGCTCCCAAGGCGCCAGCCGTGAAGGGTGGGCACTGGCCCACCATTCACGCTTGGAACAAGGCGACAACCCCTTCGCCACCGTCGTTCTGGCGCATCTGCAAACACCGGCAAGCATAGGGCTCGGACGAAGCGCAGGCGGGTAGCCTTGCAGCCGATCGCAGCCACCTCGGGCATCGGCATGGACCATAGACTATGGACCATGGACCATGGACAGTGGTCCTGATTAAGCGGCGATGGCCTGGACCGGCTCACTTGCGGAACCACCATAGGAGGAGGGAAAGGACCAGACTGATGAGGATCATCGTGGTGACAGGAAAGTAGAACTTGAACTGGGGTCTGTCGATGACGATATCGCCGGGCAGCCGCCCGAAGGGTATCTTCCCCAACCACGGCCAGAATAATCCTATCAGCAGAATGACAATCCCAATCATGATCAGTGTTCTTTGCATAACGCCAGGACTCTTCTCTTTGTTGCTAAAAAACTAATCGATACAATAAATTGTTGTGATAGGGCAACTTCTGTGTTAGTTTGCAACAGTCATACAAAAAAACCATTTTCATGGTTCGGCTGATTGTAAACTTTGGCCAATACGATTGGGCAATCGATCTGTTCCTCCTGCCTAATGTTTGACTGAATTAATACCGTTCGCTGATGAGGCTTACCCCCTGCAAGGGACCTGAGACGATGTTACGTAACATGGGCATCGTCTGTCCGAAGTCCCTTAATTTAAGAGCGCAACCATGCCGACGTATACACCCGACAACGACGAACGACTGCGCAGACAACGCCTGGATGGCTATTATAAGCTGGTTCGGTTACTGATCCTGGACCGGCAGGATAGGGTGACAGGGTTGTTACTCGTTGCCACCACCGCTGCGATGCATGCCGACTATAACCCCGCCTGGATGCGGGATAATATTTACAGCATGCTGCCGATCTGGGGATTGGCTCAGGCTTACCGCCGCCGCGGCGACAGCAAAGGCAGACAGCAGCAACTCGAGCAGGCGGCAGTGCAATCGATGCGCGGTCTGCTGCTGACGCTGATGAAGCAGCTTTCCAGGGAAGTGGAAGGCTATCACTACCTGCTGAGTCCGCCGGACGCGCTACGCGCCAGATATCAATCCCGCCAAATCCCGGCGGCCAATGGCGATGAAGCCTGGAAGCAACTCCAAGTCGATGCGATCGCCTTGTTCCTGCTGCTGCTGGCGCAGATGACCGCTGCCGGCCTGCGAATCGTGCATACGCTGGACGAAGTCGATCTGGTCCAGAATCTGGTCCACTTCCTGGGCAATAGCTGTCGCCTGCCGAGCGCCGGTTGCTGGGAGAGCCAGCCCTCCACCGTCCGTCTCGAGCGCAGCGCCAGCGTCATCGGCATGATCAAGGCGGCGCTGGAGGCATTGCGGGGATTCGATCTGCTGGGCGACGGCGATCCGATGGCCGTGATCCAGGCGCCGGCGGATGACATCGCCCAGGCCCGCATTATCCTGAAAAACCTGTTGCCGCGTGAATCCGTTTCCAGAGAAACCGATGCCGCATTGTTGAGCGTCATCGGCTTTCCCGCCTATACGGTGGAAGATCCCGCGCTGGTGGAGCGCAGCCGCGCCGTGATCCTCAGCCGGTTGCAAGGCTCCTATGGTTGCAGGCGCTTTCCGGGCGACGCCCATCTGCCCCAGTTAAAGCATCGCGCCGATGAGCCGGCGGCCCAACCCGGCGAAAGCGCGGTGGTGGAGCCGGAATGGCCCCTGTTCTTCGCTTTCCTGCTGGTGGATGGGGCGATGCACGGTGAGTTGGAACAGGCCCGTTATTATCGGCAACGGCTGGAGGCGCTGCTGGTGGAACGCCACGGTCAAAGTCTGCTGCCGGAATGCTATTACCTGCCGGCCGGCCGGATACCGTTGGAACCGGCGGTTGCCGACAGGCCACGCTACTTGCCGGCGGGCAACCTGCCATTACTCTGGGCCCAAAGCCTCTATCTGCTAGGTATCCTGCTGCAAGAAGGCCACATCAGGCCGGTCGATATCGATCCCCTGGGACGCCGGCATTGCGCCGACCGTCGCCGCCCCACCACGGTCCGTCTGGCGTTGTTGGCCGAAGACAGCGGAGTGGCGGCGGAGTTGACCGCACTGGGCCTGCCCGTTCAGGCTCTGCAAGAGATCCAATCGCTGCAAATCCGGCCGGCGGCGCAGTTGGAAGCCTGCTTCCGGGAGCTGGGACGGAACAGTTTATTGGGCCTACCGGGGCGCTCGCTGCGCCCTTTGGGAAGCCTGGCGACCTGCCAGATATTTATCCTGCCGACAGGAGAAACCGTGGTCTTTCTGCCCGCGTTTCTGGCACGGCGCGATTTCTATCTGAGCCTGGACAACCGCCTGTTGACCGCCCGTCTCCGGACTGAACTGAGCTATATCCATCAGCACTGGGCCGAACCCGGTCCACCCGTGTTAATTTTCCTGGTCAGCGCGGCCATGCTCAGATCCTGCGGTCGGCAGGTACTGTTGGCGCTGTTGCAGGAGTGCCAGGCGGGTCGGTGTAACGGTGTTCCCGTAAAGCTGGGGAGGCCGGACGACCTGCTGACTGGCGTCGCCCGGCTGAATCTGCCGCGCGCGCTGCCCGGGGAACCCCTGGAGTTGCAGTCTGTCCGGCACAGCCCGCTGCGCTGGAGCAAAATGCAGACTCGCCCCCTGGCCAGCGCCCGGGCTGCCATCTTGCGGCGGGAATCCGACCCCGGGCGGTTATTGGAACAACTGTTCGACAGCCGTAACCTTTACGAGCAGATCGAACTGCTGGGGCTGCTGTGGGATAAGCTGGGACCGGATTTCAAGACGGCGCCGGGTGCTACGCTGCGGGAATTGACCGAGCTGATCTATGACCAGGCCGGCGCGGCCTGTCTTTGGAGCGTGGTCAGGCGGGCGGCGGGTCGACTGGACCGACTGGACCCCGGCCTGGAAGACGCCGTGGCGGAAATTCTGCTGCATCGACACTATGTCTCGGTAGGCCGGGCCTATAGCCATCAGGCGGTTATCACCCAACCGCTCGGCAACCGGGAGATCATGGACCGGCTGCGGGCTTACGGCGGCGATGATCCCTGCTGCCGGGCCTTGCTGCAGGAGATCATTCTCTTCCTGGGCATGCTGATCAAAGCGGATCCCCAGCCCTTTACCGGGATCACGACGCTACGCCCCCGGCATTTGCTGCTGCTGATGACAGGGGTGTTGGCGCGGGAATGGCGGATTACCCGGGGCGAGGCCTGCGAAGTGCTGTTAAAGCTCAGTCCCAATGCGATCTTCACCCGTCTGCGCCAAGTGCTGACCGACCAAAAAGCCCTCCGCTGCAGTCTGGCGCCAATGGAATCTCTGCATTATCAGGGTAAGCTGGAAAGCCCGGTCAATCTGGCGGTTCCCGCCAATGATGACGGTATCAGCCTGGTCGGGAACGATATCTGGAGCACCTGGCGGGAAATCAACGGAGTGCAGCCGCGCCTGGAGGAAGACTTTTTCCAGCGGGTTCGGACCATCCTGGAGCACTGCCGGGGCGTGGTGATCGGCGATCAACTCGATTCCCGGAATCATCTGGATAATCAGTCCACTCTGGCGGAATCTCCCGCCGCGACCTTTGCCGTGCAGGTGGAATATCTGTTGGACACTATCCAGGGACCCGGCTATCGGCAGCTTAACATCGAGGCGTTGACGGCGCTGGCGGATATCTTCGCCGCCAACCCCGGGTTGCAGGTGGAGGATTATCTGGTCCTGGACGTGCTGATCGGCACGGCGGTGCAACTGGCTTGGCGCGAAGCCAATCCCGGCCTGGGTTACAGCGACTACAATGAGCGTTGTTCCGAAGCCTGGAGTAATTTCTACGCCAGTCCCCCCCATCGGGTTGCCGGCGCCATTGCGGCGGCGTTGAGCTTTCTGCTGGAGGGGCGGGAGCGACAGGCGGCTTGAGGCAAGTCGGGCGGAGTGGCCCAGCGCCGATCTTAAAAAAGAGAGTGATGAGATGGCTGAAAACCTGGGGTATCCACTTAAGCCGGGACACCTTCGGCAAGTAGGTCGGGCACGGTTGTGCCTGGCAGACGCTGCCAGGCACGGGGGAAGCCTATGACCTGGACATGAGCCAGGCCACTGCTACGCTTGCTTTACGATATGCAATTCACTCGAGGAAGCACCCTTGGCTAAAAAACCTGCTAAACCTGCCTCCCTGGAAAAGCGCTATCAGGACATCCTGCGAGCCCAAACCATCACCGAGGACAGTCCCGGCACGATTCTGAAGGATTTCGAAACCTTATTGGATTTCATCGGTCCAGACGGTGTGGAAGCGGGCGGCAAGTATCATTTTCTGCCGTTGAAGCTTCTGCCCGAATTGAATAGGCGCCTGAGCAAACAGATCGAGCTCGACCTAAAACGTCCGCAGCAGAAATCCTATCCGTATATTCACGGCCTCTATTTGCTGCTGCGCGCCAGTGGCTTGGTTGTTATCCAGCAGCGCGATAATAAAATCTATTTGCTGCTGGATGAACAGGGCTTGGCATCCTGGCACAGCCTCAATCCGACCGAGCGCTACTTCACGCTATTGGAGAGTTGGATAGTGCGGGGCAATCCATCCATTCTCGGGGAGCGCGGTTTCGATTCCAGCGGCGGCATCCAGAACTGGTCCCGTTTTTTCCAACGATTTGAAGGCCAAAGCCTGCAAGTTGCCGGCAATCGGAGGGCTGAGTTCTCCCTGAATTATACCCCGACGCTATGCACCTTGGCCTTGCTGGAAATGTTCGGCTTTGTCAAGGTTCGAGATGCCAAGCCGAAACCGGGTGGGGGCTGGCGGGTGGACCGGGTCGAACGTACCGAATTCGGCGATGCGATGCGAGATCTGCTTTTCAAGCAAGGTCTTATCTTTGATCTCATGTTTGCCGAACTGGAAGAAGAGGCGACGATTACCTTGCGAAATGAACTCACTCCGTTCTTTCCCGAATGGCGGAACAATTTGGTTCTGTCCGAACCCAAGCGTTTAACCGGCGTTTATATCTTCAAAGTCTCCCTGGCTTCATCGGTTTGGGCACGGATCGCTATTCCTTCGGACGACCTGATGTATAGTCTCAGTGCCGCCATTCTGGATGCCTATGATTTCGATTTCGAGCATCTGTACTGCTTTACTTACACCGATCGCTACGGCATTCGAGAAAACGTCAATCATCCCTATATGGATGAGCCCTAGGCTGTTGAATTTGTCAGAGACAGCTCCAGCAACTTTTAGTACCTTTGCCCTCTTCAGCAAGGTGCTGGAAGTGACCTGCATCGGAGGTAAATCGTGGATGAAAGTAGTATGAAAAGTATCATCTTGTCATTTTGGCATCTCAAACTGCTTATAACTGCATGTAAA
>CAIMUS010000130.1 GCA_903844665.1 uncultured Pseudomonadota bacterium
AGTTGGTAGGGCGCAATAGCGTAGCGTATTGCGCCGTTATGCTGCTGCCCCTCATACGGCGCATTACGCTCCGCTCCGCTCCGCTAATGCGCCCTACGGTCTGTGATCCCAGGGTTGGAAGCAAACTGATAGGTGGTAAGGGCTAAACGGTTACAATCCAGGCTATCGCTCCTGAAGTACCATGATAATAAAAAGGTAAGCGTTCACCCCCCTCCCCCTAACCCCTCCCACAAGGGGAGGGGGAATACGCTAAGTAGCTGTTTTGCAATAACTCCCTCCCCCCTTGTGGGGGAGGGTTGGGGAGAGGGGTCTGAACGGTTACATAAAAAGATTGTTTTTTGCCAGTTCTGTCGAAGTACTGAATCTTATCATCCCAAAAATTCCGGGTATATGGGGGTAATTGCTTTCTCAGTGAAAAGTAGATTTCCCTGAATTGCTCATGTGAACCACCGACAGTGTCTCATGGATAATTCCAGGCGATTCATTCATCCCTCATGGGTTCCACCAGCCGACGCCGGCACGGCGGCTAGATCAGCCCGGCCACAATGTTGATCGCCAACGCGAGGATGACCGTATAAAAAGCAAAAGAGAGCAGGCTATGAATCCACACCAACCGGCGCATCCGCCGCGAGGTAATTTGGACATCGGAAACCTGCGAAGTCATGGCGATCACAAAGGCAAAATACACGAAATCCATATAATCCGGCTGTTCCCCACCCGGGAAGCTCAGACCTTCATCCGCTTCTCCCCAGGGCGCCTCGATGTCGCCGTAGTAGCGATGGGCATAATGGAAGGTAAACATGGTATGGGTCAGCAACCAGGAGGATACCACGGCGATGCCGGATAACAGGATCAGCCAGGCACGGAGTTCGGCAGGCAGCCCCTTCGCATGGCTGAGCAGAAACCCGATGGCGAACAGACTGGCGCTGGCGGCCAGCACGACCAGGACCAGAATGGTGACCCCGCTTTGGTCCTGGCGCATGGCGCTATGGCTGGTTTCCTCAGGCGTCGCCATGGCGATCATCGTGTATGCCAACACCAGAAAGCAGATAACACCTGAGTTCCAACCGAGCAGCAGTCGCGTGCCGATGAAGAGACCGGTTGGCAGCAGCAGGAAAACGGCGGTACCGGTCAGCAGAGCGACCAACAGCCGAGAACGGGCACGCCCGTTGAGGAGTTGGTTGAAAGCACTATGATTCAGCATTATGAACTGGAGCTATTACGAGTAGCCAGAGATCCCGCTTGGCTTTATACGGTCCTGCCGGAGGGTATTTTGGCCTCAACCGAGCTACGGCGCCAGTCATAGGGTTGAGAATTAATATTTCCGTAACATTTTAATTATAAAACTATTTTATATGGGTGTAGCCGGCCGGGCGCTATGCATGGATCATCATTAGCTTACACCAGCCTCTTCATGGCGCCTGTAGGAGCGGGCCGGCTCGCGAACAGCGCCGGTTCGCCGGCGACCCCTCCCTTCGCGAGCCAGCTCGCTCCTGCGCGAGAGCGGACGACTGGTTACGCCCGTTCCGCACTCAGGCAGGAGCTGTCTCCAGGGGCTGGTGCGCCTCGATCCATTTCTCTCGCATTAACCGGTACTCCGTAGGGATGTCGCGTACAGAGAGCATGGCGATCAGTCGCTCTCCATCCACCACCGGCAGATGGCGAAAACCATGGGCGTGCATAAAATTCAAGGCATCGCATAGGGTCTTGTCGGCCACAATTGTTTTGGGTCCCACCGTCATCACCTGCGCCACCGGGGTATGATCGGGATCGAGCCCGGGCGCCACCACGCGGCTGACCAGATCGCGTTCGGTAAAAATACCGATCAATTCGGTTCCCCGTATCACCGGTAAAGCCCCGATGCGATGTTCCGCCATCAGGACGGTCGCCTGATGAACGCTGGCCTCTGGGGTGATGCTGAGGACAGTTCGGCCTTCGACCATCTCGCGGATCGAGCGATAAATCATGGTATTTCCTCCTTATGGATGATAGGTAAAGAGAACAAGGGATGGTCATCTATTTGTAATAATAACCTATGGGAGCAACCAGACGCGACGCCATAGCGGATACAAACCACCCTCAAGAGACGCGGCTTGGATTTTGCCGACGCTGAACGGGTCTTCGCCGGTCCCACCTTCACCTTTGAGGACGACCGTGAGGACTACGGCGAACAGCGCTGGGTGACCCTGGGTTTGCTGCGAGGCAAAGTGGTGGTGATCGCGCACACCGAAACCGAAGACGAGATTCATGTCATATCCATCCGTGAGGCGGACAAAGATGAGCAACTCCTATTCTTCTCCAACCTCTGATGAACGCGACGAATACCCCAAGGTTACCCAGGCAGACCTGGATCGCGCGACGTTCCGCGTCGGTCTGAAGCCTGCGCCGCGCAAACGACGCGTGACAATCCTGCTGGATACCGGCCTCGTTGAATACTTCAAGGCGCAAGCGGGCGAGCGAGGCTATCAGACGTTGATCAACGAGACCCTGCGGCAAGCCATGCAACATGAGGATCTGGAACAAAGGCTGCGACGCATCATTCGCGAGGAACTGCATCGCGCGGCGATCCCGTCAGCCGTGTAGCCGTGTAGCCCGTAGATTGGGGTGAGGAAGGAACCCCAACGTCACCCCTGATCAGGAAATGTTGGGGTTCGTTCCTCACCCCAACGAGCTTCAACCCCATTTCGATCGCCGCCAGTAATACCGGCGTTTTGTTATCATGGCCTTGCAGCATCTTGGTCGTCGTCATCATCGTCTTCTCCGTTAAGCTTCGGTTGTTTCAAAAACTTTGTTTTAACCCGAAGGGGTGGTGAGTCGTCAAGATGCTGCATAGTATCTACGCGGGCTGTTGGGTCTGTCTCGACAATAGCATCTTAGGGTATGCTGAGAGCATGACTCAACCAGACTCAGCCATCACGAGTCATCGTGATGGGGCTAGCTCACGGTGCAAATTATGTTGGCTATCAAGACTGAACCCACTCCTTTGGCAATTCATCCTGACGGCGTGATAAGAGTCGGTAACACACGGGTTACGCTGGATACCATCATCTCGGCTTTTGCGGACGGTTTGTCGGCCGAAGAAATCGTTTACGCCTATCCGTCGCTACAGTTGGCCGATGTGTACGCCGTACTTGGCTATTATCTGCGGAACCGCGCCGAGGTGGAAACCTATCTGCAGGAACGTCGCAGCCAGGTTGAGGCGGTTCGCCGGCAGAACGAGGCGCGTTTCGATCCACACGGCATCCGGGTGCGCTTGCTGGCTCGGAAAACCTCTCCATCGGATGGCAAATGATGCTTCGTTTCGTAGCCGACGAGAATCTCAATAACCACATTGTGCGCGGCTTGTTGCACCGCAACTCGGATTTGGATATCGTCCGGGTTCAGGACGTCAACGGTCTGGGGATGGCGTGCTGACGACCCTGCAACTCAGACTTCCGGCTGGGATGCCAGCCGGCGTAGCCTGGATGGAGCGGAGCTGGCGAAGCGCAATCCAGGTTCCTCTGGCCATGATCATCGGTTGGGCCATAGCAATCGACAGGAGAGCCAGCTTGCCAAGGTTGATAGCGATGCAAAGGAGTGTGCTGGCCGAAACGATGGTCATGGCCGCATATAGTCTCGCTAATCGTTATCCAGACATTCGTTGCCACTGGCGCCTTGGGAGCGTCGCACCCCAGTGCGGCATTTGTAGTGAGGGCCGCACTGGGGTGCGGCGCTCCCAGGGATATCACTGCGTAGGTCCGGTTCTCAATTAGCTGAACTATAACGTCATCTTCTGCAAAATCGGGGCGCGTCACTTGATTGCAGGCGCAACCGGGCAGGAAACCCTCGTTCCTTAAACCGGAGTTATCGGGAGAAGGCTGGGTTGGTCATGGTGGTAGGCGCGATCTTCAAGCGCGGCCTTCTGTTCGGTTTCGCTGCGAAGTCCCGCGCTATAGGCCGCAATAAAACTGTGCCACTGCTCATAGGATTTAAGCTCTGAGAACCGACGTTCCGGCACGTTGTACACGACGACCTTCTTATCCTGCCACAGTAGTCGCAACACATTGAGAAGCGTGCCCGTGCTTTTGCCGTCCCATACCATAAGGCCATAGGTCGCCTCACGCGCCATCGCACGATCCTTCGCGGCGTAGAACTGGCGGCCCCTGTCGTGCATGTCAGTGTCGATCAGCTGTGTATGCCAATGGCCGACATTGTTCCGGCAAGCCGAACCCGAGCAAAAGACTTCCACGTTTTCGTAGTGCTTGCTGAACAAATATTGCTGAACAGCTTTATCCACCCCGTTGGCGTCACCCACGATAACGGGTAAGCCTTTCTCTATGATCTTGTCGAGCCGTGCGCGGATTGCAGCGCCAAGGCGTGAAACCCGCCGCGAGCCGCCTATGAAGACCTTCGTCATCGGTAGCTCCGGGTTCTGGTTATCGTCAGCGCGAAAACCTCCGCTGCCTTGCCTTGGTCATAAAGCGCGGTCGTGATCACGTTCATTGTGGCTCCTGAACGGTAGAGGTCGTCGAACAAAAGAACCCTTCGGCCCTGCGTCGCAGCCGTATCGACGGCATGAACGCCGTCTAACGCTTTTAGACGTTCATCAAGGTCGAAAATGTTCTTCAACTGCGGCGTCTCGCGGATTTTGATAACACACTCGACCAGTGGGATGTGCAACTGGTCGCTTATCCCCTTGGCGAGAAGGATGACCGGCTGGACGGTGCGCGCGCTCGACGGCGGAACGGGAACGATCATGTCAATCGGCGGATGCCATGTGTTTAAGAATCTCACCGCCGAGGCAACGATCTCGCTAACCGTGGTTGTATCAGACCTGTTTTTGAGTCTAAAGAGAAGTTCCCCAACTTCAGACCTTGTTGTTTCAAATTGCATGTGGCCAAATTCATTGTAACCAATCGGAATGCTGCTAAGCGTGTGCAAATCAAGGGCAAATCCTTGCTGCCACTTTCCTAGGATTTGTCTCGGCTGAAACTGGGCCACGGTACCCCCCACCTGTGTTTTGGGAAGTTTAGCACACAAATCGACCGCTGCGCTCACGTCACGGCGGCGGCACGGTTAACGGGGCAATTGCTGCACAGGCGCTAGCCATCAACATCTTGTGTATTGCGGTTCGATCCGAAATCGGAGTCAAGCCGCATAAGCCGCATAAGCCCCATTATGTCTTGCTCCTTGACGCAACGGCTGGCATCGGTGACGGGGAAACGCGGGGTTCTGGTGCAAAGGGTAAAAGCCCAAGACTGAGTACTCACTAGCCACGAGGAAAGGAGCAGGCAAGGGAAAGAACTACCGAGCCAGACATTCATATAGCTGTCACAATGCTGTTCTACTATGAACCGTCCTTAAACTTTCAGGCGCTACGGTCTGCATCCAGCATCGATCCACCCCTTCTTCACTTACTACCGCCACCCTGCATTTTTTACATCATGGCAAGAACTCGACATTCATGCCGGTCAGTTGCAAGTCGCAGGCGCAATCGTCGTGCTCCGATCGCGGCTATCCGCTGAAAAGCACTCCTACGAAGGATATCACCATGAAGCGTAAATCTGTCGGTACCGCTGTCGTTACCGTTCTTATGACCCTGCTGCTGATAACGCCCGGCCTGGCGCAAGAGAAAATTCGCCTGATCGGTTCCGGCGCCAGTTTTCCCTTCCCTCTGTATTCGGTCTGGTTCAAGGATTTCAGCCGGGCTACCAAGAATGTCACCGTCGACTATCAGGCCAAGGGCAGCGGCGCGGGCGTTCAGGACTTTATCAATCACACCGTCGATTTCGCGGCCAGCGACGCGGCCATGACCGCCGAGGAGATCGCCAAGGTCGAGGGCGGGGTCGTGCTGCTGCCGATGACCGCGGGAGTAATCGTCCTCACCTATAACCTGCCCGGCATAAAGGGTCTGAAACTGTCACGGGACGTCTATCCGGATATCTTTCTGGGCAAGATCACCAAATGGAGCGATCCGCGCCTTACCAAGGCCAACCCGGATCTCAAACTGCCGGACCTGCCGATCACCGTCGTGCGTCGCTCCGACAGCAGCGGCACCACTTTCGTTTTCACCAAACACCTGAGCGCCATCAGCGAGGCCTGGAGAAACGGTCCCGACGCCGGCACCACCGTGCAATGGCCCCAGAGCGATAAGATCGTCGCCGCGCCCAAGAACGATGGCGTGACCGCCACCGTAAAGCAGACGCCGGGAGCGATCGGCTATATCGAATACAGCTATGCCTTGCTGACCAAGGCCGATACGGCCTTGCTGCAAAACAAGACCGGTAACTACATCGCCGCCGGCGCCGAGTCGGGTAAGGTGGCTCTGGCCAGCGTCACCCTGCCGGCCAACCTGATAGTCTGGCTGGAAGACCCGGCCGGCGCCGAGGCCTACCCGATCACCACCTTTACCTGGATGCTGTTCTATAAAAAGCAGGATCCCAACAAGGCGGAGGTGTTGCGTAATCTGGTGGAATACTGCCTGACCGAGGGTCAGAAACTGTCCGAGAGGATGGGCTACATTCCGCTGCCGGATAACGTGATCGAGCGCATTCGGGCGGTTTCCAAGGACATTCAGTAGATGGCTGGGAACCTTTCACGCCCCTCGCCTACTTGCGGGAGAGGGGTTGGGGGCGAGGGCTTTTCCTGTCATCACCCCTTCCGGTCTCTACTCGAAACTCGCACTGTTTAAAGAGCCACTATGCTGAATCCCTTCGCCAAAGCCGATACCGTCGATTCCATTTCGGGACCACCGTCTCAATTCGATTATGGCTGGGACCGGACGTTCCAGTTCCTGGCGCTCGCTGGCGCCTGGATGATCCTGATTTTGGTGGTGTTTATTCTGTGGGAGATCGGGGGGCAGGCGCTGCCGGCCATGCGTGACTATGGCCTGAGCTTTATCACCTCGACCACCTGGGACGCCAACAAGAGTCAGTTCGGCATCCTGCCGCAAATCTGGGGCACGCTGTACAGTTCCATCCTGGCGCTGCTTATCGGCGGTTTTTTCGGGATTGCGGTCGCGATCTTCCTCACCCAGGATTTCCTGCAGCCGTCGCTTGCGGCGGTGTTCCGCACCATCGTGGAACTGCTCGCCGCCATCCCCAGCGTGGTGTATGGCTTATGGGGCATTTATGTGGTGATTCCCGCCTTGCGCCCGCTGGCCAACTGGCTGCATGAAACTTTAGGGTGGATTCCCTTGTTCGGCACCTCCCTCAGCGGACCGGGAATGATGCCCGCCGCGATCGTGCTGGCGATCATGATCCTGCCTACCATCACCGCCATCTCCCAGGACGCCCTGCGCCTGGTCCCGTACAAGATCAAGGAAGCCGCCTATGGCATGGGAACGACCCATTGGGAGGCCATCCTGAAAGTCATCGTGCCGACGGCCTCGGCGGGTATCTTCGGCGCCCTGGTGCTCGGTTTCGGGCGCGCCCTCGGGGAGACCATGGCCCTGGCCATGTTGATCGGCAATTCCAATCAGATCAGCCTGTCGCTGTTCTCGCCGGCCAACACGCTGGCGTCCCTGCTGGCCTCCAGCTTCCCGGAAGCCGGACAGACGGAAATCAAGGCGCTGATGTACGCCGCCATGGTGCTGCTGGCGATCACCCTGCTGGTCAACCTCATGGGCACCGCCATCATGACGTACACCTCCAAGAAGTTCGAGGGTAAAAAATGAACGAGCCCAGCACGGCGGTTGACTTCGCCACCAGAATCGAATTGCCGAAACTCGAAAAGTCGTTTTTCGTAGGTCGCGCCTTGAGCAGCAGTCTGCTCACCATCGGCGTCTGGGTGGCCGCCATTCTCGCCAGCGTACCGTTGTTCTCGGTACTGTACATGTTGATCGTACGCGGCGGCGCCCGACTGAATCTGGAGCTCTTCACCGAGCTGCCGCCCGCCGGTTTCGAACTGGGCGGTGGTATCGGTAACGCCATCGTCGGCACCCTGGTGATGGTGGGTATCGCGACCCTGATCAGCGTGCCTGTCGGCATCCTGGCGGGGGTGTATCTGGCCGATTTGGGGCCGGACACTAAAGTGGCCAGCGCCGCCCGGTTCCTGGCCAAGACTCTCACCGGCCTGCCCTCCATCCTGGCCGGGGTGTTCATCTATGCGGCGGTGGTGCTGGCGATGGGCGGCTACTCGGCCATTGCCGGCGGTATCGCCCTGGCGGTCACGATGCTGCCGACCGTGGTCCTCACCGCCGAAGAAGCGATGAAGATGGTGCCGCAGAAGATGAAGGACGCCGCTTACGGCATGGGCTGCACCCGCACCCAGGTAATCTGGAAAATCGTGCTGCCCACCGGCCTTCCCGGCATCCTCACCGGCGTCATGCTGGCGGTGGCCGGCGCCGCCGGCAATTCGGCGCCCCTGTTGTTCACCGCGCTGTTCAGTAACTACTGGCTGCACAGTCTGCGGGAGCCCACGGCCTCGCTGTCGATCCTGATTTACAACTTTTCCGGCATGCCGTTCGACAACCAGATCGAGTTGGCCTGGGCCGCCTCCCTGGTGCTGGTGCTGATCGTACTGGTGTTCAGTATCCTCAGCCGAATCATCGGACGTCCCAAGGTTTGACACCGTTCTGAGAAAATTCGAGAGGTCCAGCCATGAATGCAACTGCTGAAGCGATGGCAATCCCCACCGCCGTCAACGCCGTCCCCACCACGGCCGCCATGCCCGCCAGCATAGCGATCGATTGTAAATTGGATAAAGTCTTCTACGGTGATTTCCTGGCCGTGCGGGACAGCCATGTTCCCATCGAGAAGGGGAAAATCACCGGCTTTATCGGCCCCTCCGGCTGTGGCAAGAGCACCGTCCTGCGCTGCCTGAACCGGATGAATGACCTGATCAAAATCTTCCGGTTCCAAGGCCATGTGCACTTCCATGGCCAGGATGTGTACGCCCGGAACGTGGACCCGGTCATCTTACGGCGCTATATCGGGATGGTGTTCCAGCAACCCAATCCCTTCACCATGAGCATTTTCGACAATGTCGCCTTCGGCTTGCGGTTGAATCGCTTCAAGGGCAATCTGCAGGAGCAGGTGGAAAAGTCCCTGCGCCGCGCCGCGCTCTGGGATGAGGTCAAGGACAAGCTTAACAACAGTGGACTGTCGCTCTCGGGCGGGCAGCAACAGCGGTTGTGCATCGCCCGGGCCATCGCCACTGAGCCCAGCATACTGCTGATGGATGAACCCTGTTCCGCGCTGGACCCGGTCGCCACCCGCCGGATCGAGGAACTGATGATCGAATTGAAGGCGAAGTACACCATTGCCCTGGTGACCCACAACATGCAGCAGGCCATGCGCGTCGCCGATAAGACCGCCTTCTTCGGAGTGGACATCTCCAAGGGTGGTCGCACCGGCTACCTGGTCGAAATGGGAGATACCCAACAGATCTTCGAAAATCCCAAAGAAGATTTGACCAAGAAATATATTCGCGGTGAGTTCAGCTAACGCGCACCAGGGAGTCGCCATGAAACTCACTCATATCATCGGGATCATCGCCGCGACCGTGGTGTTGGCGGCAGCGCCGGCTTCGGCGCAGGAACCGCCATTACCTGCCAAGACCACTGCCAATGTCGTGCGCCTGCAAGGCGCCGGCGCTACCCTACCCGCGCCTCTGTACGACAAATGGATCGCGGTCTACCAGCACGACCACCCGACGGTCAGCATCAGCTATGACGCCGTCGGCAGCGGCGAAGGCATCAAGCGCTTCATTGCCGGTTCAGTGGATTTCGGCGCCAGCGATTCGGCCATGCAGGACAGTGAGATCGCCCAGGTACAGCGTGGCGTGCGGCTGGCGCCTGTCACCGCCGGCATGGTAGTGCTCGCCTACAACCTGCCGGAACTGAAAGGCGAGTTGAAGCTGAAGCGGGAGGTCTATCTGGCTATTTTTGCCGGCAGGATTCGCGACTGGGACGATCCCCGGATCAAAGCTTCCAACCCGAATCTGGCCCTGCCCCACAAAACCATTGCGGTGGTGGTGCGCCTGGACAGCAGCGGCACCACCTATGCCTTCACCAATCACCTGAGCGCCATCAGCGCCGAGTGGCGGGATCGCGGACCGGGGGTCGGCAAGGTCATCGGCTGGCCCGGCGGCGCCATGATCGCCCGTGGCAACGAAGGGGTAGCAACCCGGATCAAGATCAGCGACGGCGCAATTGGTTATCTGGAATACGGTTTTGCCAGGCGCCTGAATCTGCCGATGGCCTGGTTGGAGAACAAGGCAGGTCACTTCATCCAACCGGACGCCCAGAGTGGACAGCAGGCGCTCCTGAACGGTTCGGCGGCGGCGCCCGATAATTTACGGCTGTTCATGCCCGATCCCGAGGGCGAAACGGCCTACCCGATCGTGACCTACAGTTGGCTGCTGCTGTATGACCAATACCCCGACGCCGCCAAGCTGGCGGCGCTCAAGGACTTCGTTTCCTGGGCGCTGGGCGAAGGCCAGCGCTATAGTGCGGAATTAGGTTATATCCCGCTGCCCCAGCCCGTGGCCACCCAGGCGCTGAAGCGGGTGGACGGCATTCACCCTTGACTGCCGCGATCGATGGAGCCTCCCCCCTCTTGCTTCGACACGCATCGCCTCCGCTCCCGCCAGCGGGCGCGCTGTCCGTACACTGGCGGGAGGTGACGGCGCCATCTCCCCTCCGGTAGTGCACGACACCCGCCGTGCGGTCCCATGGCTGCATTCAGCCCCGCTGTGGACGATCCTATGAACCACGTTTGTGCTCCCACGACCACGCGGGCCAGGGACCGCTTGAATCTGGAGGCGATCGAGTCATCGCTGCGGGCCGTGCAGCGGGCGTTCCCGGAGATCAACGCGCGCTTGCAAACTGCCCGGGATCCCCTGAGCGATGAAGTGATCGCCAACCTGATGGCCGGTTATGCGTTTATCGATGCGGCCATCGCCGATGGCCTGAATTTGTTTGCTCTAGGCAATTTAAAATATCTGCTCGAACTGAACCGGCTGGTTCTCTGTGGAACGGACCCAAGGAAGCTGAAGGACTACGCCGACCATATCGACGCCACCGAGGCGCATTTCTACGGGCATACCGAAGGCAGCATCGGGAGCATTATCGAATGGCACGCCAGCCATCGACATCGTTCCCCCTGGCGACGGGCGGCGGGCGTCTATGTCCGTATTCTCAGCGAGCCACAGCTCTATATCGAGGGCAACCATCGCTGCGGCGCCCTGATCATGAGTTACCTGCTGGCGCGGGAGGGCAAACCGCCTTTCGTGCTGACGGTGGACAACGCCAAGGCTTACTTCGATCCCTCGACGCTCATCACAGCCACCAGAAAAACCTCCTTCGCACTGCTGTTCAAGCTGCCGCATCTTGTGCGGGATTTTGCCCAGTTTCTGAAGGAGCAGGCGAATGATCAATATCTGCTATAGAGTAAATTCATCGGCTCGAACTCCTCATGCCGCTATGAGGCCTGCTGAACGCCCCTCCGGACAAGTTGACAATACCTCGCTAACTTAAACAAGCTCCGCCCTGACTTTTTTAATATGTCGTTTTGTGGCTTCATCTTTAAATGCTATTTCTATGTCAGGAACTACCGTAGGATTAGGCTTACCGGTGTAAGTATGGAGTTTCCCTTTGACGGTGATCGTTTCACCATTAAGATGCATCATGGAGCAATGACTTTTCTAAAGATGAGATCGACGACTCTATGATTAAGCCAGATTCCCGATGGCTCGAATTCTTCTATTTCGAGGCCGGCGGCGGTCACCGCAGCGCCGCTATGGCATTGAGAGATGTTATTACCGAGCGCTATCCCCATTGGTATGTCGATCTCGTCAATCTGCAAGAGCTCCTAAAGCCGGTAGACCCGGTTTCCCGCCTGACCAAAAGAAGGGTTTTGTCTCAGAATGTCTATAACGGCTATCTAAAAACAGGGTTGACGTATGGATCGGGTATCTTCTTACGTGCTTTACAAAAGGGCATTCAATCCCACGCGGTACCCATTCAAAACCAACTAGAACAGCATTGGCGACGTTCCTGCCCTGATCTGGTAGTCTCCCTAATCCCTAATTTTAACGGCCTTATGTTCCGCGCGCTCAGGCGCGTTTACCCAGAAACGCCTTATGTCACAGTGATGACCGACTTGGCCGATTGTCCACCGCATTTTTGGCATGAAAAGCAGGATCAATACATGATCTGCGGTGACGAAGAGGCTGTTCGTCAGGCACAGGCGGCAGGATATAGGCCTGAGCGGATTTTGAGAACCTCTGGCATGATCCTGCGGCCGTGTTTCTACCGCGAGGACGAAAGGGACCGTGAGGTCGAGCGTAAGAAACACGGCCTTGATCCCAAGAAGGTGACGGCCCTTGTTATGTTTGGTGGTTATGGCTCAAAGGTCTCCGTTACCATCGTTGACCGGCTAAATGACTCCGGCTTGGCAATACAAAGTATTGTTCTGTGTGGCCATAATGAACGTCTTCGCCGACAGCTGCAGGACAAAAAATCATGCGTTGCCGTCGGCTTTACCGAAGATATCCCCTATTACATGCGTCTGGCTGACTTTTTTATCGGCAAGCCCGGACCGGGCTGTCTCAGCGAAGCAGTGCATATGGGCCTGCCCGTCATCATCGAGCGCAACCGTCGCACCTTGTTACAGGAACGCTTTAACGCCACCTGGGTGAAGAAGCGAGAAGTCGGCATCGTTGTCAGGAATTTTAGCCAAATTGGCGAGGCTGTCCGGTCTTTGCTTCATGATCAGCGACTGGAAGAATTTCGCTACAACGTGCGGCGTCTTAACAATCGAGCGGTGTATGAAATCCCAAACATGTTTGAGCAAATTATGGCTGGGTAACGAAGGCCAGCGCACGGACGGTCCTGGCATCGGTGGCGGTCAATCGCTCGGTTCATGCCGCGATGAGGCCACCTCTTTCGCGCTGCTGTTCAAGCTGCCGCATCTCGTCCGGGACTTTGCTCAGTTTCTGAAGGTGCGGGCGGATTATCGGTATTTGCTATAAGGTGGATTCGGTTGGGTATAGTGCGCACCGCGTACCATACCCATATAGAGAGAGAGAGAGATTCGCAATGCGCACTCCCTACAAGTCGCAAACTATGCACGGAATGTCGGTGCGCGAAAAGTCATTACCTTTGAACAAGAGGGGAGCGTCCAGTTTTTTTGCCAGCGCGTAGGCGAAGCAGTCGCCGAAATTGAGCCCGGCGGGGTGGCGACCCTTGCCGAAACGGAGAAACGCCTCAATCGCCAAATCGGCAAGGCCATCATCAATGGGCGCAATGCACACCGACAGCATGTCGCAAAATCCTGCGAACTTGGGGGCGGCCAAGGCATTGAATCGC
Organism: uncultured Pseudomonadota bacterium; assembly: GCA_903844665.1. Taxonomy (GTDB): domain Bacteria; phylum Pseudomonadota; class Gammaproteobacteria; order Competibacterales; family Competibacteraceae; genus CAIMUS01. Next base: position 13,292 of record CAIMUS010000130.1, read on the forward strand.
GCCGTCAACACCATCATGGTCTCGACTTTCGAAACACTGGAAAGCCAGATGGCATCCGCTTTCCTTATTCGTTCAAAGAAAGCTCTCGCCTCCGGTTCGTTGAACAGGATAGCTGCTACCGCGCTGGTATCAAGAACCAGTTGGTCAGTCAAACAGGCCATTAGACTTGTAGCCGATGATCTCGTCCGGGGTGCGAGTATCCACAACAGGCATGGACCAGGCATCTTGCATGAAAGCCGTGAACTCTTCCCAGTCCGGTTTTTCGCCCGGAATGGTTTCGAGCGCCACACCGGCTTTTAGACACTGAACCGCTTCCTGATTCAGGGAGCGGCGGTAAAGTTCGGCCATTTGTTTTATTTGCGCGTATAAATCGTCAGGTACGTCCCGCACAAGGAGGGTTGCCATGTTCATCTCCTCAAGACTTTATAGCAAAGTGGGCAACGGTTTTATCGTTACCCGACATTCTGGTTTGCATTGGGCAGGATGAACTCCTGAAGGATAGGAAATCCAAGCCACTATGCTGAAGTATCCGGCACCCCATCGTCTTGGTCAAGCGTTCCCGTCGGGGTTTGGGGAGCCCCCGAGGGCGATCAGCAGGCGGCTCTGGCGTCCGCGCTGCGGCGCAAGGAAGGGGATCGGCGTGAGGGAGGAAACGGATTTGCGGATGCAGGACAGCAGGACCTCGGCGGACGCCTGAGCCGGGTAGAGTGGGCAAACGGTTCTATCGTTTGCTCACGCGGATCGGGCATAATCGGTGGGCAAACAAAAAGGCGTTTGCCCACCCTACCCGGCTCCACGAATACCAAGGCATTCCCATCGTCACCGCCGCCGCGGCGCTACAGATCATCGATCAAACATGAAGGAGATACCGGGCCGGGATTTGCAATCCCGGCCCGCTTCGTTTAGGCCGCTTGTGCAACCTGCACATTTTCCAGGGAAATGGGAGGAATCCCCCCTTTCCCAAACACCTGTTGCGCATCGAGGATTTCGATGCCGACCAAGGTCTCACCCGGCCCGATGTTCAAGGCCACTTCTTCGTTGAGGCGTAGCGTCCGGCATTCATGTTGTCCTTCCAATAGGCGGATATAGAGGGCATCGGTTTCAGGGTCGTAGCTGATTTTCATGATGTGTTCCTAAAAGAAGAAGGTATAAACGGTGATGACCACGATTTCGTTAGCCTCTTCCTTGATGACCGGTGCAACCTGTTTAATGGAGTAGTGTGTACCTTGCCAGTGTTGATTGAAAGGAAAGTTGTAGCGTAACCGTTCAGACCCCTCTCCCCGACCCTCCCCCACAAGGGGGGAGGGAGTTATTGCAAAACAGCTACTTAGCGTATCCCCCCTCCCCTTGTGGGAGGGGGTTAGGGGGAGGGGGGTGAACGCTTACGTTGTAGCGGCACAATTCCCGCCCTTGCTTGGCCGTCTCTTTGGTTCCATGCCTAATCGCGATGCGCACTTCCTCTTCGGCGGCTCCCCGTTCTTGGCATTGTTCCTGTGCATGGCGCGTCAGACGAATGGGTTTCATGCGTTTTCCTCTCAGATTGCAGGGTGCGCACCGCGCACCCTTTACGATGTCGGGATATTCCCATGCGTTCGCGGGGGATGCGCCAAAATCCCATGCCGACAATTGTCGAAATATCCAAGTTCATGCCCTGTCCAAGATGGGTTTAAGGTGCGCGGTGCGGCACCCTATGCGGCTTGCCCACCAATTCTGCCGGTTCCGCGTGGGCAAACGATGAAGCCGTTTGCCCACCCTACCTGGCTACAAAACTGTCCCGCCTTAAGTTGGTAGCCCTTTTTTCATTTCAACCAGACTTCGACGCGGCGGTTCTTTTCTTTGTTTTCGGGGGTGTCATTGGGAGCTACGAAGGCTTCGGCTCCCAGGCCGACTACCTGGGAAAACGCCAAGCCCTCAGGGGCAAGTTCCCTCCTGACTATTTCGGCGCGACTTCGCGACAGCGTGACGTTGGCGGACGGGGAACCTGAGGAGTCGGCAAAGCCGATGAGAATGACTTTCTTATTTTGATACTGTGGCTGCGACAAAACGCCGACGATGCGCCCGATGTCGCGATTGGCGCGAGTATCCAAATCGTCACTGCCGGTGCGGAAACGGAATCGAGTTGGTATCTCGATGGCGCCCCTCGTCAATTCCCGCCATCGGGCGGATTGGTTGCGAGCATCATTAGGATCGGAGGCGACGGGGGTCACATCGAGATTGACAAGACCTGTCGAGGCAACAACTGGCTGGGCCGCAGCGCCCACGGCGAACTCGATGAATTTGAACACGTTCGGATTCGACGGCTTTTCTGCGGTATAGAGAAAAAGCCGCCGGGACAGCATGTAATCCTCGGTCTTGATGGTGAGGAGGCTCGGCTTGCGGGCCTCGACGCCGGTATCGGAGAGCGCGATCACTTTGTTCGAGCCGATGTAGTTCAGCCCGATGAAGCCGATGCCCGCCGGGTCGCTGCTGACGGACTCGGAGAGCTTCCCGCTGTCTTCGAAACGCTGGGCGTTGGCGGCAAGGGTCTTGCCATGCGCCTTAAGGACGGCTTCTTTGAAGAAATCGTAGGTACCGGATTTGTCGTCGCGGGCATAGATAGCGATGGTTCCCGCCCGGCCACCCAGTTGCGACCAGTCGGTGAGAGTTCCACTGAAGATGTCGGCGACTTGCGTGACGGAGAGCGTCTTGATCGGGTTGGACGGATGGACGATCAGGGCGATGCCATCCAAAGCGAGCACATGCTCGCTGGCGTTGGAGGTGAGATCGCCGAGCGTCGGCAAGAGGGCCTGCCGTTCCTCCGCCTTGATCTTGCGCGAGGACATGCCAATGTCGCAGAGGCCGTCTTTAAGGTCTTTGAAGGCGGTGCCGGAGCCGTGAGCCTGGATTTCGATCTGTTCGATCTGGCCGTTGCGCTCGCCGACGATGAAACTTTCCTCTTCTTTGGCGCCGGGCACCTTATGGATGTTGGTGTAGCCTTCCTGTTTCAGGAAGGCTTCGGCCAAGGCCGGGAGCAGCTTGCTGCCGATGGTGTTGGAACCGTGGAAGTGCAGGAGGGTCTGGGCGGTCGGCGGCGGTGGAGGAGTAGGCGGTACAGCCGGTAAAACACGAGGTGGCTCGGGAGGCATCGCGGGAAAGGGCTTAGATTGATCATGGGAGATAAACCAGTATACCCCTCCGGCGATCAGCAGGAGCAACAGCCCCCCCAGCACGGCAAATGCCAAACCGTTTCCACCGGCCCCGCCTCCGACATTAGCGCCTTTGGCTAGAATGAGATTTGCCCCGCATTCCGGGCATTTGGCGGGCGCACCCGTGGCGATGGAGATTGTTTCGCCTCGGTCGGCCTTGTCGCAGTTGCCGATATTCGGACATTTGTACAAAGTAGCCATGATTTTCTCCCGGAGCTATGGATCAGTTGACTTTGAGGGCCTGGATGGCGGTGCGGGCGGCGGTTTCAAATCGCCGGTAGACCGGGTCTTCATAGTCGTTGCGGCGGTCGGCAAGGATTTGCTTGAGTTCGTCGCGGACTTTTTGCTGGAGTTCAGCCCGTTGGTCGATGTGTCGCCAAGCGTCCTGCTGAAGTTGCGCGGCGGAGGTTTCCTCCAGGCGTTGAGCCGCCTCAAGGTCGATGTTTTCGGAGACTTCCGGGAGAGTTTTGCCGAGCTTGGTGCGAACCGGCAGCCCGTCGGCGTCTTCGCCGATCAGATAAAGCTCGGTGATGCCGGTGGTGGGGCTGGTGACGACAGCGATGAGCCCCATTGTCTTGGCGAGGAGGAGCGCCGGCAGAGCCTTCTCGCGCTGGGCGCGTTCGTCGGCGAGGAGGAGTTCGGGGAATTGGCTGCCGTCACCTTCGCCGTGGAGTTCGAGCTTGATCCGATCCGGTTTGTCGCTACAGTTGATGCGGCGGTCATAGTTTTCCTTGAGAAATTGGGTGGCCTTGGCATAACGGAGCGGGAACAGGTTGGTGATGCCGAGCAGGGTGATTTCGTTGGGTTTGGTGTCGCTTTCGATGATTTCGACCGGCACACCGCCGCGCAGATGCTCGCGGAACAGGGTTTTCAAATCTTCGCTGAAGCCGGAATACTCTCCCGCCTTCGGCAGGATGACGAGGAATTGGGAAACCTTGGCTTTGCCAGCGCCGAGGATGATGGCCTGAGGGTCAAACTCCAGGTAGTTGCCGGCGTGCTCCACCAAGTCATGGATGAATTTCCGCAGATCGTCGGGTTTGCCGGAATATTCCCGTTCGAGCTGGCCGATGAGGTTGACGCCGAGCAAGGGCTGGCGGTCACGGTCGGAGGCAACCAGGGCGTCGTGCGCGGTGGTTGAACTGAGGGCGCATTTCTGTTCCAGCACATCGAAAAACCGTTGACGGCTGATGCGGTTATGGAAGGCTGAAAACGTCGGGTCGGCGGCGATCTGTTCGATGAGGGCGAGACGGACCGCCTGCGACTGGCGGGTTTGCTCGGTCTTGTCCTTTTCCAGATCGCGGGCGAAAAGACGCACGTTTTCGGCGTTGTAGAAGCGCACCAACGACTGGCGGAGATCCGGCTTGTCGGCGTCGTTGCAACGTTCGTCGATGTGCTCCTTGAATTCCTTGATGGATTCGTCCACCAATTTGGAACACAGGCCGATGTCGGTGGCGAGGCGGTTGAACTCGGTGACGGACTCCTGCAACAGCCGCTTGCCGAAGGACCAAGCTTCCGCCTGGGTACGGGCGGTGTAGAGTTCCCGCAGGCATTCGCCCTGGGCGTCGAGAAGTTTTCGGCGTTTACCGAACACTTGCGACAGGATCCCCACCTTGGCCCACTCGGCGCGGTTGGCGGCGACTTTATGCTCGGCGTTTTCAATGTTGGACTTGGCGCGGACGACCTTGTCGTCCACGGCAAGCAACCGTTCCTCCAGCGTGGCGATAAGGGCGGTCACGCAACGGGAAAGGTCGTGCATGGATTTGACGCCGTTTTTCCAATCGTCGAAAAGTTCGGCCTCGACCCGGCGGCGCAATTCGCGGACATGATCCTTGCGGGCTTCGAGCTTGGTTTCGTAAAACTTACGGACGCCAAGGGTGCGATAGTTTTCCTCAAACCGTTGGGCCATCAACTTTTCGAGTTCGTTGAGCCAAACCTTGTCGTCCTGCGCTTGCACCAGTCCCATGAATTGCGGGAGGATGTCCAGCCATTCGTTGATGATGGGTTTCCATTTTTTATTGTTGATTTCCTCGGGGAGAATGCCCCGGGACAGGGTGAAATGCTCGTCGGTGAGGAACCAGCGTTCCAGTGTCTGCTTGTCCCTGACGAATTCGCCGAAATCCTGGTTGCGCGCTTCGTCGCGGAAGCCGAAGGTGTCGTCCCAATTGTTGAAGCGCAATTGCAGCGCGGCCTGGCGGGCAAATTTGTAGGTGAGGAATTCGCGAATCTCGATCTCGGGGACAGCCAGCCGTTTGATGCCGAAGGTCAGGAAACGCTTGCTGCGCAAAGGCGCATTGGAAGCGGGACGGGTTTCCGGCGTGCCGTCGCCGTTTTCGGCGTTCTCCATTTTTTCCAGTAGCTTGAGGGCTTCGGCGTTGCGCACGGCGACGAGTTTTTGGAACAAAAAATCGGCGACGATGCCGGGCAAAGTCTTGTCCACGTCCACTTGCAGGCCGTTTTCGTTGCGGTTGCAGAAGACATAACAGCCGTTGAATGGGTCGCCAAGTTGCAACCGTTCGCCGCGCTCGGCGATGTCGTGGGGTTGGTAGGCGCCGACGCTGAGAGCATTCAGTTCGGCGAGGGCGGCGTAGCCGTTGGCGTGGTAGTTGCCGGTATCCCAGTTTGGATTGGGGATTTCCTCGGGCAACAGCGCGTAGACCACGATGCGATACATCTTGGAATCGCGGTAAAGGGCGCGAATCTGCGCCAAGACATCCATGAGGCTGCCGCTGCCGGTGCCGCCGGCCAGTCCGCAGCAGACATGGAAGGTGACACTGGCGTCGCCGCCAGTGGCGAGTTCCCCGGCCAGTTGTTTGAGCTGATCCTTGAACTGACGGGATTTGCAGGCGAACAGAAAACGGCCGAGCCGGCGTTTTTGTCCACCCAGGGTCTCGCCCACGATGCTGTTGAGAATATCCTTCCATTGTTCGCGGCTGCCGATCCAGGGTTGGATATTGGGATGGCCGCCGAGGTTGTCGAGAATCTGGTTCAGGTTGCCGCCGGTGATGAGGAGTTGGCTGCGCGGGGCCAGTTGGACGCTATCTCCCAAAATGCGCCAACTGGCGTCATCGATGGCCATCATTTCTTTGCTGGAATCAACGTAGAGATAGCGGAGCTTGACGAGATCGGGATCGTTGCTGCGAAATTCCTGGAATACGTTCTTGCGCAGGGCGCGCAAAATTTTTCCGCCGGTGCCGCCCAAGCCGATAAGTAAATGATTCTTCATGATGGGATACTCAAAGGTGAGTGCTTCGAACAGTGACTTGACGATCTTGCTGAGAAAAGGGCGTTTCGACTGGAAATCTTCGATGGCCGCCGCGGCATACACTTCGGCAAGTTTGTTCCTGGAAGCCGTTTGGGTACGTTGGAATGCTGCCGGAAGCCGCCGCCGTTGTTGAAAAATCCTCGATGCCAGGTTTCTGCATTTCGCCGTAGGCCTTTCGGTGTGCGGATTCTTCCCATGTCATAAATAATATTTTATCTGATAGCTGATAGTCAGCCCAGGTAGAGGATACTGCCGCACCAAAATTTAGGTGGTGTCCCTCAGTTTACGTGATGGGTATCATCAAGCGCAGGAAACAAGTGTTTGATTGCATCCAGGGTCTTCAGAAACGGTGCCGGTACCCGATAGCCCAGCAACTCCGCCGTGGTCCCGGACGTGTTCATGGCGATGCGCCGGGAAAATCGCGCAAAGCCTGCGCTGCTTCCGGCCGCGAAGGCTGCGTTTGCTGGAGTTCGGTCAGCAGCGCGCGGGCTGCCGCGACATCGATGCGACCCAAGGCGGTCGCCATCCGCAGCAGGGGGTCGTACGCGGGGCGGAAATCGGGGCTGATACGCAGCACTGACAGGAGTGGTTCGCGCACTTGTGACAACATACGCCCCACGTCGGACGTTGGCTGCACGTCGCGGCCCGCCTCGATGAAGCGATTTCGGGCCGCCCAGTACGCTGCCAGTCGGGATGCCCAGGCGTTGTCGCGGGGCGCCGCGACCAGTTCATCAGGGCTGAGCTCGACTTCGCGCAGCAAGGCAATCAGTCGATCGCGCGGTAAAGAATCGGGAACATAGGTGAGGCGCGGAGCGCGGTAGGCGACCACCGGATGGTCGTCCGTGTTCAGTGGCGCATTGCCACCGAATCGCGCGAGGGCGCGCGGGCCGGCGATAAAGCTGCCCAGCAGCGCGAAATCATCGGCGATCCCGAACTCCGCCGGATGGTGCGGCGTTGCCACGCCGGCCAACCGCGCGCGCACCTGTCCGACATTGAAGCGGTCCCCGTTGCTGCGTGCGACGAGCCCCAGGACGGGTGTGTCAAGGCTGTTGGTGGCGAGCATCGCCCAGCCGCGCGGATAGACGGTGATGAAGGCACGCACAATGCTGCGCAGGGTTTCGAGATCGAGCTGATGCAAAGGCAGCCATTGGCAGAAAAGGCCGCCCGCGGCGAGCCGGTCCCGCACGGCCTGGAAATGCTCCACCGTGTAGAGCGAGCCGGAACCACTGCGCGCCGGGTGAAAGTTGTCGGAGACAATAAGGTCGTAGCGCTCTCGGGTGGTACGCACGAAGCGTCTCGCGTCGGCAGTTATCAGGTGCAGGCGGGGGTTGGGCCCGTTGTCCTCGAACCGGCGCCTGAAGTAAGCCGATGCCTCGATGACTTCGGGCAACAGCTCGACCGCATCGACCTCCAGCATCGGATCTTCGGCGGCCGAAGAAGCGGTGACGCCGGTGCCCAGTCCGAGGAACAATGCACGCCGCGGTGAAGGGTGAAGCAGCAGGGGCAGCAGCGCCTGTCGGGCGTCGGCAAGCAGGGTGGCGCTGCTACCTTCCTGCTGCCGGTTGTTGATGTGCAAGCGCGTCACGCCGTCAGCGTCTTCCACGACGCTCACCGCCGCCATCGCCCCGTCCTTATAGCTGACGATGCGGCCACCTTCGGGAACGTCGACGAACGTCAGCGAGGGTGCCCATAGGGCCAGCGCCAGGGTCGCGGCGGCCGTTGCCCAGAGGCTCGGTGCGGACCAAGCGCGCCGCACCGACAAGGCCAGATAGCCGACCGCAACGAGCAGCAGCGCGAACTTGGGCCCGAGTGCAGGTACGAGCATCACGCCGAACAGCAGGGGGGCGGTCGCGGCGCCTAGCGTGTTGACGCCGAGAGCACGCCCGAAACTGGTGCCCGCCGCGCGAGCATTCGTGCTGAGATGGCTGAAGAGTGCGCCCATCACGAGGGTGGGCAGCAGAAATGCCGCCGTCGCGAGCGCCGCTTCTGCGGCCAGCGCCGCAGCCATGCTGGGACCAAGCATATTCAGCACCGCCGCCTTGACGGTCTCGGCGCCTCCCAAGCTCACGGTGCCGAGCAGGCAGGCGGCCGCCAGCATGCGCAGCAACCGGTCGCGCAGGCGCTCCGACTCGCTCGAGTCGGACAGCCAACGCTGGTACGCGGCGGCGCCGAGCGCTGTGCCGACAAGGTACACGGCCAGCAATATCGCGAAGGTGTAGACGGTGTTCTCGGCCACCTGGCTGAGCACCCGGACGACGAGCACTTCATAGCCGATTCCCAGCAGGCCGGTGGCAGCCAGCAACATCAGGACGCCGGGCGCGGCCGACTTCGTCGTCGCCGGCGCGCCATCCGCCGGCTCAACGAAGAGCCTCAGTGCCGCCACGGCGCACAGGAGGTTCAGCACCATGCACACGGCCGCGGTACGCGCCAGGCCGAATTCCGGCACCAGCCAGAACGCGGCGCCGAGCACGCCTAGAACGGCGCCGAAGGTGTTCCCCGCGTACAGCGCCGCAATGCTCGCCCCTTGACGGCGCAGCTGCGCCAGGACTCGCTCCATCGCCGGTAGCGTCGCACCCATGGCCGCTGTCGCTGGCAACAACAGGAGGAAGGTGCCGCAGAAAGCCACGGCCCATTGCCACGCCGGCGAAGGTTGCGCGCCGGTGAGATCGAGAAGCCACCCGGTGACCGGCGCCATGAGGAACGCGAGCACCAGGCTCCACACTCCGATCGCGGCTTCACAGACCGCGTACCAGCGAGCGGGCTTCGAACTGCGATCGAGGCGGGGGCCCAGCATCAAGGCACCCACAGCCAGACCGCCGAAGAAGCCGGCCACGACGGCGAGTACGGCCGCCGCTTCGTGGCCCAGCCACAGCGCGCTTTGTTGCGTCCAGACGATCTGGTAGCCCAGGGCCGCGAAGCCCGAGGCCACCATCAGGCCGAGCGCGAGGCGTCGGTGCGCCTCATCTGGCTGCGACGCGGGCGTCAACTCGACAATGGACGTCGGCAAGGCGCCTTGTTCCACCTCAGCCGCTGAACGCAATGCGGTAACCCCATGAATCTAACGCGGTCGGAATCGCGTTGAAGGCCAGGGTGATGCGGCGTTCGCCCGGGTTCGGTGGCACCGCGTGCATGAGGTAGCTCGGAAACAGCACGAGGTCACCCGGCTGGGGCAAAGGACTGATCCATTTGTCGGCGTTGTAGGGTCCGGTGATCACCCCGGCGTGATCGTTCTTGAAGGCGAAGTCGGTTCCTCCGGGCGACTTCATGAACACCGTCCGTGAGTCCGGATGGGTGGGCGTCAGGTACACGACCCCGGAGATGAAGCTGTTGGCGTGGTTGTGCATCGCTTGGCGACCACCGGTGTCCAGCACGTTCACCCACATCTCCTTTAAAGACCATCCCAGGCGCTCGCCGAACAGCAGCGCGCCAAAGTCCGCCAGCAGGGGGGTGATGAGCACCGCGGCCTCGACAAGTAGCGGGCTGTCGCTCGGGCGCAGCATCGTAGTGTGGGACAGATTGGTCGACGAGTTGTTCGCCTGATCGGCCACTGTGCTGAAGTGTTTGACCAATCCACTCACCAAGTCGCGACTCAGGGCGCCCTGCACCCGCATGAAAGGCGTGGGGAAGAGTCCGATGACTTCTGGCATAGAGACAATTTACTCGGGTAGACGACAGTTGGCGGCAACGCTAGACAAGAGTTCAGTTTACAAAGGCGAATGTGACAGATTCGTGACCGAACCAGCCCATGCCGGCAAATTTTGCCGAGATCGATCCTGGGCTGCGATCTGTGCATCAAGGATGCAGATGGTTAGGCCCGGTGGCGTTAACGAATAAACATCCATTCTTCATTAATCTGTCAAATACGTCCGTTACTATGTCAGTTCTGTAAAAACCTAGTTGCGCAGTCAGACATCGACAACCGTCCATTGGTCCAGTCATTGGGAGGAATTTTATGAACCCCGGATTCAGCAAGAGCCAGATCGCCCTGGCCGTAGCCGCGGCGCTCAGCGCCACCACCATGAGTGCGGCGCCCGGCACCGCCAACGCTGCAAAAACCCCCGGAACCTATGTCTCGGGGGACTTCCATAACCACACCACCTGCTCCGATGGCTCGATCTCGATGCAGAAACTGGTGAAGAAGGCCACCGACAAGAACGACACGCCCTGGGGCCTGGACTGGTTCGTGCAATCCGGCCACGGCGGCAACGGCAACCGCAACTGCACGCTTGTCGAAGACACTACCCTTGCTACGCCCGCCTATCCGTTCGTGATGGGCCAGGGCCCCAACACCACGTGGGCCGACAGCATCGGCGCTGCCAACGTGAAGGGCAACCTGGGGTTGACCAGCGGGACCCCGAACATTCCTCTGAGCAGCCAGGCAAATCCCAACATGTGGCGCTGGCAGTCTGTTCAAGAATACCAGTACCCGCTTATCGAATACCAAGCGGCGTACCTGAACAAACCCCTGTTCATCGGCGTGGAGTCGGTCGTCGCGGGCCACGAGCACGCGTCGATGTCGGTCATCACCGGCCAGATGCCCGCGTCGCTGGATTCGGTTTCCCTGCCGAGCGCACCCCCCTACACGCCCCTGGGCAACGCCACGGCGTTGTCGCAATGGGAATACTGTTTCGACCGCGCCGACACCGACAATAGCCGCGGGGGCGGCCAGGGCTGGAATTGCTCGGTCACCGGCAGTCTGAACGCTGACGACCCTAACTGGAACTCCACGGCCGCCAAGCTGACCCATAACAACGGCAACGCCGGCCACCTGAAGACGGTGGAAGCCGTGAAGTGGATGGCCGAGAACCACCCGGACGGCAGCTATTACGTGCCCGCGCACCTGGAGCGCGCCGGCCCATTCAACCCGGACGGCGCCAACGGCTTCAACATCGAACACTTGCGCGACTTCAACAACGCAGCCCCGAGGGTGGCCTTCGGCATGGAAACCCAGCCAGGCCACGGCGCTTCTTCCAACCGTGGTGAATACCAGATCAAGCGCAACACCATCGGCGGTGTCCCCACTGACTCGATCGGCGGCACCACGTACGGCGGCACGGGCGTGTATGGCGCGCAAGTGGGTGGCGTGTGGGATGCACTCCTGGGCGAAGGCCGCAACTGGTGGTTCTTCGCCAGTTCCGATTGGCACAACCGCGGCAGCTTTGACCCTGACGACCGCCGCTCGACGCAGGACTTCTACCCGGGCGAGTACCAGCGCGACTACGTGATGGTGCGCAACGGCAGCGACAAACTCCGGCCCCAGTCGATCGTCAACGGCCTGCGCAGCGGCAACAGCTTCGCTGTCAGCGGCCAGTTGATTGATCGCCTGGCCTTCATTGCCTGTGCCTCTTACCCTGGCCCGGCATTCCGCTCGAACGCTGCGGTGGAAGCCCTGGCGGTGGCCGCCGCGACGAACGACACCGATATCGACAAGTCTGGCTGCGCCACCATGGGCGAGAAACTCGTGGTGCGCTCGGGTGCCGACATCGTGGTGTCGATCGTGGCGCGCGACCCCTCGGGCACGAACTATTCGCCGTACACGTTCAACAACCCGTCCCTGGCCCAGGTGATGGCGAATCCCCCGGCGCTGAACATGCCGGAACTCGACCACATCGACGTCATTCGCGGCCTGGTCACGGGTTACAAGACGCCGGGTGCTTCCGACTACTCGGGCCAGTGGCCGACGAACAGCGCGTGGCTGAATTCAGACAGCACGTCGCTTAACCTGGGTCAGACGGCCGGTCTGACCGCGGTGCCGACGGCGGCGAAGAATACCAGCGCAGCCGTCATCAAGACCTTCGACGCCACCCCCGGGACCGGCTGGACGAGCGCCCCTGGCGACCTCCTGAAGATGACGTTCCGCATTCCCGCGGTGTCGGCATCGCAGTATGTTCGTCTGCGCGGCACCAACCTGCCGCCCAGCGTGCCGTTCGAGACCGACGCCGACGGCAACCCGCTGGCTGACATCTTCACGAATGCGAGCGTTCCGGCGAACCTGCGCATCCCTTGCACCGCCATTGGCACCCACCCGATTCCTCCCACCGGCCTGCCCACTGGTGCCACGACCGACACCTGCCCTGCGCACCTGGCCACCGCGACCAACGCGGCATCGGGCCCTGCAAACCCGATCGCAGGCCAAAAGGCTGTCTCGTATGACGTCGCTGCCTGGGCCGATCTTTGGTTCTACAGCAACCCGATCTATATTCAGGTCACGGGCTCGACGATCGTCGCTGGCGTCAATTAAGCGCGGGCAACCCACCAACAAGCCACACATAGACAGGAGATCCAAATGATACTCAAACTACTCTTCGCACTGGCCTTGTTCGCCACCACGCCCGCTTTCGCTACCCCTTTCTTGGTGGATTTCGAGAAGACCTGGGACTACGGCAACGGTGACGTGAAAGACTACTACAACGGCGGCGCCGCCGCTGACGGTACCACCGGCGCCAACCTCGGCGTGTCTTTCGTGGGCGTGTCGGGCCTGTCCAACGATGCCGACTTCACGTATTACACCGGCGCTCCTTCTATGCTGGGCATAGCTTACGCACACACGTTGAACCTCGGCGACACGGCTTTCATGAATGTGGCCGCAGGCGTAAACACCGGGCTGTCGTTCTACTACTCGAGCGCATCCGCCGTGACCGGTGCCGTGAAGGCTTGGTCCGACCTGAACGGTACGGGAACGCTGCTAGGCACTTTCGATCTGGCCGCCAACGATCTCGGTAACTCGCCCATCACGCAGTCTGGCGCCTACACCATTTGGACGCCGGTGACGTTATTGTTCAGCGGCACCGCCCGGTCGTTCGACTTCACCGCCAGCGCCAACGTCGTCGGCCTGGACAATATCAGCGTCGTGCCGGAGCCGGCTGTATTGTGGTTATTCGGGGCGGGGTTGGCGGTATTTGGCGCGATCAGCCGGCGCGGAAAGGCGTCGACCTGAGCGCTTCTTTGATTCGGGTCATTTGACCCTGTAGGGGGAAGGAGCCGCGCGGGTGTATCGCGCGGCGCTTCCTTGTTTTTTACTGTCGTTTGACGTTGAGATACACAGTGTCCGCTGTGCTCCCAACACCCTTCCCTAGCGAAGCCAAGTCCTCCCCTCGCCCTATGACATGGCCGAACTGGCTGCGCGAGCCGCTGCTGCACTTCCTTGTGCTGGGCGGTTTGCTGTTCGCCATCAACGATCTCATCGGCGGCCGGGCCGACGACCCGCGCACGATCGTCGTCGATGCCGCGGTGGACAACCAGGCCCGGCAGGTATTCAAGGCCGCGCGCGGCCGGGAGCCCAATGAAGACGAGCTCTACGCGCTGCGCCGGGTCTGGCTCGACAACGAGGTGCTCTACCGCGAAGGCCTCGCGCTCGGGGTCGACAAGGGCGACACAATGATCCGCGAACGGGTGATCTTCAAGGCGCTGAGCATTGTCAGTGCGGGCCTCAAGCTGCCGCCCTTCGACGAGCCGCTGCTGCGCGAGTGGTTCGAGAAGAACCGCGCCAGGTATGACGAGCCGGCGCGCTACGACTTCCAGGAAGCGGTGCTCTCGGGCGATAGCTCCGAAGCGGCCACGCGCGCCTTTGCGGTGGCCCTGAACGCCGGCACGCCGGGCGACGCGCAGGCGGGTTTGCGGGTCTTCAAGGGCCGGCCGTACCAGAATCTGGTGCAGAGCTACGGCCCCGAGTTCGCCAAGGCGCTCGAAGAGTCGTCGCCGGGCGAGTGGCGCGCCCTGCCCAGCCATGACGGCTGGCGGGTGATGCGACTCGAAGCGATCACGCCGCCCAAGCCGGCTGTGTTCGAAACGCTGCACGGCGTGGTACTGCAGGACTGGACCGACGCCACGATGGCCGAACAGCGGACCGCCGCCGTACGCGCACTGGCCAGGAAATACACCGTGAAGGTCGATTCGGAGGCTAGATGAGCGGCTGGCTGCGCATGCTGCTGCTGACCGCCCTGGCGCTGCTGGCCAGCGCCGCGACAGCGCACGAGATGAGCATGGCCGAGATGGAGCTACGCCAGATCTCGCCCAGGGAGTTCCTGTGGCAATGGACGGCGAGCGGTAACCGCCCGGCGAGCGAGGTACTGAAGCCGGTCTGGCCCGAAGGCTGCCGCGTCGAGGAGAATGTAGTGCGCTGCGGCGACGCCGGCCTTCGGGGCACGCTGGCGATCGAAGGGATCGGCAAGGGCTACTCGGCGGCCATGGTGAAGGTCTACTGGCTCGACGGGCAGATGCAGGTCTACACGATAGCCGCGGGCCAGCCGAGGGTGCGCCTGTCCGGGCCGGCCAACGACACCCGCCCCGGCGCCTGGGCTTATCTTTACCTCGGTATCGAGCACATCCTGCTGGGCGTCGATCACCTACTGTTCGTCCTCGGTCTGCTGCTGATCGTCCAGAACCGATGGATGCTGCTGAAGACGGTGACCGCATTCACGGTGGCGCACAGCATCACGCTCGCCGTGGCGACGCTCGGGGTTGCGAAGGTCGCCGCGGCGCCGCTCAACGCCGCGATTGCGCTCTCGATTCTGTTCCTCGGCCCGGAGATCGTGCGGCGCTGGCGCGGCGAGACCAGCTTCACCATCCACCACCCGTGGGTCGTCGCATTCGCGTTTGGCCTGCTACACGGCTTCGGCTTCGCGAGCGGGCTTGCCCAGCTCGGCCTGCCCAGGAATGAGATTCCGCTCGCGCTGCTGCTGTTCAACGTCGGTGTCGAGATCGGGCAACTCGTGTTCGTGATCGGCATTCTGCTGCTCGAGCGCTCGTTCCGCCTGCTCGAATTCCATTGGCCGAAGCTGGTCGAGCGGCTTCCGGGTTATCTGGTCGGCACGCTGGGCGCATTCTGGACGATCCAGCGGGTTGCCATTTTGTTGCGAGGTATCAAATGAAAACGCAGATGAAACGATGGAAGCAATACGCCGCGCTGGGCGCGGCGATGCTCGTGCTCGCGCCGGCGACTGCGCTGGCGCACCGGGAAGCGGGCCAGGCCGCCGGCTTCCTCTCCGGGCTCGCGCACCCGGTCTCGGGACTCGACCACGTAGTCGCGATGATTGCCGTGGGCCTCTGGGGCGCCGTGCTAGGACCCCCCGCGATCTGGGTGCTGCCGGTCGCGTTTCCCGTGGTGATGGCGCTCGGCGGCCTCATGGGGTTGCTCGGTTTTCCGCTCCCCGGCGTCGAGATCGGCATCGCGGTCTCGGCTATCGTGTTGGGTGCGATGGTGCTCGCCCAGTTGCGCCCTCCGCTCTGGGTCGCGGCAGCGCTCGTCGCGTTCTTTGCGATCTTCCACGGCCACGCGCATGGTCGCGAGCTGCCCGAAGGCACGAGCGCGCTTCTCTACAGTCTTGGCTTCGTCATCGCCACGGGCCTGCTGCACTTGGTCGGCATCCTGCTCGGCGAAGCGCACCGCTGGTCCGCAGGGCGCCAGACCGTTCGCGCCGCCGGCGGCGGCGTTGCGCTCGCCGGGCTGTTCTTCCTTTGGCGGGCGGTCGCATGAGACCGGCGGCAGCGCCCAAGGCCATCGTCGCGCTGTCGGCGGCCGTCGCGGCCCCGGTGCACGCACACCTCGTCGAGACGGGCTTCGGCGCCTTCTATGACGGCATCGCGCACGTCGCGGTGACGCCCGCGGACCTGATCGTCGTGGTCGCGCTCGCGCTGCTCGCCGGCCAGCGGGGGACGCGGGCGGCGCGCTACGCAGTGTTCGCGCTTCCGGTTGCGTGGTTGGCCGGTGGCATGATCGGCGCGCGCTGGCCTTCCGCGGCGGCGTTGCCGCTGCTCACCACGCTGTCGTTCGCCCTCGCCGGCGCGCTAGTCGCGCTGAACGCGAAGGTGCGCGACGTCGGCGTCGCCGCGCTCGCAATTACAGCCGGCGTGCTGCACGGCCTCGTGAATGGCGCAACCATGGCCCCGGCGGGCGCCGGCGCACTGGCGCTGGGGGGCGCGGTCAGCGCGATCTTCTTCCTGACCGCCATCCTATCGGCCGAAGTCACAGCGCTGCCGGTCGGCTGGCCGCGAATCGTCGTACGCGTCGCTGGAAGCTGGATCGCCGCGACAGGTTTGCTGATGCTCGGTTGGCTAGCGCGATCGGCGCCATGAAACGGCGCGAGTCGCAGTCTGGGGTCAGAGGAGCCGTTATTCTCGCAAGGCGCGCTGTTTGATTTCCGGGTAGTATTTCAAAAATGTTGGCGCAATAAATTTTAATCCTTTAGATCAATAACTTATTATAGTCAAACAACATTTTTAGGGCGCTACCCGGGCGGCATGATCTCTTCGTCAAGATTAATGCGATGGGCCATCAGCGTCACGGCCTGACGCAAGTCACTCCCGTCCTGTCAGCTCGTACCAACTTTCCGGTGGGTTTCATCAAACCTTCATCGCAAATTCAAGGTAGCTTCACCGCCATTTCACGGCAGAAGATTAAAGTGATTATGGCCTAAGCCGCTGTTTTAGGGAACCAATACGGTGCGGTTCAAAGGCGCCAATCCGAACAACCTGGCGTTATCTCCTAATGCGGGTACTCTGTTTGTATACAACACCTTTTTCGACCCAAAAACCTAAGGCCTGATAAAAATGGCCTTAACCAATCATGGGGAAGATGGCCATGAAGAGACAATCTATATTTCGCAAGTTTCTGCTGGGCGCAAGCCTTGCCACCGCGGCCAATTGGACCAACGCCGCTTACATCAACTTCGTGGAGGACCAACCTGTCGAGGAAAGCCCGTTCTCCGTGGAGACCAACTTGCTCGGCTCCAACTACACAGTCGGGAATGATGGAGTTACCTTCGATGGGTATCATACCCCGGCAATCAGTTTCGTATTCCTCCCTGATACTACCTATGTCGGCGGTTTGCTCGAGCCCGGCCTGCCCGGAATCGTCAGCGATCTGGTCGTACTGACCGCCGGAAACCCCTTTTACGATTTTGTTAATCAAACGCCGAGGCAGGATATCGGCATCAAGATCTTTTCCGATGACAGGCTCTTGAGCGACGTCATCGCGATGTACTCCTTCATCACCGCGAGCAATTTCCTCGTCGAGGACGGAACCCTGCAAGACATCTCCAGTGTGATGGGCAGTCCGTCAAATGCCCTAGACGGAACCCTGCCCTCCGGCTACGAAGGCATCTACGTGAGCATCCAGTCCGCCATACCGGAACCGGCCAGCCTGATGCTGCTGGTCACAGGCCTGGTTGCAATGCAGGCGAGGCGCCGGCAAGCCGCTGCTGCCTGATTTTTTTACGATACTGCCGAGTATTAAGTCCCTTCGCCATGCCAGCCCTTCAGAAGATGAAGGTGAATTAGGCTGGTGCGCTTTCAACCGAGAGGATTTGTCATGAGTAGGTTTTCAGTGAAAAAAAGCATCGCGGCTTTCTCCGCAGGTCTGATCCTGGGCGCCGCCTCTTCCGCAGTGGCGGTAGCCGCAACTTCGGCGCCATCTCCGTTTCCCATCAATGTCAATGGCCAGTTGCTGCCCACCGGCAAAAGAATCACGCCGGAGACGTCACCGGGCTCCAATTTCCAGCTGCTCAATCCGGGTTTGCCCAACCGGCTGGGTTTCCTGGCCGACCATGCCGTCGACACGGCCCTGAGCCCGGATGGGAAGACCCTGCTGATCCTGACCAGCGGTTACAACCGGAACAATGACACAAGCGGTAACCAAGTGGCTGCGGAATCCAACGAATACGTGTTCGTGTTCGACATCAGGGGGGCGGCTCCCGTCCAGAAGCAGGCGATCCAGGTGCCCAACACTTTCAACGGCATCGCCTGGAAGCCAGACGGCTCTGAGTTCTACGTGTCCGGCGGCGTGGACGATAACGTGCATGTCTACACCTACAACGGCAGCGCCTGGGCCGAAGTTGCAACCGGCTCCCCGATAGCATTGGGGATAGCATTGGGCCATAACAACATCGGAGTCGGCAGCGGCGTCAAACCCATGGCGGCGGGACTCTCCGTCAACACTGGCGGCACCCAATTGCTGGTGGCGAACTATTTTAACGACTCCGTCAGCCTGATCGACTTGGCTTCCCGCACCAAGGTCGGCGAATTGGATCTCCGGCCCGGCAAAAACGGCCAGCCTGCCGGCACGCCGGGTGGCACCTATCCGATCGCCGTGGCCTTCAAGGGCAACGACAAGGCTTATGTGTCCTCGCAACGGGACCGCGAACTGGTTGTGTTGTCGGTGAGCGGGACGCAGATGTCGATCCAGACGCGCATCTCTACCCAGGGCCAGCCCAACAAGATGACCTTGAACAAAGCGCAGGACCGTCTTTACGTCGCCAGCGACAACAGCGACACCGTGCTCATCGTCAATACTGTAAATGATATGATCGCCGAGGAAATCCTGACCACCGCGCCGAAGGGAGCATTTACCGACGCCGAGCATTACAAAGGCGCCAATCCCAACAATGTCGCCCTGTCGCCGGATGGAAAAACGCTGTACGTCACCAATGGCGGTACCAACTCGGTGGCGGTCATCCAGCTTGGCCAGAGCGGCCAGCCCAGCCAGGTGGTCGGCCTGATTCCGACCGGGTGGTACCCGAATGCGGTCAGCGTCAATCCGAACGGCAGCGTGCTGTACGTGGTCAATGGCAAAAGCATGCCGGGAGCCGACAGAGAAGCTTGCAAAGACAGCACGGTCGACCTGCATTCGACAACTCCTTCCTCCGCGACTTGTAACGGGAAAAACCAGTATGTCTGGCAGTTGGAGAAGGCGGGATTCCTGACCCTGCCGATCCCGAGTGGGTCGGACCTGGCCCGGCTGACCTGGCAGGTGGCTTTCAACAACAGCTTTGCAGCCCCGCAGGTCCGCGCCCCGTGGAAAACCACGATGGACTTTCTGCACAACCATATCAAGCACGTGATCTATGTGGTCAAGGAGAACCGCACCTACGATCAGGTCCATGGTGCTGACTCCCAGGGCAACGGTGCCCCAGATCTGGCAATTCTTGCGCCCTATGCCCCGAACCACGGAGCGTTCGCGTCGCAGTTCGTCAGGCTGGACAACTTCTACGACAGCGGCGAGACCTCGGGGGTGGGCTGGGACTGGTCGACCGGCGCCCGCACCAACGACCACACCGAGAAGACCCAGCCGCCGAATTACGCGGGGCGCGGGCTCAGCTACGACTGGGAAGGCGATAATCGCAACGTTCCCGTTTCGTTGTCGCAGTCGGATCGGGCTGCATTTGGATTCACCGATCCGGACGTGCTGGCGGGGCCGGCCGATGTGGCCGCGCCGGACAGCCGCGACGACGACGTGGGCGAAGGTTATCTCTGGGACGCCGCGTTGCGCGCCGGGCTGACCCTCCGGAATTATGGATTTTTCGTTAACAACCTACCCACTTCGTCGATTGTCCCGGATCCGTTCTTCCAGAATATCAAGCAGGCCCGTGCAGCCAAGCAGGCGCTTGATCCCTATACTGACCCGTATTATCGCGGTTACGACCAAAAAAACTCCGACTTCTACCTCTTCAAGGAGTGGGAGCGCGAGTTTGACGGGTACGTAAAGCAAGGCAATCTGCCCAACCTTTCCCTGGTCCGCATCTCCCACGACCACTTCGGAAGCTTCACCAGCGCCAAATTTAGCATCGACACCATCGCCAGGCAGATGTCCGACGACGATTACGCCATTGGCCGCCTGATGGAAAAAGTCGCCAAGAGTCCTTACAAGAACGACACCCTGATCTTCGTCCTCGAGGACGACGCGCAGGATGGACCCGATCATGTCGACGCCCATCGCAGCATCGCCTATGTCGTGGGACCGTACGTAAAACGTGAGGCGGTGGTTTCGACTCGCTATACGACGGTCAGTATGATGCGGACGATCGAGGAGGTGTTGGGCCTACCGCCCCTCGGCATCAACGATGGCTTGACCGCGCCGATGGCGGACGTGTTCGACATGAACCAGCTCGCGTGGGATTACCAAGCGGTGGTTCCCTCTGAACTGTGCAGTACCGCGCTTCAGGAAAACGGCCAGTCACTGTGTCCCCTCGGTAATTCCCGGGTCATCGCTTCGGCCGAGTCCACCCAGTGCCCGGGTGCGCCGAAGCGGGATGCCGCCTACTGGGAAGAGGCAATGGAAGGACAGGACTTCGAAGTGGAGGACAAACTCGACACGTCTGCCTTCAATCAGGCGTTGTGGGCGGGACTGAAGGGTGAAGACGTACCCTATCCGGTCGTTCGCGATGGCCGCGATCTGCGCGCCAACCGGGAGGAACTGCTGCAACACTACCGGATTCAGCAGCAAAAGGAATGTGAAATGCGCATGTCCGCCCGCTGAGGCTTTCAACAGGAGAAACCATGTGCCACGGCAAGGGATTGCCGAACATGGCGCCCTGGTCGATGATGGACCTGAACGCGACCCGTACCGACCGGATTAGTACTCACTATCGAAGCAAATAGTGTCGCTATTCAGAGCCAGCGGCGTCATTTGAGCACGACATAAGCGGCGGCGCCGACGAGGAAGATCAGTCTTGTAGAGTGGGCATGGCCCACTATTCAAATTAGGATTCAGGCTACCCACTTAAAGCGGGACAGTTTAAGTCTTTTACGCTGAGACTGGTAAGGTCAATCCAGCGGGCCTCCTCGGCCGTCGAGGGCCGGAATGGCTATCTGTCACAACTCAGTCATTGCGCCAGAGGGACGCCGACCCAACGCCTGAAGGTGATGACCGTGATTCATAACTTCGATCTCAAACGTGCCGATGGGACCACCGCCGCCGAACGCTTGTTTAAGACGTCGTTCCCTGACTTGTTTGACTGGATGGTGGAGCGGATGGCCCCCTTGCCCGTGCCCCGAAAGCCAAGAGCACCTGTAAAATTTAACCCATTGAAATTACTAACTGTCCCGGCTTAAGTGGATACCCCACTATTATCTCCACCTCGAGAACACTACCCTATCTCCATGCCAGTTTACCTGACGAAACCGATTCAGGATGATTGCATCACCTGTGATTAGCTATGTTGCATTCAATAAGCCTGAATGGCCTTGATCATCGTTTGGGCCATAGCAATCTACAGGAGGGCCAGCTTGCCAAGGTTGATAGCGATACAAAGGAGGGTGCTAGCCGAAACGATGATCAAGGCCGCCTGAATTAAAGTGACCGCTTGACCATCATCAGATTGTCACCCCGCTGTCACACCATTGTGGCCTCGCAGCTTCATAGTGGCCACTATGAGTACAGCTTCTCTCAAGGTGGCGGCCGCTTCACCGCCCACCCGGCGATTACGGATTGCTCTGGTGACGGAGACCTACCCGCCGGAGGTGAACGGTGTGGCGATGACGATCGCACGGCTGGTTAAGGGTCTGGTGGCCGGTGGCCATCAGGTCCAGTTGATTCGTCCGTGCCAGGATCGGAAAAAGGATCGGGTCCGGCAGGAAGGTCAGCTGGAAATCCGGCCACAGCCGGGCTTTAGGATTCCCTTTTATCGCGAGGTCCGTTTGGGTTTGCCGGTGGGCTGGCGACTGTATCACCTCTGGCAGCAACAGCGGCCCGATCTCGTCCATGTTGTTACCCCGGGACCCTTGGGGGCCGCAGCGCTGGGCAGTGCCCGCTGGCTGGGGATAACGGTTTCGTCCGGTTTCCATACCCATTTCCAGACCTACAGCCAATATTATGGCCTGGGACGGCTGGCCATGCCTCTCATGGCTTACCTGCGGTGGTTTCATAACCGCACGGCCTGTACCCTGGTGCCGACACCAGAATTGGCAACCCAGTTGGGTGTGATGGGCTTTCGCCGCACCATGGTGCTGTCCAGGGGAGTGGATACCACCTTATTCACCCCGCACCGGCGCAGCCAGATACTGCGCCACGACTGGGGCGCCGCCCCAGACGACCTCGTAGCCCTGTATGTAGGCCGCCTGGCGGCCGAGAAAAATTTGGATTTGCTGCTGGCCACCTTCCAGGCCATGCGTAGGTGTTGCCCTAAAATCCGCTTGGTGGTGGTCGGGGGTGGACCTTTGGCCACTACCCTCCGTGCGCAGCATCCCGATGTCGTCTTCTGCGGCGTCCGCCAAGGTATAGACCTCGCCGCCCATTATGCCTCGGCCGATATCTTCCTGTTTCCCAGCCTGACCGAGACCTTCGGCAATGTCACGTTGGAAGCCATGGCCAGCGGTCTGGCGGTGGTTGCTTTCGATTATGCGGCGGCACACAGCTATATCCAGCATGAGCACAGCGGTCTGTTGGCGCCCTGCCACGAGCCGACGGCATTTATCGCTCAGGCGCAAAGATTAGCGGGCAATCCGGATCTCGTATCTACCTTGGGGGCGGAGGCCCGTAACGTGGTAATGGCTTGTGATTGGGAGCGGGTCTATCAGGAATTGGAAACCCTCTTCCTGGAATTGTGCAGTACCCAGGGAAGTCCATGAATCCATCTTAGATCGCCGGTCCCTGGTGACGTCTCCATCTCAGTCGCCCACGCCTCTCCAACCTTGGGCAATCTGCTTCCTGCAACCATTTGGGTGCCGTAGCGCCACAAGGCTGGCATGGATATCGTGTCTCCACAGCCATATTTGTCGCACGAATGTCATCAGATCTTCCAACAGTCGTAGTAAATCCGACATACAGTTATCCCGTTGATTTCCCTTACACTACTTCATATTACTCAATAAGGAAAACCCATGCACCAACTGCGTCAAGCTCTTGCCGCCCAGCGGTGGGACGATCATCGCTACTATCATCACAGCCGTATCAACCAGTCCCTGCACCTGCTGAGCGCCATCAGTTTCCTGGTCAGCTATGTGCTGCTGTTCCAGAATCCGGTGGCGGCTTCACTGATCGGCTGGCTGATCGCCATGGTCAGCCGTCAGGTAGGACATTTCTTCTTCGAGCCCAAGGGCTATGACGAGGTGAACCAGGCAACCCACGAGTACAAGGAAACCATCAAGGTGGGTTATAACCTGCACCGCAAGGCCGTGCTGCTGGCCATCTGGGCGCTGTCACCGTTGCTGTTGGTGCTCGATCCGGATCTGATGGGATTGCTGACGCCGCATACCGATATAGAAGGCTTTGTGTACAACGTTGGGTTGCTATGGCTGTTCATCGGCATCGGCGGACTGTTGTTCCGTACCGTACACCTATTCATCCTGAAGGATGTACAGACCGGCTTGGTGTGGCTCATCAAGATCCTGACGGATCCGTTCCACGACATCAAGCTGTACCACAAGGCGCCGCTGTACCTGCTGCGCGGCGAGTTGTTCGATCCGATGTATGCCCGCCATCCGAACTGAGGCTATACCCGGAGGCCGTGTCGGCGCGACGTCCGAGTCGGCACGGCTGTTTTGGACTGACTCAGAAGCGGTGAGCCATCATCTCTCGCAGCAGGCGGCGCCGGATGGCTTTGTTGGTGAGCTGGCCGTCGTGCCACCACCAGCCGTCCTGTTGCATGGCCCGTGCCGCCGCCACAAAGCGCTCGGCCACGGCCACGAAATCGGCCTCCGAATAATTCAGGCTGAAGATCAGCCGACCCGTCCCCACCCAGCTCAGTGCCAACCCATGGGCACGCAGGTAGTATTGCAGCATCCAATTGTAGCGCGACGGCTGCGTGTAGCAGACCGTCCAGATGGTCGACAGGTTGACCACCTTGACCGGGACACCGGCGTCCTGCAAACGTCGGTTGAGATCCGCCGCGCGCGCATTCCACACCATGTCCAGATCGCGATACAGCGCGTGGGTCTCCGGCACTTCCAGCGCCTGCAGGAATTCGTGCATAGCGCCCATCACCGCCGGATGCGAATTGAAGGTCCCGCGTGCAAAGCAGACGTCGACGGGTCTGTCGTCGCGGAACCGCTTCATCAGATCGCGACGACCGCAGACCACGCCCACCGGAAAACCGCCGCCCAGCGTCTTGCCATAGGTCACCATGTCCGCTTTGATGCCGAAGTAATCCTGTGCACCGCCCGGCGCCAGTCGGAAACCGACAAACACCTCGTCGAAGATCAGCACGATACCATGCGCCGAGCAGACCTCACGCAACTGTTGGAGCCACGCGGCATAGCCCTCGCGGTCGTAGTGGGCCGTTCGCGAGCTGTCCAGCAGCCCCGAATCGCCGGGCGCCGCGGTGTTGGGATGCAGGGCCTGCAAGGGATTGATCAGCACGCAGGCAATGTCCTTGCGCGTGCGCAGTACGTGCAGGGTGGCGGCATCCATGTCTTTCAGCGTATAGGTCTCATGGGTATCGATCGGATTGCCGACACCCGGCTGCACCTCACCCCACCAGCCGTGATAGGCCCCGCAGAAGCGCACCAGGTGCGTGCGGCGTGTATGATAGCGCGCCAGGCGCACGGCCTGCATGACGGCTTCCGTGCCGGACATGTGGAACGATACTTCATCCAGGCCGGAAATGGCGCGCAGACGCTGCACGTTGTAGACCATCACCGGATGGTAAGGTCCCAGGACGACGCCCAGATCCTGCACCCGCGCGATACCGCGCGCCATGCAGCCCTTGTAGAAATCATGCCCGAAGACATTGACGCCGTAGGAGCCCGTCAAATCGTAGTAGCGATTGCCGTCCGGATCGGTCAGCATGACCCCGTCCGCCGCCTGCATAAAGGCGCCGACGCGCAGATGTGCCCGGACATAACGGCTGTACGGGAAGGGCACGCGGTAGGCACTGATGAACTGCAAATCCGAAACGCCGTCCATTACGGCATCGGTCATCTCCAGAGTGGCCGCACTGCGTTCGCGAAACTGTTGCGCCAGGCGCATGAAGCCCTCGCGCCGGCGCGTGGCAATGTCCGGCGGTGCGCCGTCGGAATTGAAAAAGCGCGTCTCGTCGTAGCCGAAATAGGGAATCTGCCGTGCTACACGGCGCGCCAGGCGCGCGTGGCCCGTAAGCGAGGGATGCTTGGCGCGCGACAGGTCGAGGCGTTGCTTCGCCGCCCTGAGGGACCAGGCCAGAAATACCGCCAGACCGGCGTACAGTGCAATGGTATCGTTCACGAACCTCTTCCGAGAGCATATCTTGCGAGAACATCATATTGTCGTCGTCTTACAATATTACCCTCGTTTTGCAAATCCATGACAAAGATGACCCTCCGAATGGCCGATGATCCGGAGTAGCCGGCATGCACCGACGACGATGGCTGTCTACTCTCATCCTGCGGGAAAACCTGAACTTCCTGCTGACCAACCGCATTCCGCGTCTGGCGCTGACGCGCTTCATGGGCTGGTTCAGCCGGATCGAGCAGCCGCTGGTCCGCGGTCTGTCCATCGGCCTCTGGAAGCGGTTTGCCGATCTGGACCTGGACGAGGCCCGCAAGACCACGTTCACCAGCCTGCATGATTGCTTTATCCGCGAACTGAAGCCCGGCGCGCGGCCCATCGCCCCGGACCCCGATACGCTCGTCAGCCCCTGCGATGCCATTGTCGGGGCCTGCGGGCAGGTCGAAGACGGGATGCTCATCCAGGCCAAGGGCTTCCCTTACACTCTGCACGATCTGCTGGCCGATCCGACGCTGGAAGCGCACTACCGCAACGGCACGTATGTGACCCTGCGGCTCAAGGCGAGCATGTATCACCGTTTCCATGCGCCCGACGACTGCCAGGTGCAACAAGTCACCTATATTTCCGGTGATACCTGGAACGTCAACCC
>CAIMUS010000131.1 GCA_903844665.1 uncultured Pseudomonadota bacterium
GCGCGGGCGGGACAGGAAGTAGTATTTGCCCTGGTCGATCATCTGCTGGGCTATCGCCGTTTTATCGACGTAATAATAGCCCCCCTCGCGCATTTCGCTGAAGGTCTGGATGCCGATGGGGAGCTTGCGGCGGGTCATGGTAAGGTCAGCTTAGCGCCTGGATGATCGTTTGCTGCTGCTGCGGGCGCAAATCCGGGATCAGCGGCAAATTCATCACCTGTTTCGCCACCATGCTTTGCGCAACCACAGTCATACTCTTTCACTCCACGGCCGCGCCCAGATACGCATGCGCAACTCTTCACCGACCAGGGCAAACTCAGGTTCGCGGCCCGAGAGCACGCGGGATAAGCGAATGATCAACCGGGGCACGCCTGTGCCTAGACCAAAGTGGTGTTGATGATAGGCCGAAAAAGTAGCTATGGAAAGATCCGCCAGGGAAGTACCCAACACCGGACTTTCATCGTAGTACAGTTCGCCAGCTGCTTGAGCGATACGTATCAGTTCGCGTCCAGTGGCGTCTTTTTTGTCTCTACCGACCCGGATATAGAAGCGCCCGCCAGTCGTGCGATAGGGTTTCTGGCGATTCAATTCAGGTCTGATCTGGAGAACAATGATTTCCTTATCAGTTACACGAAATTGTTCGATAATCGGGCTAATCGGTGGAATGCAACGGTCTCGGCAAATAGGGGTCAAGGTCTGAAATGCACGCTCGGGATCGCCGAGACCGATCAATTGGCCACCATCGTCCACACCTAAGTAGAGTACCCCGCCATCGCTATTAGCAAACGCAACAACCTCGCCCGCTACGCTTTCAGGGTTATCGACCATGCGCTTAAATTCATGCCGTTGATCTTCACCGAGCGCAAGATCAGACAAGATTTCTTCTGGATTGGTCATTTCTTTACCAAATCAAGCAACGGTAGTGTTCCAGATTTGCGGTGGACGATGCTTGCCCGGGCCCGCTTTGAAACTCAGGCAGACAAAATGAGTGTTTGCCTACTGCTTTGCGTTGAGCAACTCTCGATAAACAGTAATAGTCTTTTGCAATATGATACGTTCATCGAATTTCGCCAGGACTCTGGCCCGTCCTGTCGCGCCCATGCGTTGTCGTTCCTCGGGATGTTCCACCAGATATTCTATAGCGTTCGCCAATGCTGTCGGGTCTTTGGGGGGAACCAATAACCCGTTAACACCATGGGTTACGATTTCCCTGCAGCCGGACACATCAGTAGTAACGATAGGCAGGCCACAAGCGGCCGCTTCCAATAGACTGCGCGGCAATCCTTCGCCATAGCTGGTAATTTGTCCGGAGACGTCCGGATCGCATCTTCGCGACCATGGTATTGAACGGTAAAGTTGCACATCAGGTTAAAATACTTTTTCAACGGTAGGCGTTGAAAATTTTTTGATAGAGTTCGTCCTGCTGGCGAACCATCAAATCGATATCGAATTCCTTTCGAATTCGGCGCTGTCCCTCCCGCCCCATGGCGGCGGCTTCTTGCGGGTGAGCCTTCAGCCAGATGACCTGCTGTGCTGCAAGGGCGGTATCCCCCGGGGAGATGAGGAAGCCCGTTTTGGCTTCATCAATCACTTCCCGTACCCCATCCACCGCGTATGCGACAACCGGCAAGCCGGCGGCAAAGGCCTCCACCACCGCACGCGGCAGACCTTCCCAACGAGAGGTCAGCAGAAAACTGTTGGATGCCGCGAGGATACTCGGAACATCCTGGCGCCAGCCGACAAAGTGAATGTTCTCCGCGTAGGGTTGCCCCTGAACCCATTTTTCGACAGTGGGGCGCAGGTCCCCATCGCCGACAAAAACAAACTGTAGGTCCGGATCCTGGCGTAAAGCCGTGATTGCAGTTTTCGCTTGGTCCAGCGGATTCTTCTGGGGTTTGAAATTGCCGACGGTCGTCACCACCCAAGCGTTTCCGGGGATGTTCAGTTCCTGCCGAAAGCCGGATTCTTTGGGGAACGTCATCTGAATTCCGCTGCGAATCAAACTGGAAGGAATGTTTCGTTCGATGCCGAGCGCATTGGCCTGCCGTCTGTTCTCCTCCGAGACGTAAACCAAGTGTGTGCTCAATCGTGCACAGACGCGTTCCACCCGGATCAATTGGCTGCGCAAGGCGTTACTTTGGTCAGGGGTGAAGCCGAAGCCGTGAAAGGTGTGGATGATGGCAGGAACGCCGGCAACATAAGCGGCAATCCGCCCGAGAATGCCGGCTTTTGAGGAATGCGTGTGGACGACATGGGGCCGGAACTGCCGCAGGGTTTGGTACAGTGCCAAGAGCGCCAGAACATCTTTCCAGGGACGAATGGGGCGGATCAGGTTCCGGATGAAAAAGAGCGGCAATCCGGTCCGCCGGGCTTCTTCATCCAGAATCCCTCCCGGTCCGCAGATCAGAGCGACATCGTAGCGCGCAGGATCCAGGTGCGCGACGGTATAGAGGGTGTTCCGCTGCGCTCCACCAAGCTCCAACTGGGTGATGATGTGTGCGACGCGGAGGCGGGTTTCAGACGCCATCGATTTTCTCCGCGGTGCTCTTCCCTTCCAGGATGGCCTCTTCCATATAAGAATATTTCCAGGCGCCGAACCGTCCAATGGAATGCACGTTCAGCGATTCGAGATAGGCGAGGAGATTGTTCACCGTGGGAGTGCGGTTCTGATCGTAAATGACGTAAGCACAGGGAATATCCAGCACCTTCTGTGAAATGATCTTATCGCTGCGGGTGAGCAATCCGCAGTCGTGAAGACCCCGGACAATATCCCGATAGGCCTGCCGGTCATCCGGGTGATTGCCCGGTGTATAGGAAATTTCGGTGTACATGGAACTGCATCCCGGCGGAGTCATATGGGTGGAAAAATTCATCGGGAAGCCAACACGGTAAAAGCGGTATTTCTTCTCTGGGAAGTAAATCCAGTGCTTATCTGAAATGTTTGCACGGGCGATTCCGAGGTTCAGGTTATAGACGGAATTCCACCGCAGAAGCGAGAGAGCCGCCTGAATCTCCAGAGGCAGCGGCTTGGTCAGTTTCAGGAACCGGGCCAGAGGAAGGGTGGTGACCAGATGGTCATAGGCCAGCGTCTCTCCCACCGAGGTCGTCACTTCCTTTTTTGAGAGGTCGATGGCGGTGACTTCCGTCTCTAATCGAACCCCGGTCAACGGCTTCGCAAAGGCAAAGGCCAACGCTTGAATTCCCCCTTCTTTGGGATAATAAAAGATAGTATTGTAGCCGAATTTCTTTGTCTGGTCGCTGAGCGCCCCATCAATGGCTTCGGTAATCGATGGTTTGGGTACAAAGGGGGCGACCCATTCCGACGTGAGCACGTCTGCCGAGACTGTCCACAATTTTTCGTTGTACGGAAAAAAAAAGTATTTGCCGAACCCCTTACCAAAGGTCCGCAGCACCCAACTGCGAAGTGATTCCGGACCCGCGGCGGGTCCCGGTTGGGAATCGATCTGGGCATTAATGAAACCGTTGACGCACTCCTTGATGACCCGCGTGGGCAAGCCGAAGGTGTTGGCCTGGAAGGGATAACGCGTATAGGTATGGTGCGAATAGATCCAGGCCCGACGCTCATTGAGACAAAGGTTGTCTCCCAGCAGATCCGGGATCAGTTTCAGAGTGTACGGGTTACGAAGATGCAATAAGTGACCGGTGTGGTCGTAAACAAAACCATCCTGCTTGATGGAGCGCGATAAACCGCCAGGTTCATCCGAACGTTCCAACAGCAGATACGGACTATTCAAATGGTAGGCACAGGACAGACCCGACATCCCGCCGCCCAAGATCAAAGTGCGAATATGATTCATCAGTGATTGACCGGAATGCGCGCCAGCCAGGCGCCAAGCGCCAGCGCGGTCAAAGCCACAGCGCTATAGAGCCCGGTAGCGTAGGTTATAGAAGTGATCGTTGTCACTTCGTAGGCCACTAACGTCAGCACAAGACTGGCCGCATAGGACATGACCAGAATCTCCTTGCGGAGGAATCCATAGGTTTCAAGGCGCAAGGCAAAATGGTCCCGGCTTCCCAAAAACGGAGACATTCCACGGTTAAGTCGCAAACAGGTGACAAGGAAAGTATCGTAGAGGGGGATTCCCAGGATCAGGATCGGGCAGAAGATTCCCAGGTTGTTGAATTGCGAATACGAGGTTCCCAGAGAAAGCGCGGCCAGTACAAATCCCATCACCAGACTTCCCGTGTCGCCCATGAAGATCTTCCATCGGTTGGAAAGGTTGAAGGGCAGAAAGCCAAGGAGGGCGCCGGCCAAAGCAGCGGCGGCAAAATTGACGTAGATTTCTTCCGATGGTAGTGAAATAAAAAGAAACCCAAGACTGGCGATAATCCCGATCCCGCTGGACAGTCCGTCCATAATGTCAATGATATTCAACGCGTTGATTACAGCGACGATCCACACGGCGGTAAGCAGGTCCGCAAACCATGACGGCGAAATAAATTGGATGCGAATATCGAATGCGATCAGGCAGATCGCGGCGGCGAATTGAAAAAGGAATTTCTGCTTGTATCTAAGGCCGCCCACTCTGCAATCATCCGCGAGCCCGACGAGGAAAATAATAGTGGAACCAGCAAAGATTCCCTGGAGTGCGTGCAGCGTCCCGGTCGGAAAATCCGTGAGAAAGCGTACGCCCAGTAAAGAAATCGCCAGACCGGAGGCGATGGCCACGCCCCCGAGGTAGGGGACAGGCTTTTTGTGCGTTTTCACATCCGTGATCGGTCGATCGAGAATGTGAAACCGCAGTGCGATTTTCCGCATGACCGGAGTCAAAATTGCGGAAACCCCAAGGGCCATTACAAAACAAAGGAAATAAAGATAATTTTCTGGGCTCATAAGGCGTACACGTTGCAGGACGAATCGTGATAAACGGGGTTGGCAACCTGTGTTTGGGGTATAAAACCTAGCCCAAATTATTCACAAAAGCCACCCGACGACGATTGGCAAGAAAGACGAGAACCAGCAACAGAATCGGCATCACTTGCAACTTAAAACGAAAGGCTGACCCAAGATTTTGGTAAGACACAAACCCATAAATGGCCGACCAAATAATCACCACCGCGACCGCCCAGGCAATGACTGGTTCAGACATTATCAACCGCCAGCGCCCTTTGTAGATTGCCCAGAGTAACATTCCAAGCAACAACGCATTTTCAGCACTGGCTAGCAGCCCAAAAGGATTCAGAATTTCTCCTGGCAACGGGCGAAACAAGGCGGTAAACATTCCCACTGGCAGGAATATGACCATGCCACTAATGCTGTTGAATCCCCCCTCGATCTTCTGGCCAGAGCCACCGAACGCCCAACTTTGAGAGAGTCGATCGGTCTGCTCGACTAAGTCCTGCGTGGTTTCAAGCTGAAACTTCTCACTGAAGCTTTGCACCGCCAGCACGAATGCTGGAACGCCCAACAAGACCAGCAGAATCCGACGCATGACGCTCTGATGCCCAATGACAAAGAATACGCCCAAAGGCAACAATAAAATAAACGCCAGCCACATCCGGATGAACGCAGCGAGCAGGATACCTAATCCGAGCGGCCAAAGATACCCTGCTCTACGGTGCCTGAAAAACCCGACCACCCCAAATGCATACAGGGCGATGCCGAGCAGGACAATTGGGTCTTTGCCCAGGAACGAACTCCAAAACAGGATACTCGGGAATAATCCCAACAGGTACAGAACACGAATATCACGATAGCCCAGAAACAGACAGGCTGCACGATAGAAAAAATACACCGCGACCAGACCCAGCAGTGCCCAAGTTAGTTTCATCGCATGGTACGATTCAGGTATGACCAAATTATGCAGCGCCGCCAAACCGTTGACATTAGACGTACCATTACTAAAAGTGAAACAGTCCAATGGAGCAATTTCATTGATGCCCCTTTTAAAATAGCTTATGGGATCCAGTGGAGGATAATAGCTTTCATAGAACAGCATGAATCCCAGCGTCACCCCAATACGGGCAATCCAAAGGACCATCAGGACGATCCGTTCGCGGTCGGTGATGGGCCAGAAGGCGATGAATATTAGAATCAGTAATGCCCATAGCAGCGCCACACCGTAATCCCAGGTAACGTTCGCCAGCCCGGAATTGTCAGCGGCATCCTGGAGCCAAAAAAACGCACCAAACGCCATCATCAATAGTGTACCCAGCAGGATCACTATGGTGCTGATCACAATACGGTTGTTAGTCCAGAGATGCATACCCTACCTTGAAAATCCGTCGAGATGTGGTTCGTGGAAAATCTGTTCGAAGCAGTCATAATACAGCGATTCAGAGCGTTAATGAAAAGTTAGTTCGGTCTCAATGTTATTTCAAACCCAGCGATCAGGAGTTCTTCATCGGGAAGGTTACGGAATTCTTCGGCCATTGCAGATCGGGGTGTTGGTAGTAAGGGATAGCGTTGAACATTGTCTACTTGAACTGAAAATCCTGAGTTTGAAAATATTTTTAACATCTCTGAGTAGCGTAACCGATTAGTGTAAAATCCGGATCGTGTCATGAAATCAGACTCCCATAGCTTCCTGTTGAAGCGTAGGTTATTTAGTGCACCGCTCAAGTGGTCTTTCAGGTCAACCACATGTGAGCAGACACCATCCGATTTCAGGATACGACGTAATTCCCTCATCATTTTTTCAAAATCACCGAACCTTACATGCTCAAGCACAGCTTGTGACCATATAAAATCTATGGTTTCATTAGGTATGTTTCGTATAGATTCTAGACCATTTATTTCATACCGAGCATGACAGAATGCCAGCAACCCTTCCACAGAATCAAATCTGTTCGGAATATCTAGAGCTGAGTCCTGATCTTTAAGGTATTCGATCATTCTAATGTATGATTTCAGATCATTTTTTGCAAATCTACCGATATCCACCAGATAAGATGAGGTTGCGCCGTGCGCATAGGCTATCAAAGCGGAAAATAATGAATCACCAGGGCCTAGTTCAAGCACCGTGAAGTTTTTTCGCTTTCCTGAAAATTCAAATTTATTGAAGTGATGACGAAAAGTATCATAGGCATATTTGGGTTTTTCCATTTGACCATGCTTGAACAAATCCAATTTTGACCAAACCCAATAATCAAAAGGTAACCTTGATAATATCATCTTAGCCACAATTTTAGTATGCCAAGGAATATAACTCTTAATGTTCATGGTTATTTCTCAGAAATAATGCATGATTAGTTTGATAATTTTCCAACCATGCCTGAAACATCAACACATCCCACAGGTAATACTGCCAATTTCGCGTTCCCACCAGATGCTCCGTCCACTTGGTACGAATCGGTTGCGGGTTAAAAAATCCTTCTTGGCGTAGCCGTGACTCGTCCAGCAAAGCTTCCGCCCACTCCCGGAGCGGCCCGCGCAGCCAGTGATCGATCGGCACCCCAAAGCCCTGTTTCGGGCGTTCGATGAGTTCCTTGGGGACATAGCGATACAGCACTTGGCGCAACAGCCATTTACCCTCACCGTTGCGGATTTTCAGGTTCAACGGCACCCGCCAGGCCCATTCGACCACCCGATGATCGAGAAACGGCACCCGCGATTCCAGGCTGACGCTCATGGTGGCGCGATCCACCTTAACCAAAATATCATCAGGCAAATAAGTGAGCGTGTCGAGATACATCATGCGCTGGGTGAAATCCGGTAGGTTGGCCCATTGACCGGTGTCCGTCAGCGCCGTGGCGGGTTCCTGACCACCAATGACTAGGGTTTCGGGTTGATCCCAATGCGACACCAGCTGCCGATAGAGGTGCTCGGCATTCTGCAGGGTGAACAGTTCAGCCAGCTTGTGAAGCTTATCCCCCGGCTGTGGATAACGCAGTGATTGCGGCAACACGGGACGCAGCGTGTTCAACACCCGATCCAGCCAGGGCGTCGGTATGCTCAGCAGCAGGCGGGCCATGCCAGCGCGCAGCGACGGCGGCAGGCGGCTCAGGCTGTTCCAAATCCGCTCGGCCAGAAAATAGCGGTTGTAACCGCCGAACAATTCATCGCCGGCGTCGCCGGACAGGCTGACCGTCACCTGGGTTCGCGCCAGTTGTGAGATTAGCACCGTGGGGATTTGCGAGGAGTCGGCAAACGGCTCATCGTAGAGTTGCGGCAGGCGGGGAATCACCGCCTGAGCTTGTTGCGGCGTCACGTACAGTTCGGTGTGATCGGTACCGAGATGGCGTGCGACCGCGTGGGCATATTCCGCTTCGTTATAGCCAGCTTCGTGAAAACCGATGGTGAAGGTTTTGACCGGGCGGCTGCTTTGCGCCTGCATCAGCGCCACAATCGTGGAGGAATCCACCCCGCCGGACAGGAACGCGCCGAGCGGTACATCGGCCACCATTTGCCGGGCTACCGCATCGCGCAACAGGGTGTCCAATTCACCAATGGCGGCGGTTTCATCCGCCGGCAGGGGATAGGCGATCCCGGCTTCCGCCACCTCCCGGAATGACCAATACGACTCAATGGCCGGATCGGCATGGCGCGCGAGCGCCGGCCAAGTAAGCGTGGCGAAGGCGGCCGGTGGGAGTTTGGCAATGCCCTGATAGATGGAATACGGGGCGGGGATATAGTTGTGCCGCAGCAATAGCGTGAGGGCGTCGCGGTTGATGGTGGCGGTGAATGCGGGATGCGCCCGCAGGGCCTTGAGTTCCGAGCCGAACAGGAACACGCCGCCCGACCAGCCGTAGTACAGCGGTTTCTCACCCAGGCGGTCACGGGCTAAAAACAGGGTGCGTTCCCGGCGATCCCACAGCGCGAAGGCGAACATGCCAATAAAGCGTTGCAAAGCCGCCTTGACGCCCCACGCTTCAAACGCGGCCAGCATGATTTCGGTATCGGAGTGGCCGCGCCAGGTCACGTTACCCAATTGCTCTAATTCGTGGCGCAGTTCGAGGTAGTTGTAGATTTCGCCGTTGAAGACGATGACATAGCGCCCACTGGCGGAGTACATCGGTTGATGACCTAATGGCGACAAATCCAGGATGGACAAGCGGCGGTGACCCAGCGCGACGCCGACCGCCGCATCTACCCACACGCCGCTGTCGTCGGGGCCGCGATGGGCCAGGCAATCCGCCATGCAGGTTACATCATTTTGTAGGGCGAGCGCGCTGTCACTTTGCAGGTTTGGGTCAATCAGGCCGGTGATGCCGCACATTAGCGCTGCTGCCCTTTGAATTGCTGATAAACACTTTCGTATAAGTCCTCGTACTGACGCACAACTGCCTCCAGCGAGAAGTTTTCCACGACCCGTTGCCGTGCCCGTTCGCCCAGGGCACGACGGGCTACCGCGCCCATGTTCACCAGTTCCCGCAGCGCGTTGGCGAGGGCGGTGGGATCGCGAGGCGGGACCACCTTGCCGGTGTCGCCGACGATCCAAGCAGAATCGCCGACGTCAGTGACCACACAAGGGACGCCGCAACTCATCGCTTCGCCGATAGCGTTAGAAAAACCTTCGCCGTAAGAAGAAGAAGAGGCAATGTCCAATGCTGCCGTGATCTCGGGGATGTCATTCCGCCTGCCAAGTAAACGCACCGACGGTTCCAGTCCTAATGAACTGATTAAGTTCATCAATTCTCTATTGGATGGCTCCACTTCCGTACCGGCCAGTATGAATCTTACCATGGGGTGAGTTTTGACCAATTGTAAAGCTGCATGGAAAAAATTACTATGATCTTTCATAGGATGGTAGCGACCGATTAAACCGATCAACAGGGAGTCTGCCGGCAAATTTAGCGCGTTGCGAAAATGGTTGTAGGCATCTGGTGAGGGTTTAAAAAGCTCAATATCAAAACCATTCGGTATAATCACCTTATTTTCGGACGAATATCCTAGCTTTTGCTCATGAAGCAGGGCGCTATTCTTTGAATTATTAATGATTTTTGCAGGAAATCGAGATAACTTGGCGCCCAGCCATATCGCCATGGCAGTCGTCACTTTTTCTTGACCCAGATCGGTATGAGTACCTCTGATATTCCAAATCACTGGGGTTTTCTTCTTAAGAAAGAATGCGGCTATCTGGGCAGCCAAATTGCCGTGATACATCCAACCTTGTATCACATCCGGTTGCAGTTGACGTAGCAAATCAACCAATCGTAAGATACCGGTGACCGGCACCGTTCCTGGTTGGAAATCCATGCAATAGACAGGGATGTCCAATGCTTCAATACGCGGCAATATTTCACCGCCGGACAGTGCGACCACCGTCGGTGTAAAACGCTTGCGATCCATGGCCGAAAGCAATTTGAACAGCATCATTTCAGCGCCGCCAGTCGCCAGACCGGTGATAACATAGAGCACCTTCATCGGCTCGCCCTTTCGCGCTTGGGAGCCACTGTATCAAACAAATTATCCCACATCCGCAACACTTTGTTCAGGGCGTAGCGCTCCCGCACTGATGCAGCGGCCCGCTCACCCAATGCCCGGCGCAGCGCCGCATCGCGCATCACCCGGCGCAGTGCTTCCACCAACGCCTTCCAGTCGCCGGCTGGCGCCAGCAGGCCATTCTGGCCGTTCCGAGTCATTTCCCGAGGACCGCTGGGACAGTCGAAGGCGACGCAGGGCAACTCCAGCGCCATGGCTTCCAGCAGGACATTGGGAAATCCCTCATACGCCGACGACATTACAAAGACTGTCCCCTTTGCCAGTTCGTCCCAAGGTGCAGACGTTCTGCCAGGTAGGAAAACCCGGCCGTCCAGCTTGGTATCTCGCACCTGTTGTTCCAGTTGCAGGCGCAGCGGTCCCTCGCCCCAAATCCACAACTCCCAATCTGGGAACTTGGCGGCGAGTGGACCAAAGCCTGCGATCAGCCTGCCAAACTGTTTCTCTTGAGAGAGTCGGCCCATCGCGATCAGGCGAGGGCGGCTCGCCTGATCGACCGCCCTCCCTTGCGCCTCCTTGACCAGCGCGTCGGGTAGCGGGTTCGGGATGACCTCCAGGCGTTTCATGCCGGGCATCATGGCGTGAAATGCCGGCACCATATCCTGGTTTTGCACCGTCACCAAGTCCGCCAGTGGATAGGTCAACCGGCGCAGCAACCGTAGCCCGCGCCTGGTATCGGCTTCAAACTGTGGATTGGTGCGCTCACAAGCAATGACCGGTACTCTCAAGCCCCGCGTGGCCAGGATAACCGCCACATTGACATTGGTGAGAAAGGACACCACCACATCGGGCCGTGCGGCGCAGATCAGCCGCCGCAGCGCCAGAAACCGTGCGCCGTAAGCAAGGGGGCTGCGGCCGGTTTTCCGAGCCATGTCCGCGAGATAGACCAGCTTCACCCGGTCGGACACCGGGTAGAAGCACTCCCCCCGGCCGGAAAAGGTGGGTACCAAGGTCACCACATCACCCCGTTCGACCCAAGCATTGGCCAAGGTGGCGGCGACCCGCTCGGCGCCCCCGCTGCCCATGGAACTCACCAGAAGCATGATTCTTCGGGGCATTGTCAGACCTTACTCAGTACTGCAGCACACGGGCATACTGATGGTAAAGAACGCACCGACCCGCGGCATACCGAGGAGATCAAGAATGCGGGATGGCGCCGAGCCACCCCGTGGTGGCTGTGAAGTAATTATTGAGTGGTTGCGCCAATGGCACGCGAACCGGCGCGGCGCTCGTCCCATCCTTAGCCAGACCGGTAGTGATAAGAGCAATGGAACAGTAAATGCTCATTAACTGCGGGCAAGCACATGTCGGAAGACCGCCGCCCGACGGATCAAGTCAGCGAGAGGCGGTATCATCTTCAGACCCGATACCCGATCTTTGAGGTACTCCCAAAACGAGAGGCCCTGTTTGCGACACGTTCGCTCCCCCTGATTCCTGAATCCCAGCCGATTCCAATGAACTCGGCTTCAACTGGGGCCGCCGGGGCCCGCCTTTCATCCGCCGGATTTCATCCTCCAGCCGCTGGATATGCTCCTGTTGTTGCGCAATGAGCTGCAATAGACTCCGCACCCGCGGCGTCTGCTCCGCGTCGGGAATCACTGGCAGCTTCGGGGTGAAGGAGGGGATGTCCATGGCTTCAAGTGTAGACTATCTTAGGATTTCCTGCTGCTATCCTGCCTGCACTTAATGAGCATTTACGCCACTGCCGATATCCAGAAAGCGTTTGTCCTTCAGATCAGATACGCCAAGCATTTCCCGCAAGGACTTCTCCACCTGATGAATCCTGTCATCGTTCAGTACATTCAGAAAGCGCGTCCAGTTAGCGCCAAATTCAAAGCGCTCGCCGCGTGCCACTTCAGTTGCATGCCCGGTCATTGACTTAGCTCCTCAAACAAGGCTTCCCACATTCCCACATTCCCACATTCCCACATTCCCACATTCCCACATTCCCACATTCC
Organism: uncultured Pseudomonadota bacterium; assembly: GCA_903844665.1. Classification (GTDB taxonomy): domain Bacteria; phylum Pseudomonadota; class Gammaproteobacteria; order Competibacterales; family Competibacteraceae; genus CAIMUS01. The sequence continues at coordinate 12,361 of CAIMUS010000131.1, forward strand.
CACATTCCCACATTCCCACATTCCCACATTCCCACATTCCCACATTCCCACATTCCCACATTCCCACATTCCCACA